>NZ_CAMPHN010000004.1 GCF_946885885.1 uncultured Pseudomonas sp.
GCCCGAAAGCCGGTGGCCCGAGCTACCTGCTGCGTTTCGTCAACGAACGCACCACTTCGGTCAACACCACGGCGGTGGGCGGCAACGCTTCGCTGTTGTCGCTGGGCGACGAGTAACAGGCTATCGCGCTGCGATCTGTCCCCTGGTTCAGGGCGAGCCAATAGGCTCGCCCCGCCTCCGACGCTGCATTTGCGTGCGCTTGGTCGGTGGTTTAACGCAGTGGCCGCATGCCGCGGTTGCTTAAAATACAGAGTCACGGCCCGAGCCGTGCCAACACGAGAACAACAACATGAATGAGCAGAATGTTTTTGTCGTAGGGGTGACCTTCGTGGTCTACCTGGTGCTGATGTTGTGGCTGGGCATAGTCGCCTATCGCCGTACCAGCAATCTGTCCGACTATGTACTGGGTGGGCGCTCCATTGGCCCGACCACCGCCGCGCTGTCGGCGGGCGCATCGGACATGAGTGGCTGGCTGCTGCTGGGTTTGCCGGGCTACGCCCTGGCTGCCGGTTTCGAGGCCACCTGGATCGCCATCGGCCTGCTGGCCGGTACCTGGTTGAACTGGCTGTTCGTTGCCCAGCGCCTGCGCATTTACTCGCACACGGCCAACGACTCGGTGACCATGCCGGCCTACTTCGAGAATCGCTTCAACGACAAGTCCCGTGCCCTGCGCGTGGTTTCGGCGTTGATCATCCTGACGTTTTTCCTGTTCTACACCAGTTCGGGCCTGGTCGCGTCCGGCAAGCTGTTCGAAACCGTGTTCGGTTTCGATTACAAGATCGCCGTGGTCGTCGGCACCCTGGCCGTGGTCTCCTACACCCTGTTCGGTGGCTTCCTCGCCGTGGCCTGGACCGACGTGGTGCAGGGGCTACTGATGGCCGCCGCGCTGGTGCTGGTGCCGGTGTTCGCTCTCAACGCCGTGGGCGGCATCGAGGCGACCCATGCAGCAATGAACGCCAAGAACCCCGAGTTGCTGACGTTCTTCAACGATGTCAAAGGCCAGCCGTTGGGCATCATCGCCATTCTCTCGCTGCTCGGCTGGGGTCTCGGCTACTTCGGCCAGCCGCATATCCTGGCGCGTTTCAAGGCGATCTCCAACGACAAGGACATGCCGACCGCCCGCCGTATCGCGGTGAGCTGGACCGCCCTGACCCTGGTTGCCGCGCTGGTCATCGGCTGGGTGGCCCTGGGCTACCTGGAAACCGACCTGGCCGACGCCGAAACCGTGTTCATGGTGCTGGTCAACAGCCTGTTCCATCCGGTCGTGGCCGGTATCCTGATGGCCGCCGTGCTGGCTGCGATCATGTCCACCGCCGACTCGCAGTTGCTGGTCAGCTCCTCGGCCCTGGCTGAAGACTTCTACAAGGCCATCCTCAAGAAAGATGCCGGCGACGCCGAGCTGGTCTGGATCGGCCGCGCCGCCGTGATCCTGATCGCCGTTATCGCCCTGGTTCTGGCCATGAACCCGGACAGCACCGTTCTCGGTCTGGTGTCCTATGCCTGGGCAGGTTTCGGCGCGGCCTTCGGTCCGGCGATCCTGCTGTCGTTGTACTGGAAGCGGATGAACCGTAACGGTGCTCTCGCCGGTATCGCCCTGGGCGGCGTGACCGTGGTGATCTGGAAGCAGCTGGCCAGTCTGGGCGGCGTGTTCGGTCTCTACGAAATCATCCCCGGCTTTATCCTGGCGACCATCGCGATCGTCGTCGTCAGCCTGCTGACCGAAGAGCCAGAGGCCGCAGTGCAAGCGCAGTTCGACGAAGTCGAGCGCAAGCTGGCCTGAACCCATTCACCCTGCCCACGGTCGGTCGTCTGTGGGTAGGTATCGTTAGCCGGAATTCATTGCTGATGCCCGGCTGAACGACTCACCCACGACCCGATAGGGCTTCGCCGATCCATACCCTCAGGGTATCGGGTCGGCTTTTTTTTAGCGCTGTCCCAATAATGTGTCGCATGGGCGATTCAGGCCTGAGCCTTTCTCGCATAGCCGGCAACGCGTAGGGTGACGCGGGGCCGCCTAGGCCGTGCGCACCACCGCAGGCGACGAATCACAGGTGCGCATGGCGCACCCTACGGATCCAGACCGTCTTAAACTCAGTGGCGATAGCCGAACGCAACACGCTATTGGTACATAACCTTTTTTGGCTGTGTCCCAATGACGTATTGCATGATGCGATGCCTCGTAGGAGGCGCGCCCCCGCAGCGAATGCAGCCCGCAGGGCTGCCCGCTCATCGGTTCGCGGATACAGCGAAAAGCTCGCCCCGAGGTCGGGCCTCCTACGATTCGTGCCTGGCGATACAACCCGTAACGGGTACAGAGCCTTTTTTGCTACATACCCATTGCGTGTTGTCACCAGCGGAGGCGTGACACTGCTTGCCGAGGCCGCAATGGGTAGGGTGCGCCGTGCGCACCAGGAATCCATGTCGGCGCTGCTGCGCACGGCTCACTCTACGAAGTCAGCCCCCCTACATTTAGCGCCGATGCCTGAACGCAACAGAGTACGGGACATAGCTTTTTTGCCTGGGTGAAATCCATGGAGCGAGTTCAGAACCGGTCGACCCGGTAAGGCTGCGGGTCGATGGCCGGCGTTTTTCCGGTCATCAGATCGACCACCAGTTCCGCGCTGATCGCCGCCTGGGTCAGGCCCAGGTGCTGATTGCCGAAGGCGAACAACAGCCGGGCGTGTCGCGGGTGACGGTCGATCACCGGCAGCGAGTCGGGCAGGGTGGGGCGGTGGCCCATCCATTCGCGGCAGCTCAGCGCTGGATCGGCGAGCGCCGGGACAAGGGCCTGGCTATGTCGGCGCAAGGTCTTGAAGCGGCGGGCAATCGGCTTCAGTCGCAGGCCGCCGAGTTCGGTAAAGCCCACCGCGCGCAGGCCGGAATCCAGCGGGCTGAGGACGAAGCGGCGCTCGGCCGAGCCGATCGGTCGATTCAGGCTGACGGCCGGGCTGTCCATGCTGATGTGATAGCCGCGCTCCGCTTCCAGTGGCACCTCGATTCCCGTGCCTTGCAGCAGCGTCTTGCTCCAGGCGCCGGCACAAATTACCGCCTGATCGACGTTCAACAATTTGCCGGTGAGCTGCACCCGTACCTGTTGCGCATCCGCTGAGAGGCTTTCGACCGGCTGCTGCATGAAGCGCCCGCCGCGGGCTTCGAACGCGGCGAACAGCAGGCGGCAGAGCTGATAGGGTTCGCGTACCTGGCAGGCATCGGGGAAGTACAGGGCATGGCTGAGGGTACCGACCAGCGCCGGCTCCAGCTGGGCCAGGCGCGTGGCGTCGATCAGCTCGCAGCGTACGCCCCATTGCTGCAGGTAACGCGCATGGGCCTTGGCGTCCTCCAGGCGCTGCGCCGACTCCCATACCAGCAGGTAGCCGGAGTTGCACAGTTGCTCGCTCGCGCCTATATCGGCCAGGCAACGCTGCCATGCCGGCAGCGCCGCCCGATTGAGCTGACGTAGACCGATACGTGAGCGCTCGACCTGGGCAGGGCGGGCGGCGGCGACGAAGCGCAGCAGCCAGGGCAGGCTGCGGTGCAGATAGCCGAGCGGCAGCGCCAGCGGCCCGTGCGGGTCGAACAACATGGTCAGCGCGCCGCGCAGGGTCTTGCCGCTGGACAGCGGGTCGATCAGTTCGGTGGCCAGGTAACCGGCATTGCCGAACGAGGCGCCTCGGCCCGGCGCATCGCGGTCGATCAGGGTTACCTGGTAACCCTTGCGCTGGGCTTGCAGGGCGGTACACAGGCCGACCACTCCGGCGCCAACCACGGCGACCGTCCCAGAGTCAGGGGCAACAGGCTGAGTCGTGGGAGTGGATTTATCCGCCATGCTCGGGGCTCCTGAAGAGGAGGCACGCGGTGAGTGCCTGGGTAGCTTTTCAGCCTTGATTGCGGAACGCGAGGATTGCCGCGGCGAGGTCTTCGCGTGAGTCGCCGACAGACTTGAACAGGGTCACCCTTTGTTCGGCGTCGTCCAGGGCGGCGCGGCCGGCGTGCTGACCGTGGCATAGCTCGGCGAGTTCGGCGAGGATCTTGTCGGCGCCGATCGCCCCTTCGCTGATCGGGATGATCAGGTCGCCGCTCTCGCTCAGCGTACCGGCCCGGGTATCGACGAACAGCGCACAACGCTGCATGGCGGCATTGTCGGTCTCGCGCATGCTGGGGGTGAAGCTGCCGACCAGATCGAGGTGCGCTCCGGGCTTGAGCCAGTCGCCGAATACCAGCGGCTCGGTCGCCATGGTCGCGCAACTGACGATGTCCGCTGTGCCGACGACCTCTAGCAACCGATCGCTGGGACAAACCCGGGCATCGATGCCGCAGGCGGTGAGCTCGGCCACCAACGCCGCTGCGACCGCCTCGTGGCGATCCCACACCTGAACGGTCTGGATCGGCCGCACGCTCATATGCGCCGGGATCAGCCGGCGGGCCATGCGCCCGGCGCCGACCATCAGCAGTTGGCTGGCATCCGCACGTGAGAGAAAACGCGAGGCCAATGCCGAAGCGGCGGCGGTGCGCCGGGCGGTCAGCTCGTTGCCATCCAGCAGGGCCAGTGGGCGGCCGGTCCTGCCGCAGCTGAGCATGTAATGGCTGCTCAACCCCGGCAGATTGCGCGCGTTGTTGCCGGGGAACACGCTGACCTGCTTGACCCCGAGGTATTCGCCTTCGATCCAGGCGGGCATCAGCAGCAAGGTGGCAGCAGGCTCGCCGGGAACTTCGATCCTGTGGTGGTGGCGGATCGGCGAACGCACATCCTCACGGGCGAAGATATCTTTCAGCGCTTCGATCAAACTGTCCCACGGCAGGGCGTTTCGTACCTGATCGGCATTCAGTTGCATGGCGGCTTTTCCGTTGTGTTGGCGATTTGTATCCTAACCGCGTCTGTACGTTTGCCATTGACCTGGGCGCTGGAGTTATATACCCGGACTATGAAAACCCTCCCTCCCATCATGGCCTCGGCAGCATGAACGGCAGCCAGGCGCGGCGTAATCTGATCGCACTACAGCGCGGCGAGCATTGTCACGACTATGCCCAGGTGCTGATCGGCTGGCGCGGGCGGATGGATTGCGCGTTCAGCGACAGTGCGGGGCGTTTGACCAACGGCACCGCGGCCCTGGTGCCGGCCTCGGCCAGCCACCTGTATGCCGGCCTCAGCGAAGAAAGCGAATTGCTGGTGATCGACGTGGCGCTGAGCGATCCCTATATCCGCGCGCTGGAACAGGCCTGCGAGCTGAAATTCAGCGAGACGCTGTTCCAGCGTGCGGAATTCATCACCCTGGATGCCGCCGCGATGCCCTTGCTGGATTTCGCCGCCGGGCAATTGCAGCGCGATACCGGGCGCAGCGCGCTGGTCAACTACCAGTTGGTATCGCTATTTATGACCCAACTGGTCCAGCACTACTCATCGGTACCACCGTTACCCGCGCAGTCGCGTCTGGCGCTCGCCGAACTCAATCGACTGATCGACCGGCGTCTCGCCGAGCCGCCTTGCAACGGCGAGCTGGCTGCGGCATTGAATCTCAGCGAGAGCCATTTCAACTTCCTGTTCCAGCGCAGGTTCGCCATGACGCCGCAGCAGTACGTGATGAGCCGGCGCATGCAACGCGCGCAATATTTGTTGCTCAACAGCACGATGCCCTTGGCGGCGGTGGCCGATGAAGTCGGCTTCGCCGATGCCTCCAGCTTCTCCCGTGCCTACAAAAGCCGCTTCAAGCAAACGCCCGGTGCCACCCGTAACGTCCGGCTCGAGCCCCTCGATCGTTCCTCGGACCTTCCTCCCGAGCGGTAACCCTTGCTGGCAGCGCCCTGTCACGGGGCTGTGACATTCCTTTTGTTCCCGTCCGCTCCTGGCTCTGTGATCATGGGCAAAAACTGGAGACGAGCCCATGACCGCCACCCGAAGTCCGGCCCAGGTACCGCTGCTACTCGGCATGATGCGCCTGCACGATTACCCCGAGCTGGCCACGCCGCAGGCGCTGTTGGGCTTTATCGAGCGTTGCGTGGAGCACGGGTTGAATGCCTTCGACCACGCCAATATCTACGGCCAGGGCAGATGCGAGGCGCATTTCGGCGATGCTTTGCGCCTCAGGCCGCACTTACGCGCGCAGCTGCAGTTGATCGGCAAGGCCGATATCGTTCTGGCCCCGCAGGATGCTTCGCGTTGGCAGGTCAAACACTACGACAGCAGCGCGGCGCACCTGCGCGATTCGCTCGAGGCGTCGCTCAAGCGCCTCGGCGTCGAACGTCTGGATGGCTTTCTGTTGCACCGCCCCGACCCGCTGATGCGGGCCGAGGAAACCATCCGCGTGCTGCAGGAGATGCTCGACAGCGGCAAGGTCGGTTGGCTCGGCGTGTCGAACTTCCTGCCGTTGCAGTGGCAGCAGCTGGCGCGCGAGTTGCCGCTGCGTTGCAACCAGATCGAGCTGTCGCTGCTGGCCCAGGACGCGGCCTGGGATGGCCAGCTACAGGCGCTGCAGGCCGCCGGGATACAGGCGCTGGCCTGGTCGCCATTCGCCGGCGGGGCCTTTCCGGTGGCCTTGCAGCAAGCGTTGGCAACGGTTGCCGATACGCTCGGCGCAACGCCCGACCAGGTCGCGTTGGCCTGGCTGCGGCGCTTGCCCGGCGCGCCCGTGCCGATCATCGGCAGCCTGCGCTGGTCGCGCATCGAAAATGCCCTGGCGGGAGCGCAGCTGCATCTGGATACGCCGACCTGGTTCCACCTGGCGCAGGTGGCGCGCGGTTACGAAGCGCCCTGACTCTGCTCAATGCCGGCGTAAACCCAGCACGCCAAGGCCGAGCAACAGCGCCGC
Source organism: uncultured Pseudomonas sp. (assembly GCF_946885885.1). The sequence continues at coordinate 6,804 of NZ_CAMPHN010000004.1, forward strand.
GAACACCCCGACCGCGAGCAAGGATCTGCTGGTGCGCGCCCTTTCCGCACGCCAGCCGCCATCCACGCGGCGTTCGGCGTGGGTGGGCTCGAACAGGTTGCCGGACGAGGTACCGCAGGCTTGTGCCCGGCTTATGGCCTTGCCGGTCAATTTTCCGGACAGCCACTCGAAGTGCGGCAAGAGAAAATGCGCGAGCCGCAGCAGGGATGCGCTGACGCCGACGGTAACCGTCGGTCTCGGGTGCAATGCCAGGCGCACCATGGCCGCGGCCACTTCGCGCGGATCGAGTATCGGCGGTGGCGGGGCCAGGCGGTGGCCGCTGTAGTTTCCGCTGTCGCGAAACCCTGGGGTATCGACCACCGCCGGGTAGACATCGCATACGTGAATACCCGGCCAATCGGTCAGTTCGCCGCGCAAGGCCTCGGTAAAACCGCGCAAACCGTATTTCGCCGCGGAATAGGCACTGGCGAAGGGTTGCGCAACCCAACTACCGACCGACAGGGTATTGATCAGCACCCCACAGCCCTGGGCCTTGAAGTAGGGCATAACGCCATGGGCGCCGCGCAGATAGCCGAGCAGGTCGGTCTGGATTACCTGTTCGTGGGCGCGTAGCGGCGTCTTGTCGAAACTGCCCAGGGCGCCGACGCCGGCGTTGTTGATCCACACATCGATGCGCCCGTCGCCGAAGTCGGCGGCGGCTTCGACCAGATCCAACACGGCCTGGTTGTCGGTCATATCGGTGGGTACAGCGATGGCCGCGGCGCCCTGCTGTATGCATTCGGCGACCACTTCGTCGAGCGCCTCGGCATCGCGCGCCGCCAGCACCAGCTTCGCGCCTTGCCAGGCAAAGGCTTCGGCCGCCGCGCGACCGATGCCGCTGGATGCGCCTGTCACCACGACCAGTGCGCCTTGCAGTGATTTCATCGTCATTTTCGCTCCTCCTCAGAAAGGCTGAACTTCCATTGCGATGGACTATGGCGATGGCGCATTAATTCTGACGATCCGCCGGGCGACCCGGCGTCGCGTTCGGCGCTCTCAGTGCAGTGGGCTGGCCGGGTAGTGACGGCGGCGGGTGGCCTGCATCTGCGCCTGCTTGTCGAGGCGCGCGGCAATTTCCTCAAGCGTCGCTTGCAGCGGCCGTTGGCCATCCAACATGGGCTTCAGGCGGCTCTGGAACAACGCCCAGAAGCGTTTCATCTCCGGCAGGTCGGGCATGATCTCGCCGCGCGTGGCGGAGCTGTAGGTGTGGGCGATCAATGGGTCCTGTTGCAGGCTTTGCAGCAGTTCCAGGTTGGCCACCGCGCCGAGCGGCTTGTCGGCATCGACAGTGCGCAGCCCTTCGGTGCTGGTCAGGTAATCCTCGAGAAAGCGCTGCGCCTGCTGCTTGTTCGGGCTATGGGCGTTGACCGCCGCCGCGACTATGCCGACGAAGGGTTTGCCGGGCTGCTCGGCGCTGATGCCGGGCACATGGTCGATGGCGAAGTGGATATTCGCGGCGCGTAATTCGTTCCACACCCAGGGGCCGTTGATGATCATGGCCACATCGCCGGCCTTGAAGCCGTTCATCATGCCGTCGTAGTCGGCTTCGCGCGCCAGCACGCCGCTATCGAGCAGGCTGCGCAGCTGCGTGAACCCGGCGATAGCGCCAGGGTTGGTGATGCCCGAGTCGCCGAGGTCGTAGAGGCCGTCGCGTTTGTTCAGGCTGTAGCCGCCGCTGCCGGCGATCAACGGCCAAGAGAAGTACAGGTTGGCGTAATCCCACTCGATGGCGCGCTTGCCCTGGGCGCGCAGACGGCTGTCCAGTTCGATCACCTCGGCCCAGGTGCGCGGCGCGGTCGGCACCAAGTCCTGGTTGTAGATCAGGCTGACCACCTCGGTGGACAGCGGGTAGCCATAGATGCGCTTGGCCACGCTCACCGCTTCCCAGGCGAAGGCGGGCGCGCGCTGCAAGGCGTCCTGGCTGGGTGTGAGGCCGGCGAGCAGACCGGCATCGATCCAGGAACCGAAGCGGTCATGGGCGAAGATCACGATATCCGGCCCTTTGGCGGTGCCGGCCTGGCGGTCGTAGCGTGCGGCCAGATCGTCCGGGGTGGCGACTTCGACGGCGATGCCGGTGTCGGCCTGGAAGCGTTTGCCGACCTTGGCGATGCCGTTGAAGCCTTTGTCCTGGCTGACCCAGACCAGTAGCGTATCGCGCTCGAAAGCCCGGGCGGAGCCGCTCAGGCAGAACAGCAGCGACAGGGCCCCGGCCTTTAGCAAAGCGTTCATATATAGGTTCTCGCAATGACAGGCCGGCATGAGCTGCCTTCTCCCCCGGGATAGGGGCTGTGGGTGAGGGCAGCGTTGCCGGCTTTGGTAGATGGCGAAAGAGCGTCGCCAGCCCAACCATCACTTGATCTGAATACGCTCAAGCAAATAGGCCTTGGCGCTAACGTCGCCGACCCGCTCGGCTTCGTCGGCCAGGCGCAGGGCGCGCGACAGGTCCTGGCTGGCCAATGCCGCGTCTATGCCCTGGCGGTAATAGGCCTGGGTTTCCGGCAGCACGGCGGGCGCCGGCACCGAGGGCACGCTGTTGCCCATAGTCTGGCCAATGCTGTAGGGCGGCACATAGGTGTTGGCGGTTTGCCCGGCGATCTTGTCTTCGATCAACACCATCTTCAGCACGCCTACCGGCGCATGCTTGACCACCGGGTCGGGGATATTCGGCGGCTGGTTACCCAGGGCGCGGGCATAGGCCTTGGCCGGGTGTTCGATCACGGTCTGGCCGCTCATCTGCTTGGCCGAGCTGTACAGCACCAGGTAATGCTCGTTGCCGGGGTTGTCCTTGTACAGGCGGTCGACGCGCAGGCGGGCGTCGAGGCTGTCGCTTTTCAGGCCGGCGGCCGGGGCGTAGACGAAATCCTCCGCGCCGAGCAAGCGGGTGACCCGGTACTGGCTGTCGAGCAGCAGGGCGTTGGGCGCCAGCACCGTATCGCCGGCCTGGCTGTACAGGCGGATCTCGAAGGATTTGCTGTCGGCCGGTAACTGAAAGGCGCGGAAGAAACTCTTGCCGCTATCGAATTCGAACGCCGGGGAGTTCTCGTCGATCAGCACCTCGCCGCTGAAGTCGGCGCCGATGCGGGTAAAGGGCAGGTCGCGCAGGCTGGCGCAGCAGGAGGGGGCGGCGTCGAGGCTGCGTTGCGCGGCGCTGGCCGATGTTTGCAGAGGTGCCGGGCTGCTATTTAGCGCGTCGAAGCGGCGCAGCGGCTCGCTGGCGCAACCGGCGAGCGACAGGGCGAGCAGGCACAGGGAAACTTTGAAGGGCGTCATGGTGACCTCGTCAGGCTCATCGGGAAAAGGCCCCGGCCGGAGCAGGCCGGGGTAAAGCCCACAGGAGCAGCGTGAGTACTGTGTTGTCTCTATGCGACGCCGAACAGGGCGCCGCAACCGATCACCACCAGGCTTCCGCCTGGACGCCGAAGGTCAGGCCATTGTCGTCGCCGGCATCGATGGCTTCGCTGGCGGCCTGGTAGCGCTCGCCGTCCCACATGGCGTAGGTGGCGAACACGCGGATTTGCGGACGCGCCCAGAAGCTGCGGCCGGCCGACCATTGCTGGGCCAGGGTGATCTTCGTCAGGTCGCGGGATTTGTCGCCATCGGCTTGCGGGTCGATGTAGTCGTAGCCGAACTCCAGGGCGGTGCTCATGGTGTCGTTCCACTTGTACACCGGGCGCACGCCGAACGAGGCCCAGGTCTGGCCGGAGTCGTTATCCAGGTCGCGGTCTTCGTAAATCTGCACGTACATCATTTCGATGTTGTCGGTCAGGCCGACCACGCCGTGGTTTACCAGGCGCAGCATGCTGCCGTCGCTGTTGCCGGTGCTGTTGCGCCCGCTGCTGCCGATGATGCCGTCGGTGCCGTATTGCAGCGCCAAGCGGTTATAGCCGCCGAACCAGTTGCCCTGCGTGTGTTCCAGGGTCACCAGATGACCTTTCTGGTTGGTGTAGCCGGGGTCGCGCTCCTGCTCGTCGGTGAGGTTGGCTTTGCCGAAGTCGTAACCGACGATCAGCTTGCCGTCGGTGTTGGTGTCGATATCGGTAAGGCGGAAATCGAAGGTGTTGTTGGCCACGTTGGTGCCCGTGCCGGTGCCGTCGTACACGTAGTCGCCGTCGCTGTTGCGCATCCAGGCGACGTGCGCCTTGGCGAAGCCCAGGTCGATGTCTTCGATGCCGGCGCCGGGGCCGGAGACGTCCCAGTAGTAGTAATCGTTGATATGCACATCGTGGCGTTTGTAGTAGCGCTTGCCGGCCCAGATGGTCGCACCTGGCAGGCTTTCCAGCAGGTTCTTGCCCAGTACGTGGAACTGGCGGATCGAGCTGGTGCCGTTGTTGAAGGCGCTGCCGCCTTCGCTGTCGGTGGCTTCCCAGTCGTTCGCCTGGTCGGACTTGTAGGCGATCATGCTGTCGACGTAGAAGCTCTGATCGCCTTCCTTCCAGACCTCCTCGCCGAGGCCGATTTCCGCATAGGTTTCGCACTCGTTGCCCAGCCGGTATTTGGCCGGGGCGCCGGCCGCCTGGAAGCAGGCCTGGTCGCCGCCGCTGCCGGTGGCGCCGATGCCGGAACGCAGGTAGCCATGGAAGTCCAGCGCCTGGGACGGCATGGCCGCGAGCAGGGCGGCGCACAGCAGAGAGGGTTGCAGAACGCGCAGGTGTTTTGACGTAGTCATGTCGATGGTCCTTGTTCTTGTTGTTAGTCGGGGCACTGCCAGGCGAACCCTTCGTGGCCGTACGGTGGGGTACAGGTCAGCGCTGCACGCAGAGTGGAGATCGACGCTTTTCGCCACATCCTCCCGGCCATTTTTTTTCGAGGTGGAGTCCTGGGGCGTAGGCGGGGAGGAGCCGTCGGCGACTGCCGGCAAAGGCGTTACGCCTGGCCACTACGCCTGTGAAAAAAGCCGTGAGGAGGTATTGCGCAGGGGCACGCGAGAGCAGTCTGCAAGGGACGGCGCGTTGCGCCGCAGTGATCCGGGGGAACGTACGCCGCGAGCCGAGTGCTGTAGCGCTCAACGGCCTGATCGCCCCGTAGTCGGATGCTCAACAACAATTACAAGAGTGGAGCGACACGATGAAAAACCTGTTCAACCCCGCCCGCCTGGCATTGGCGGTTTCTTCCCTGCTATTCACTCTGGGCGCCGCCCAGGCCGCCGACCTGGCCGGTAAAAGCCCGGCCGGCGTGCGTTATCACGGCGGCGACGAAATCATCCTGCAGGGCTTTCACTGGAACGTGGTGCGTGAAGCGCCGAACAATTGGTACAGCATCCTCCGCGACATGGCGCCGACCATCGCCGCCGACGGCTTCAGTGCGATCTGGATGCCGGTGCCCTGGCGCGATTTCTCCAGCTGGAGCGACGGCGCCAACTCCGGCGGTGGCGAAGGCTACTTCTGGCACGACTTCAACAAGAACGGCCGCTACGGCAGCGATGCCCAGCTCAAACAGGCCGCAGGCGCCCTCAATAACGTCCAGGTCAAGGTGCTCTACGACGTGGTGCCCAACCATATGAACCGTGGCTATCCGGACAAGGAAATCAACCTGCCGGCCGGCCAGGGCTTGTGGCGCAACGACTGCGCCGATCCCGGCAACTACCCCAACGACTGCGACGATGGCGACCGCTTTATCGGTGGCGATGCCGACCTCAACACCGGCAGCCCGCAGGTCTACGGGATGTTCCGCGACGAGTTCGCCAACCTGCGCAACAACTACGGCGCCGGCGGTTTGCGCTTCGACTTCGTTCGCGGCTACGCCGGCGAACGGGTCGACAGCTGGATGAGCGCGGCCCATGACAACGCCTTCTGCGTCGGCGAGCTGTGGAAGTCGCCCGGCGAATACCCGAGCTGGGATTGGCGCAGCGGCGCCAGTTGGCAGCAGATCCTCAAGGACTGGTCGGACCGCGCCAAGTGCCCGATCTTCGACTTCGCCCTCAAGGAACGCATGCAGAACGGCAGCATCGCCGACTGGAAGAACGGCCTCAACGGCAACCCCAACGCGCGCTGGCGCGAAGTGGCGGTGACCTTCGTCGACAACCATGACACCGGTTATTCGCCGGGGCAGAACGGCGGCCAGCATCACTGGGCATTGGCCGACGGATTGGTCAAGCAGGCTTATGCCTACATCCTCTCCAGCCCCGGCACGCCGGTGGTGTATTGGTCGCACATGTATGACTGGGGTCATGGCGCGTTGATCCGCCAATTGATCCAGATCCGCCGTGCCGCCGGCGTGCGCGCCGACTCGCCGATCCAGTTCCACAACGGCTACTCGGGGCTGGTGGCGACCGTGACCGGCACCACGCAGACGCTGGTCATCGCCCTGGATTCCAACCTGGGCAATCCTGGCCAGGTCGCCAGCGGCAGCTTCAATGCGGCGTTGAACCAGGATGGCGGCAAGCTTCGCATCTGGACCAGCGGCACCCCTGGCGGTGGCGATTTGGTCAGCGTGAATTTCCGTTGCAACAACGGCGTGACCCAACCGGGCGACAGCGTCTACGCGGTCGGCAACCTCAGCCAACTCGGCAACTGGAGCCCGGCCAGCGCCGTGCGCCTGACCGACGTCAGCGCCTACCCGACCTGGAAAGGCAGCATCAGCCTGCCGGCGCAGCAGAGCGTCGAATGGAAATGCATCGTCCGTAGCGAGAGCAACCCGAGCCTGGTGAAGAGCTGGCAAGCGGGTGGCAATAACCAGGTGCTAAGTGCTGCGGGGGTGACTACGAGCGGGAGTTTCTGAGCCGCGAATAGGCCGAGCCGCTCAATCGCGCGGTTCGGTTTGCTGTTAGGCAAATATCGCAACTTGCTATGGGTGGGGGTGAGCGTTGCTCTTGCCCATCGCAAAATGCTGACGATGAGGATCACCCATTGGCCGGCCTGGCCGGCGCCATGGGTGATCTACTCGAAGCCTACGACGAGCGACAGCGACCTATGCCGCAAGCCAGCGATGTCGAGGTACTGCGCTACCTGATGCAAGAGCACCGCCTGAGCCAGGCGGATTTGCCCGAAGTCGGGGCGCAGTCGGTTATCTCCGAAATCCTGGGCGGCAAACGCCAGTTGAATGTGCGTCAGATCCGGGCGCTGTCCGAGCGTTTTGGTGTCTCGACGGATGTATTTCTTTAGGGTTTCGCGCGACGCCGGTTCGGCCCGAGCTTTTGTAGGGTGGACATAGCGGAGCTTTGTCCACCGCGAATTAACACAGGATTTACGGACTGATTCCCCGCCAGTTTTGTAGCCCGGATGCAATCCGGGCGCTTGGTTCCAAATGCCGTATTTCCCCGGATTTCATCCGGGCTGCGGGAGCAGCTGATCGTTCCCACGTGGACGGTTCGACGCCTCGATGTGGGACCGATCAAAGTCACCCAATGGTAGCCCGGGTTGAGCGAAGCGATACCCGGGTATCGGCGCCCTGGGTATCGCTGCGCTCAACCCAGGCTACGTGCTTGGTTCCAGGCGCCGCATTTTCCCCGGAGTTCATCCGAGCTACGGGGCGTTCTGGATCTGCCATTGCTGCGCCAACTTTCTTGCCTCGGCAAACTCACTCAGCAGCTTTGCGGCGCCGGGCGCTGCCTCGCCGAATGCCGCTAATTGCCGCAGATCGGCGTAGCGTTCTCGGGCATTGCGCTCGAGCCAATCGATACGTTGCAGGGTCATCGGCGTACAGGTCTGGCCGCTCAGGTCGTCGTGCAGGTCGAGGCTGTGGGAGCGCCAGGCTTCGCGCAGGTACAGGCCTTCGAGGTCGCCGCTCAGGGCGATGCGCCAGGCGTCGATGATGCCTTGCAGCCAATCGAGCACGCTGGCGCTGGCATGGCGCGCGCTGAGTTCGCGGTGCAGGCGTTGATAGGCGAGCAGAGCGATTTGTTTTTCCAGGCGCAGGGCAGCCAGGGCCTCTCCGTCGCTGCGTTGCTCCAGATTCAGCAAGTGGCCGAAGTATTGCCGGGTTTCGAAACGTTCTGCGGCGTGGAATTGCGGCGTGGCCGTGCCGTTGCTGTTGAACTGGCGCAGTGGGTCGAAGCGGTACATATAGCCGAAGTCGAACAGGCGCACGCGGCCATCGTCGAGGGTGTTGCCGGGGCACAGGTCCCATTCGAACAGGCCGCCGAGCAGCAGCGCACCGAGCGCATCGAACAACTCCAGCAACTGCCGTTCGTGCCATTGCTCGATCGCCGCGCCGGCGATCCAGGGCGACAGCAGCACGCCGTGGCGCAAGCTGGCGTATTGGGTGTCGACGATGCCGCCGAGGCGTTTGCCGAGTTGCGCGTCCTGTTTCAGCAAACGCAGATCGGCGCGGCGCTGGATCTCGTTGAGAAAACTGGTCTGGCCGTTGGGGTTCTGCACCAGGCAGCGTTCGCGGGCGCGCTTGAGCGTCCAGTCGCGGCTGCCCGCCCTGATCCGATAAACATGGGCGGTCAGGCCGCCGGCAAAACGCTCGCGCACATAGGTCTCGTCGCCCTGGGTGGCGGCCAGTTGTTCGAGCGGCAACGGACAGTCCGCTGGGTTGCCGATTTCCAGCTCGGCGCCGCTGGCGACAAAGGCCAGTTGGCTTTGGCGGCGTTGTTCCTGAGTCATGGCTTGCTGCTCCTGGGTAAATGGTTGCGAATTGCCTGAGGCCTGTAGGGGGCCCGACCTCGGGGCGAGCTTTTCGCTGTAGTCGTCAAACGATGAGCGGACAGCCCTTCGGGCTGTATTCGCCGCGAGGTCGCGCCTCCTACAGGCATGCAGCGATGGCGTATCTCAACGGCCCTGTACGATGATCACCTTGTCGCCAGCGGCTTCGCGGACAAAGGCATAGGGCTGCGCGGACAACTGTCGATGGCTGCCGGCGCCGACCGCCGGATGGCGTGCGCGGAATTGGCCAAGGCGGCGCCAATGGTCGATCAGCGCGGCGATCTGCGGTTGGTCATGCGCGCTCCAGTTCATATCCGATCGGGTGCCCTGGAACGGATCGGAGCCACTTGGCCCTAGCGCTCGTGCGCTCTCGTCGCCGTAGTAGATCTGCACCGCCCCGGGGCTGAGCAGCAGGGCCTCGGCCAGGCCCCGTTGGCGCGCCAGATCGTTGTGCTGTTCGGCGAAGAACAACGCAGTGTCGTGGGACGAGGCGTAGCTCATAAAGTTATGCCCGGGATTACGCGCCAACAGCTCGGCGTAGTGCGCGTAGCTGCCTTCGGCCTGGCGCAGGCAGTCGCTGGCCTTGGCCGCGGTCTGCTGCTGGAAGGCGAAGTTGATCAGAGCGTCGAAGCCGTTGCGTTGGTACTCGCTGGTTTCCGGGCCGTGGCCGAACACCTCGCCGACCATCCAGAACGGCTCGCCGGCCATGGGATCGTCCGGGTTGGTCTCGGCCCAGTCGGCCCGCGCCTGCTCGGCTGCCGCGCGCAATTCGGCCCAGGCCGCCGGTTCGACATGCTTGACAGTGTCGGCGCGAAAACCGTCGACGCCGAACTCGCGCACCCAGAAGCTCAGCCATTCATTCAGGTAGTCGCGCACCCGGTAGCCCTCGCGCGCCACGGCGCGGGTCGGCTGCTTGTGCCGGAGAAAGGCGGGCAGGGCGACAGGCGCATCGCTCTCGGTACGGAAATCCGGGAGAAACGCCAGCGAACCCTTAAGCGGATCGACCAGCACGCTGGGCGGGGTGGGGTAGTCGGCGATGCCGGCGCGTACCCAATCCTTGCCCCACCAGTTGGCCCAGTCCGGGTGCTGGTAGTCGAGCAGGTTGTGGTAGGCGTGCAGGCTTTCGAAGCTTTCCGGCTGCCATTGCGTCCAGTGCGCGGGCAAGTACTGACCCATGCCGTCGCGCAGGCCACCGAAACCGAACGCCTGCATATCGGCCAGGGTCGAGTAGCCGGGGTGGTTGAGCACCACATCGAAGAGCACACGGATGCCGCGGGCATGGGCCTGGCGGATCAGTTCGCGCAGTTGGTCCTCGCTGCCCATATTGGCGTCGAGTTGGGTGTAATCCAGGGCGTAGTAACCGTGGTAGGCGTAATGGCGGAAGTCGCCCTTGTCGCCACCGCCGACCCAGCCGTGAATCTGCTCATAGGGGGCGCTGATCCACAATGCGCTGATGCCCAGCTCGGCGAGGTAATCGAGTTTGCCGGTCAGACCCTTGAGGTCGCCGCCATGGAAGGTGCCGATCTCCTGCTCGCCATCGGGGGCGCGGCCGTAGCTGCGGTCGTTGTCCGGGTCGCCGTTGGCGAAGCGGTCAACGATGGCGAAATACAGGCTGGCGTTGCGCCAATCCCAACGGGCGCTGGCCGGCGCATCGGCAGCTTCGAGCAGCAGCAAGCCGCTGCTTTCGAGCGCCGGGGTCAGGCCGATACGGCCGTTCTCGACCAGCGCGCTCTGGCCGCTGTAGCCATCGCGCAGGCGCTGGCCGTCGGCGAATACGCTGGAGACATCGACGCTCAGGGCCTCGCCGTTCCAGGCCGAGCAGGCGCTTTGCCGCTCGGCGACTTCGCTGCGCAGCGGCAGCAGGCGCAGGTGCGCATCCGCGCCGGTCTCGACCAGCAAGCGATAACGGCCGGCTTCGGCCACCGCGAAATCGAAACGGCTGGCGGGGCGCAGGTCGAAACGCTGGAACGGTTTCAGGGCTTCGCCGGCGCCATCGCCCTGGCCCAGTCGCAGGGTGCCGGGCGGCAACTGCAAGTCGGCGGCGAAGCGTTGCCCCTGGGCTGCCGGGCTATCCAGCGGTTGCCAAGCCAGCGCCAGCGGCTGGTCGTCGAGCCGGGCTTCGAGGTTCGGTTGGGCCAGGGCGAGGGATAACGGCAGGCCGAAACAAAGCGCCAGCAGGCGCTGACTAAGTACACTCAACATGGGCATGCGGAACTCCGCGCAGAAGGGCAGTGCCGCTCATTTAGCCGCGATCCCGCCAGCTTGTGCAGGCTGAGACGCGGCGAAAAAGCTGGGTTCGCCGGGGCATCGGCTGGCAGACTACGCCCCGCTTCTACGCCCCCTGATCCTCCTCGTGGGGAGGATGTGCCGGGCTATCCGCTGGCCGACTATGGGGTCACTGCGCAACCGCCCCGCGGCAGGCAGACATAAATGTTGTGGATTAAAAATAACAAGCCACGAGGGAACACCCATGAATAAAAAGCTGTTTGCAGCAGCCGTTATCGGCCTGTCCGCCACCTTGAGCCTGCCGCATTCGGCCCTGGCTGCCATCGAAGAAGGCAAGCTGGTCATCTGGATCAATGGCGATAAAGGCTATAAAGGGCTGGCCAAGGTCGGCGAGAAATTCACCGCCGATACCGGTATCCCGGTCGAAGTCGCCCACCCCGACAGCATCACCGACAAGTTCCAGCAGGCCGCCGCCACCGGCAACGGTCCGGACATTTTCATCTGGGCTCACGACCGCTTCGGCGAATGGGCCAAGAGCGGCCTGATCGCGCCGATCAACCCCAGCGCCAAGAGCAAAGCCGAAATCGTCGACCTGGCATGGGATGCGGTCGGTTATCAGGGCAAGTTGTGGGGCTACCCCATGGCGATCGAGGCGCCCGCGTTGATCTATAACAAAGCCCTGGTGAAAACCCCACCGGCGAACTTCGACGAAGTCTTCGCCCTGCATCAGGAACTGGCCAAAGACGGCAAGCGCGCGATTCTCTGGGCCTACAACACGCCGTATTTCAGCTGGCCGCTGCTGGCCGCCAACGGCGGTTATGCCTTCGGTAACGACGGTTCCGGCTACGACGTGAACAGCACCGGGGTGAACACCGCCGGCGCCAAGCAAGGTGCGGCACTGCTGAAGCGCCTGATCGACGAGGGCGTGATGCCCAAGGGCGCGGACTACAGCGTTGCCGAAGCGGCCTTCAACAAGGGCGAATCGGCGATGTTCATCAGCGGTCCCTGGGCCTGGGCCAACGCGCGCAAGAGCGGCATCGACTTCGGCGTGGCGCCGATTCCGGCGGTCGGCGAGGGCAGCAGCAAGCCGTTCTCCGGGGTGATGGCGGCGACCCTCAATGCGGCCAGCCCGAACCAGGCCCTGGCGGTGGAGTTTCTCGAGAACTACCTGTTGCAGGTCGAAGGCCTGAAGACGGTCAACGCCGACGTGCCTCTCGGTGCGGTGGCGAACAAGGCCTATATGGACGAGTTGGGCAAGGACCCGCTGATCCAGGCCACGTTCGACAGCGCCCAGCAGGGCCGGCCGATGCCCAACGTGCCGGAAATGGGGACGTTCTGGTCCGCCATGGAGCCCGCGCTGACCAACATCACCTCGGGTCGCCAGCCCGTGGACGCGGCTCTCGATGACGCCGCCAAGCGCATCGTCCAGTAACCCCGCAACCGGTGAGGCGAACGGGGTGCCGCGTGCGGCACCCCGACCTGTAAAGCTTCGCGAGATGACGGCTCGCGCCGACGTGCTCCCGCTGGGGGCCGGCGACAAGGGCGGTTTCGCGGCGCGAGTTGCAGGGTCGAGCGCCGCCGGCTACGCGCCATGAGGCTATTATTCCGATGTCCGCCGTCAACTTGCCCATTGAGCTGTCCAATCCCGCCATGTCGAAAACCCTGAGCGCCGCGTCCTTGTCCGTTGTCATGCGTTGGGCGGTTTGGCTGCTGTGCAACGGGCTTGCGCTCTACCTGGTGATCGCCCTCTATGCCCAAGGGCAAACGGTGTTCGCCCTGCTCGGGCTGGTGGTCTGCGGGCTCGCCAGTTTCATCTTCATCAACCAGCGCGCCTATGCCCACCGCTACATCTTCCCGGCGGTGGCCGGCATGCTGGTGTTCGTGATTTTTCCGCTGCTGTACACCGTGGGTATCGGTTTCACCAACTACAGCGGCGACAACCTGCTGAGCTTCGAGCAGGTGCAGCGCTATCACCTGCGCCAGACCCATGTGGCCGGCGAGCGCTATGCCTTCAGTCTGCACCGGGACGATCAAGGCGAGCTGCGTTTGCGCATCGACCAGGGCGAGCGGGGCCTGTTCGTTTCCGCGCCGCTGTCCGGCGACCCGCTGGATGCCGAACCGTTGAGCCTGACCCCGCAAGCCGAGGCCGGCGAGATCGGCGCGGCGCTGGCACTGCGCGAGGTGATTAAGCGCCGCGCCGAGCTGGAGCAGTGGGTACTGCGCGGCGGCGCGGGCGAGCTGTTGCGCCTCTACGGCTTGCGCGAAGTGGCGGCGGTCAAACCGCTGTACCGCCTGCAGGACGACGGTGCGCTGCTCAATACCAAGACCGGCGAACGCCTGGTCGCCGACCACGACAGCGGCTTCTACGTCGACGCCGCCGGCCAGCGGGTCGCCCCCGGCTTTACCGTGTACGCCGGCTGGAGCAACTTCGCCAAGGTGCTGACCGACCCGAAAATCCGCGGGCCCTTCGTGCAGATCTTCATCTGGACCATCTGCTTCGCCGCCCTCACCGTGCTCTTCACCCTGGCAGTCGGCCTGACGCTGGCCAGCGTGCTGCAGTGGGAGCTGGTCGGCGGCAAGGCGTTCTACCGGATGATGCTGATCCTGCCTTACGCGGTGCCGGGATTCATTTCCATCCTGGTGTTCAAGGGGCTGTTCAACCAGAACTTCGGCGAGCTGAATCTGCTGCTCGATTCGCTGTTCGGCGTGCGCCCGGACTGGTTCAGCGACCCGGCCCTGGCGCGCGCGATGATCCTGATCGTCAACACCTGGCTCGGTTACCCCTACATCCTGCTGCTGTGCATGGGCCTGTTGCAGGCGATCCCGCGCGACCTCTACGAGGCCTCGGCGATCGACGGCGCGACGCCGTTGGACAACCTGCTGAAGATCACACTGCCGTTGTTGATCAAGCCGCTGGCGCCCTTGCTGATCGCCAGCTTCGCCTTCAACTTCAATAACTTCGTGCTGATCACCCTGCTGACCCGCGGCGGCCCGGACATTCTCGGCACCACCACGCCGGCCGGCACCACCGACCTGCTGGTCAGCTACACCTACCGCATCGCCTTCCAGGATTCCGGGCAGAATTTCGCCCTGGCCGCCGCCATCGCCACCATGATTTTTATCGTCGTCGGCGCCATGGCCTGGCTGAACCTGAAACTCTCGAAAGTGAAGGTCTGAGGAACCGCATATGGCCATGGTCCATCGAAAGTCCGTCAAATACCGCGTCTGGGCGACCCATCTCGGCCTGCTCGGTTTTATCGCGCTGATCGTCTTCCCGCTGCTGATGGTGGTGTCGATCTCCTTTCGCGAGGGCAACTTCGCCACCGGCAGCCTGTTCCCGGATAATCCGACGCTGGAGCACTGGTCGTTGGCGTTGGGCATTCCCTATGTCCAGGCCAACGGCGAGATCGTCAATCCGCCGTTCCCGGTACTGACCTGGTTGTGGAACTCGATCAAGATCGCGGTGATCAGCTCGCTGCTGATCCTGCTGCTGTCGACCACCAGCGCCTACGCCTTCGCTCGCTTGCGCTTTCGCGGCAAGGGGCCGCTGCTCAAAGGCATGCTGATTTTCCAGATGTTCCCGCCGGTGCTGACCCTGGTGGCGATCTATGCGCTGTTCGACCAACTCGGCGAGCATGTGAGCTGGCTCGGGGTGAACACCCATGGCGCGGTGATCATCGCCTCCCTGGGTGGAATGGCCCTGCATATCTGGACGATCAAGGGCTACTTCGAAAGCATCGACGCCTCGCTCGAAGAGGCCGCGATCGTCGACGGCGCCACCACTTGGCAGGCGTTCGTGCATATTCTGCTGCCGATGAGCGTGCCGATCCTCGCGGTGGTATTTATCCTCGCCTTTATCACCTGCATCACCGAATACCCGATCGCCTCGGTGCTGTTGATGGACGTCGACAAACTGACCCTGTCGGTCGGCGCTCAGCAATACCTCTACGACCAGAACTACCTGTGGGGCGACTTCGCCGCCGCCGCGGTGCTCTCCGGTTTGCCGATCACCGCAGTGTTCCTCTATTGCCAGAAGTGGATAGTCGGCGGGCTGACGGCGGGTGGGGTAAAGGGTTAGCCGATGCGACGTTGGACTGGCGTGCTGGCGTAGGTTGGGCTGAGCTTTGCGAAGCCCAACACAGATCGAAACCCGAGTATTGCCCGCAATTTACGTAGAATTCAGCGCTTACCCGAATAACCAATAACAAACGGGAAACGATCATGAATGCCGCCATGCCCGCCGCCTTGCCGCTGATCCCCGCGAAACTCACCATGCCGGCGTTGCCGGCCGGGCTGCTCGCCCGTCCGCGTCTCGACGAGTGGCTGCCGCGCCTGCGCGAGGTGCGCCTGGTGATGCTGCAAGCGCCCAGCGGCTTCGGCAAAACCACCCTGGCTTGCCAATGGGCCGGGGCGTTCAACGGTCCGGTCGCCTGGCTGCAGCTGCACGCCGGCGACAACCAGCCGCGCCAGCTCGGCCGCTACCTGTTGCACGCCCTCGACCGTCAGCTCGAACACGGCTGCCCGCTGAGCCTGCTGCTGGCCGAGCAGGGCGGCGAGAGTTTCGAAACCCTGCTGACCCACCTGCTCGCCGAACTGCCGGCCGAGCATGCGCCGCTGCTGCTGGTGCTCGATGAATTCGAGCTGCTGGATAACCGCGAGGTGATCGCCGCGCTGCGCTTCTTCCTGCGCAACATGCCGACCTGGATGACCCTGCTGGTATGCAGCCGTGGCCTGCCGGAACTGGGCGTCGCCGAGCTGCGGGTCAAGCACCAGTTGCTGATCCTCGATGCCCAGCAACTGGCGTTCGAAACCGACGAAGTCCAGGCGCTGCTGGACCTGAACCTGCCGGCGGCGATCAATCGCGAGCAGGTCGAGCGCCTCAACCGGCGTATCGGCGGTTGGCCGAGCGCCCTGCAACTGCTGTTGCAAGAGGTGCAGACCAGCCGCGGCATGGACCTGTTTCTCGAGAGCCTGCAACTCGGCCATCCCTATATCCGCGATTACCTGCGCGAGCAGGTGGTCGCAGAATTGAGCCCGGCGACCCTGGAATTTCTGCAAGCCACCTGTCTGCTGGAACGCTTCAACGCCCCCCTGGCCGATCACCTGACCCAGGGCTGCAACGCCCGCGACATGCTCGAGCAGATCGAGCGCGGCGGCCTGTTCCTCCAGCCGCTCGACAGCCTGCGCCAGTGGTACGGCTACCACCCGCTGTTCGCCGTGTTCCTCCAAGGCGAACTGCGCACCCACCAGCCGCAACGGGTCGCAGAACTGCACCTGCGTGCCTCGGAAGCGCTGTTCGCCGAAAACATGCCGGAAGAAGCCGCGCGCCATGCGGTGCTGGCGCGCAACCCGGAGCGGGTCGGCGAAGTGCTGGAGCGTCATGGCCGACAGTTCTACCGCCAGGGCCGCCTCAGCCTGTTGCAGCAGTGCCTGGAAACCCTCCCGGTGAGCAGCATTGCCAACTCGCCGCTGTTCACCTTGTTGCAGGCCTGGGTGTCGCAGAACTCCTATCAGTTCGATCAGGTCGAGAGTTGGTTCAGCGCCGGCGAACGGGCCTTGCAGGAGCGTTGTTCCGAGCAGGAATGGGCACGCATCGTCGGCGAGTTCAATGCGGTGCGCGCCCAGGTGGCGATGAACCGCGGCGACGAGCAGGCCGCCATCGCCCTGGCCCACGAGGCGCTGGCCTGCGAGCCGCTGATCATGCGTACCTCGCGCGTCGCGGCGCTGTCCGGTCTGGCCGAGGCGCACTTCGTTCAGGGCTTGCTGGTGCAGGCGCAGCAGCAATACGAGGAAGCCGAAAGCCGCGCCCGCGAGATCCATGCCTCGCATCTGGTGGTCTGGAGCCTGGGGCAACTCTCGGAGATCGCAATCGCCCAGGGCCATCTGCAAAAAGCCTATTCGTTGCAGGAAAAGGCCATCCATTACGTCGAGCAGGAGCGCTTGCAGGCCACGCCGATCATGGAGTTCGTCTACCGTGTGCGCGGCCAGGTGCTGTGGGAGTGGCACCACCTCGACGCCGCCGAGCAGTGCGCCTTGCAGGGCATCCAGATTCTCGACGAGGTCGGCGACCGCTGGCTGCTGCAATGCTATGCGCTGCTCGCCAGCATCGCCCATGCCCGCGGCCAGCAGAGCGTGTGCGCTGACTATATCGGCAAGATCCAGAGCATGCTGGCCGACGACAACTACCATATCGACTGGCTGACCAACGCCCATGCGGTGATGCTCGGCTATTGGGATTCGACCCAGGACAAGGAAGCTATCCAGCAATGGCTGGGCACCGCGCCGCCGCTCAAGCCAGGGGCCAACCACTTCGCCCAGTACAACGGGCGCAACCATGTACGCGCGCACTTATCGCTGAACCAGCCGGAAAAGGCCCTGCCGATCATCCGCCAGTTGCAGGCCGATGCCGAACACCATGGCCTGGTGATGGACGCCAATCGCAACCATATCCTCCAGGCCCAGTTGCACTGGCTGCGCGAAGAACGCCAGCTGGCCCTCGACCACCTGCACCAGGCCCTGACTCTGGCCAGCAACACCGGCGCCATCGGCAGCTTCCTGCGCATCGGCAAGCTGATCATCGTCATGCTCAAATCCCTGCAGCACGAACGCCGCCTCGGCGAGCTGGAAGCCCAGCGCGCCGACCGGTTGATCCAGTTGGCGCAGCAGCAGCGCGATTTCAGCCGGGCGATCCGCATCACCCTCGACGAGGCGGTGATCCAGGACATCATCAACCGCCCCGACGTGCCCGAGCTGCTGCGCCACTCGCCGCTGACCCGGCGCGAATGGCAGGTGCTCAGCCTGATCCACGCCGGCCAGTCCAACGAGCAGATCGCCGAACACCTCAACGTCGCGCCGACCACGATCAAGACCCATATCCGCAGCCTCTACCAGAAGCTCAATATCAGCCACCGCAGCGAGGCGGTGCAGCTGGCGCGTAGTTTGTTGAGCAAGATTCAGGGTGATTAAATCGAGATCGTCAGGTACAGATTAATGAACCTGTTTGGGCTACGAGCACGCTTGTGTAGGAGCGGCCTTGGCCGCGATAGCGATTAGGTTCAGCTCCGCGCAAGGTTTCGTAGGTTGGTGCTGAGCCTGCGAAGCCCAACGAGGCAGCAACCTGTCTTCTCTTCTGCTGGGCTCGGGCATGATCCGATATCTACCCGCTCACCGCTTTGTTGGGCTTCGCTGCGCTCAGCGCCAACCTACCGATCATCGAATCGTAGGGCGGGTGAAACCCGCCAAGGGCACAGGTGCAGATAAAGGCTTGGCGGGTTGCACCCGCCCTACACATCGGCGAATGCGAAAGCGCTGCAAACCGTGCTACGCACCTCATCCCCCTCTACGCCCGCGACCTACGCCGGCACCATCCTCCCGCGAAATAACCCGTCGGGAGGATGTGCCGGCAGATACGCGAACCTAGAGTGAAAGCATCTTTCCATCACCCTCGAAGGTTGGCTGTATGACTCACAATGACTGGTGGCGCGGCGGCGTTATTTATCAGGTTTATCCGCGTAGCTTTTTCGACAGCAACGGTGATGGCATCGGTGACCTGCTCGGCGTGTTGGAGAAAATCGATTACATCGCCAGCCTGAATGTCGATGCCATCTGGCTGTCGCCGTTTTTCACCTCGCCGATGAAGGATTTCGGCTACGACGTGTCCGACTACCGCGGCGTCGATCCGCTGTTCGGCACCCTGGCGGATTTCAGCCAACTGGTGCAGGCCGCCCATGCCCGCGGCATTCGCGTGCTGATCGACCAGGTGCTCAATCACTCCTCGGACCAGCACGCCTGGTTCAAGGAAAGCCGCTCCAGCCGCGACAACCCCAAGGCCGACTGGTATGTCTGGGCCGACCCCAAGGAAGACGGCACGGTGCCGAACAACTGGCTGTCGGTATTCGGCGGCCCGGCCTGGACCTGGGACAGCCGGCGCAAGCAGTACTACCTGCATAACTTCCTCGCCAGCCAGCCGGACCTGAATTTCCACTGCGAGGCGGTGCAGCAGCAGTTGCTCGACGATATGGAGTTCTGGTTATTGCTGGGCGTGGACGGCTTCCGCCTGGACGCGGCGAATTTCTACTTCCACGATCGCGCGCTGCGTGACAACCCGCCGAATCTGGAAATCCGCGAAGGCAGCATTGGCGTACGCGCCGACAACCCCTACGCCTTCCAGCAGCACATCCACGACAAGACCCAGCCGGAGAACTTGCTGTTTCTCAAGCGCATCCGCCAGCTACTCGAGCGTTACCCGGGCAGCGCGACCGTCGCGGAAATCGGCTGCGACCAGTCGCTGCGCACCATGGCCGCCTACACCAGCGGTGGCGATACCCTGCACATGGCCTATTCCTTCGACTTGCTGACCGAGCAGTGCAGCCCGGCGTTTCTGCGCCATACCATCGAAAGTGTCGAGCGTGAGCTGGTCGACGGCTGGCCCTGCTGGTCGATCGGCAACCACGACGTGGTGCGGGTGATGAGCCGCTGGGCGCTGGATGGTCAGCCGGATTTCAGCCGCGGTCGGCTGTTTATGGCCCTGTTGTTGTCGCTGCGCGGCAGCGTCTGCCTGTATCAGGGCGAGGAATTGGGCCTGGATGAGGCCGAGCTGCAATTCGAGCAACTGGTCGACCCCTACGGCATCCGCTTCTGGCCGGAGTTCAAGGGTCGCGACGGTTGCCGCACGCCGATGCCCTGGCACGAGGGGGATTTGCACGGTGGTTTCAGCCGCGAGAAACCCTGGTTGCCGTTGTCCAGCCGCCACTTGCCGCTTTCCGTCGCCGCCCAGGACCTGGACGAAAATTCCATGCTCAACACTTACCGACGGTTTATCGCCTGGCGTCAGAGCCAGCCGTTGTTGATCGAGGGTAGCCTGCGCGTACTGCACCATGACGACGACCTGCTGGTGTTCGAGCGGCACCTGGGCGACGAGGCCTGGCTGTGCCTGTTCAACCTGGGTAATCGGGCGCGGCACTTCGCCTTGTCGGCAAAGGTCGAAGTGCTGCCGGCGCCGGCCAGCACTGCGCGGTTCGGCAATACCGGGGTAGAGTTGCCGGCCCAGGGTTTCGGTTTCGCCCGGGTGCTCGGTTGACGGTGATTACGGTTGTAGGAGCCAGGGGGACGCCCAGTCCTTGCTGGCGATCAGGGCGACAGATCGCCAGCAAGCTGGCTCCTACAGGCTCCTGAAGTCTTTTGGCCTGGCCGACTTCGTTCGGCAGGCCCTGTTTTTGAGAGAAATCACATGGCCAGCGTCACGCTACGCAACATCTGCAAGAGCTATGGCGACATCAAGATCACCCGCGGCATCGACCTGGACATCGCCGACGGCGAGTTCGTGGTGTTCGTCGGCCCGTCCGGCTGCGGCAAGTCGACCCTGCTGCGCCTGATCGCCGGGCTCGAGGACATCACCGACGGTGAGCTGCGGATCGGCGGCGAGCGGGTCAACGAGCTGCCGCCGATGGACCGTTCGGTGGGTATGGTGTTTCAGTCCTACGCGCTCTATCCGCATATGAACGTGGCGGAGAACATGGCCTTTGGCCTCAAGCTGGCCAAGGTCGACAAGCGCGAAATCGGCCGTCGGGTCGACGAGGTGGCGAAGATCCTGCAACTCGATCAACTGCTCGAACGTAAACCCAAGGACCTCTCCGGCGGCCAGCGCCAGCGCGTCGCCATCGGCCGCACCATGGTCCGCGAACCCAAGGTGTTTCTGTTCGACGAACCGCTGTCCAACCTCGATGCCTTCCTGCGGGTGCAGATGCGCATCGAGATTTCCCGCCTGCACCAACGCTTGCAGGCCACGATGATTTACGTGACCCACGATCAGGTCGAGGCCATGACCATGGCCGACAAGATAGTGGTGCTCAATGCCGGCGAAATCGCCCAGGTCGGCCCGCCGCTGGAGCTCTATCACTACCCGCGGAACCAGTTCGTCGCCGGCTTTATCGGCTCGCCGCAGATGAACTTTCTGCCGGTGCGGGCGCTGCAGGCCAGCCGCGATTCGGTGGAAATCGAAATGCCTGGCGGCTCGCGCATGAGCGTGGCGGTCGATGGCAGCCAGGTCAGTGTCGGCGAAACCCTGACCCTGGGTGTGCGCCCGGAGCATTTCGTCGACGCCGAGCAGGCGGACTTCGCCTTCTACGGCGAAGTCGCGGTGGCCGAGCGCCTGGGTGACCACAACTTGCTGTACCTGACGCTCGAAGGGGTGGAACCGATGATCACCCTGCGCAGCGACGGCAATCGCAAGGTCGCGGTCGGGCAGACCTACGGCGCCGGCCTGATGGCCAACAAATGCCACCTGTTCCGCGCCGACGGCTACGCCTGCCCACGGCACTATCGCGAGCCTGCGCTATTCGGCGATGCCTGAAGCACGGGCGCGGTAACCAGAGCATATGCAGGTCGAACGGGGGCGCGGCGATGCAGTCGATTGCAGACCAAGTGAGAGAAACCCTGGAGGTAGGCCCATGGTTGCCAAGCACGATCTGCTGCAAGACATTCCCGAACTGGCGACGCAGTTCGAGGCGCTGCTCAAGGACGATCCGCAGTTCGCCGCCCTGGTGAAAAACTACTACGAACTCGATCGGCAGGTGCTCGAGTGGGAAGTCGAGCACGGCAATAGCGGCGAGGAACTCAACCGACTCAGGCGCGAGCGGGTGCTGGCCAAGGACCGTATCGTCCGGGAACTGCAGTACCCCATCGGTTGATCGCCTGCGGCCAGCGCGCCTGCTAAGCTGGCGGTTTTCCCAAGCCAGACGAGCCCGCATGAACCTGCCCCGCAAAGACCCGCTGCATGGCGTGACCCTGGAAGCCATCCTCAACGAGCTGGTGGCGCAACTGGGCTGGGACGGACTGGCCCAACGCATCGATATCCGCTGCTTCAAAAGCGACCCGAGCATCAAATCCAGCCTGACCTTCCTGCGCAAAACCCCCTGGGCGCGTGCCAAGGTCGAGGCGCTGTATATCCAGCGCAAGGGCTGATGCGGAACACGCGTAGCCCCGCTTTTTGTGAGGATGGCGAAGCCCGTAGGTTGGGTTAGCGGCGCTGCACACAACGCACAAGCGCCACCGCTACTGAGCGCCGCGTAACCCAACAAGGCGTCTACGCGGTGTCGTTCCGGCATGCAGCCTGTTGGGTTACGCGGCGGCCTACGATGATGTCGCTGCTTAAACCGCAATAATCGCCGCTAACCCAACCTACGGGCTAAACGCTGCCTACCGCCAACTCGCCTGCACCGAGGGCAAAGGCGGTTGGCATTGGCTGTGGGTGCCGGGCTCCAGATAGGGCAGCAGGATCGGTGCCATGCCTTTGAGCACTTGCACCGGCAAGGCCGAGGTGAAGCGGAAGTTCTCCGCCGCGCGCCCCGGCACGAAGGCGGTCAGGGTGCCGTAGTGGCGCGGGCCGAGGTAGAACACGAAGGTCGCGGTGCGGTTCATCGCCCGCGAGCTGAGCACTCGGCCGCCGGGGCCGACGACTTCGGTGCGGTTATCGCCGGTGCCGGTTTTGCCGCCGACTTTCAGCGGCTGCCCGTCGGTGCCGACAAAGGTGCCCTTCAGGCGCCGTGCGGTGCCGTTTTCCACGACCTCGGCGAGGGCGTTGCGCAGGGCCGCCGCGACTTCCGAGGCCATGACCCGCTCGCCGCCGGTGGTGTTACGCGTCACCAGGGTTTCATAGGGCGTATCGGCGGCGAAATGCAGGCTGTCGATGCGCGTGGTCGGCTGGCGGATGCCGTCGTTCTGGATGATCCCCATCAGCTCGGCCAGGGCCGCCGGGCGGTCGCCGGAGCTGCCGATGGCGGTGGCCAGCGACGGCACCAGATGGCCGAAGGGGTAACCCAGGTTCTGCCAACGGCGGTGGATGTCGAGAAAAGCTTCGACCTCGAGCATGATCCGGATGCGGCTGTCGCGGGCGCTTTTGTGGCGGCTGCGGAACAGCCAGCCGTAGACCTCCTGGCGCTCGTCGCGGCTGGCCTCGACCGCTTCGCTGAAGGTGGCCTGGGGCTGCTCGTTGAGATAGCCGAGCAACCACAGCTCCAAGGGGTGTACGCGGGCGATATAGCTCTGGTCCGGCAGGTCGTAGGAGCCTGGCCCGTATCTGTCGTAGAGCTCGGCGATGCGCTTGTCGCTGAGTTTTTCCTGCGGCACATGGGCCTGCAGGAACGCGGCGAAGGTGGCCTGATCCGCATCCGGCAACAGATAGCGATGTACCGCAGCGAGCCGCACCGAGGTGTGGCGCAGGCCGCTGAGGAAGGTTTCCAGGCGCGGTTGCGCCGCCTGGCCCTGGTATTTGCGCCAGAAGCGCAGCAGGAAGGTTTTGCCTTCGCGGTCGGCGAAATCGCGTAGGTAGGCTTCGCGACGCGGGTCGCTGTCGTCCTTGAGCAATTGCGCGCTGTTGCCCGGCCCCTGGTAGGTGGTGTAACGCACGATGTCGCGCATCAGCCGGATAAACGGCAGGTTGAGCGACTCGCGCAGCGCTTCGCGCATGCTGGCGATGCGTTGGTTGTCTTCGCGGCGGAAGTTGGCGAAGGTGTGGATGCCGCCGCCGGTGAAGAAGCGCTCGTGGGGGCTGGCCGAATATTTGCGCTCCAGGGCGGCGTCGAGCATCGCCGGTAGGCTCGCCTGCGGATTGCTCAACAGGTAGTCGAGGGCCCAACGGCTCAAGTTGTCCTCGGCCTCCACCGCGCGCAACTGCGAGGGCGGTTGCCCGGCGTGACGCGCGTGCAATTCGGCGATTATTTCCAGGTAGGTGGCCAGTACCCGCAGCTTGGCGGTTGAACCGAGCTCCAGCTTGCTGCCCTCGTTGATGTCGAACGGCTGATCGGTGCTGTCGGTTTGCACCCGCACGCGGCTGCCGTTGGCGGTGCGTTCGAACAGGGTGAAGCTGTAACGCACCTCGGCGGTTTTCTCCGGCGACAGCAGGCGTTCGCCGAACAGGCCGATCTGCTCGGCGAACGCCGGCTCCGCCAGGCGTTGCAGGTACTGGCTGGCGGCCTGTTGCAGCTCGTTGTGCAGGGTGCTGTCGGCGTTCAGGTCGAGACGGTCGAGGTCGTACAGCGGCATATTCAGCAGCGACGACAGGCGCGAACGGGTCACGCTGATGCCCTTGTTGCTGTCCACGGTTTGCAGATTGGGTTGCAGCTGCCAGTCGCGGTAACTCAGGGTTTGCGCGAGGGCCGCATCGCGCAGTTCGCGGTCGATCAGGCCGCCGCCGGCGAGCAGGCGGATATGGCTGTCGGTCAAGTCGGCCAGGTCATGCCGGCCCTGGGACAGGTAATAGGAGGGCCGGCGCTGGGCGATCAATAACGCCAGCACCTGGCGCAAGGCCAGGCCGCGCTGCTCGATGGCGACCTCGGGCGAGCGCTGTGGGTCGAGCAGGCGGTTGACCTGATCGAAGTCGGCACCGAACCAGATGCGCAAGCCATCGGCGATGCCGTGCACCTCGCCGTGCCCGGGGGCGGCGGACAGCGGCACGCTGTTGAGGTAGTCGCGCACGATATTCTCCCGGGCCGGCATGGTCAGCGGGCCGTACTGGTACGTGCGCACGCTGGCGGAGATCATCTGCCGCAGTTTTTCCATCGCCGAGAGGGTCAGGCCGTCCGGCGAGTGGCGGTATTTCTCCAACTGGGTGGCCAGGGTGCTGCCGCCCGCGGAGTCGTCCTGCATTTCCATCATCTTGCCGACCTGCGAGACGGCCGCCATGAAGAAGCGCGGCCAGTCCACCGCGGGGTTGGCGTGCGGCTGCTCGGGGTCGAGCAGATGGCGGTTTTCGATAAACAGCAGGCTGTTGGTGATCAGCGGCGGGATGGCGGCGAAGCTGGGGTAACGCCGGCTCGGGTAACGGAACTCATAGAACGGCGTGCCGCGGCAATCGGCGATGCGCAGGCCGGCCTGGGGTTTTTCCGGGTAGGGCACGAAGAAGCCGCGCTCGGCATAGTCGAGCAGGGTGGGGGAGAAGCGCGCCTGGCGTTGCACGCCGAAACCGCGCTGTTCCAAGCGTTCGAGCATCAGCGGAATATGGGTATAACCCAGGCGCTTATCGAAAGGCCCCTCCTTGGGGTAGACGATCGCCGGGCTGGGACCGGGTTCAACCTTGTAGGTGAGGCTTTTCGCGTAGCGACTGAGTTCGTAAGCCTGCAGGTGCGAGGTGCGCATTTCATTGGCGACCAACAGGCCGCCAGCGATCAACAGGACCAGCAGGGTCAGACGTATTGCCAGGCGTAGCTTGCGTCGTCGCTTGCGCGGTGGCGTCGGCATGGCGGCCTGGCTATTGGTTGCCGACGTCGTGTCGACTGCATCCGTTAGCAAAAAGGTCTCCCTGTTCGTTCAGCTTGGAAATGTCGTGCATAACCGACAAACGGTAGAGCAAATGGTTTTCCACTAGGTTCCATGTGGCGCTACGTTTCGCGGGCTAAAAGCCGCTTGCTAAAAGCTTAGTAGCGCCAAATAACATGACGGGAAGCGGACACAAAAATATTTACCGGCTTAGAATCATTCCATCGATGGGCGACGGATGGCATGGCAGCTATGCAACGCGATCACCACGAACAACTCCAACTCAGTTGGCAAGCGAACGCCGATGCCTGGACGGCGGCGGTGCGCGAGCGGCGTATCGAAAGCCGGCGCCTGGTCACCGATGCGGCCATCGTGCAGGCGGTGGTGGCTTTAGCGCCCAAACGGGTGCTGGATATCGGTTGCGGCGAAGGCTGGTTATGCCGCGGTTTGGCCGAGCAGGGCATCGAATCGGTTGGCGTCGATGCTTCGGTGCCTTTGATCGACAGGGCGCAGGCGTTGAGCCATGAGCGCACCCGCTACCGGGTCTGTGGTTACGGCGAATTAGCCAGCCAGGCGGAGCAGCTCGGCCGCTTCGATGTGCTGGTGTGCAATTTCGCCCTGCTCGAAGACCCGCTGGCGCCGACTTTGGAGGCGCTGCACGAGCTGCTCGAATCCGGTGGCCGTTTGCTGATCCAGACCCTCCACCCTTGGCGCGCCGGCGGTGCTTCGGGGTACCGCGACGGCTGGCGGGTGGAGACTTTCGCCGGTTTTGGCGAGGGGTTCAGTCAGGCCATGCCCTGGTTTTTCCGCACCCTCGAATCCTGGCTGACCCTGCTGCGGCAAACCGGCTGGCGCCTGCAATGGTTGCAGGAGCCGCTACACCCGCAGAGCGAACAGCCGGTGTCGTTGTTGCTATTGCTGAGCGCCGAGCAGGATCGGGCTTGATGCAGTTGCTGGTGAATATCGATGTGCCGGATCTGCCCACGGCGTTGGCCTTCTATACCCGCGCATTCGGCCTGCGAGAGGGCCGGCATCTGTTCAACGGCACCGTGGTCGAATTGCTCGGCGCCTCCTCGCCGCTCTATCTGTTGGCGAAAGCACAAGGCAGCGCGCCTTTCGCCAACAGCCCGCAGCCGCGCAGCTACCAGCGTCATTGGACGCCCGTGCACCTGGATCTCGTGGTCGAGGATCTCGACGCCGCCCTGGCCCGCGCTCTGGCCGCCGGCGCGCGCCAGCAAGGGCCCATCAGTACCGAAGCCTGGGGCCGTTCGGTCGGCTTGAGCGATCCATTCGGCCATGGTTGTTGTCTGTTGCAATGGCTGGGCCACGGATATGACGAAGTGCGAACGGGAGGTGGTTATGAGCGTTGATACCGGTGCCAAACTGATTCCTTGTCTGCGTTACCGCGATGCCCCCGCGGCCATCGACTGGCTGTGCAAGACCTTTGGTTTCGAACGCCATCTTGTAGTGCCCGGCGAGCAGGGCGAGGTCGCCCATGCCCAACTGCTCTTCGGTAAAGGCAAAGACATGCTGATGCTCGGCTCGGCGGTCGATTCCGAATACGGGCGGCTGATGCGCCAGCCGGATCAGGTCGGCGGCTGCACCCAGAGCCTTTACGTGCTGGTCGAGGACGCCGATGCGCTCTACGCCAGGGCCAAAGCAGGTGGCGCCTGGATCGTCATCGACATCAAAGACGAGGATTACGGCGGCCGCGGTTTCAGCTGCCATGACCCGGAAGGCCATCTGTGGTCGTTCGGCAGCTATAACCCCTATGCGGACGAGGAGTGCGGCAAAGCATGAACAGCATCGAATTGGCCGGCGTCCAGGTGCCGCGTATCGGCCAGGGCACCTGGCGCATGGGCGAGGATGCCGCGCAGCGCCGCGCTGAAGTGGCGGCGTTGCGCCTGGGCATCGAACTCGGTCTGACGTTTATCGATACCGCGGAGATGTACGGCGAGGGCGGCGCCGAAGTGGTGGTGGGCGAGGCGATCGCCGGACAGCGCGACAGCGTGTTCCTGGTCAGCAAGGTCTACCCGCACAACGCCAGCCGCAGCGGGGTGGCCGCCGCTTGCGAGCGCAGTTTGCAGCGCTTGAAGACCGAGGTCATCGACCTCTACCTGCTGCACTGGCGCGGCCAGTATCCGCTCGCGGAAACCGTCGAAGCCTTCGAGCGCCTGCGCGAGCAAGGCAAGATCAAACGCTGGGGCGTGTCCAATTTCGACCTGGCGGATATGCGGGAACTCGACGCGCCGGCCTGCGCGACCAATCAGGTGTTGTACAACCCGGAGGCGCGCGGCATCGAGTTCGATCTGTTGCCCTGGCAGCAACGTCAGGGCATGCCGCTGATGGCCTATTGTCCGTTGGGCCAGGGCGGGCAATTGCTGCGCAGCCTGGCGTTGCGCGAGGTGGCCGAACGGCATGCCGTCACCCCGGCCCAGGTCGCCCTGGCCTGGGCGTTACGCGAGCCCGGTGTAATCGCCATCCCCAAGGCGGTCGACCCCGCGCATCTGCACCTGAATGCCGAAGCGGCGGGCTTGCGCTTAAGCGCCGAGGACCTGGCGCTGATCGACGCGGCCTACCCGCCGCCGGCGGGCAAGCGGCATTTGCAGATGGTGTGAGTGGTCCGCCGCTGGATCGAGGGCTTCCCGGATTGCATCCGGGCTACAAAAGCGCTCGCGCAATACCTTGTAGGAGGCGCGACCCCCGCGGCGATTGCAGCCCGCAGGGCTGGATCGGGGCGCGTAGCTGACGCCTTTCTCATCCACCATCGCTATTGGTTGATAGGTGGATGGATAAAGCGTCATCCACCCTACGAGGTCGCAGGTCTTGCGCCTTAATCGACGATAAACAAGCGTGCGCCGGTAGTGGTCGAGGAACGGTGGGCTTCGGCCTGGTCGGCGACCTGGTAGCTCATGCCCGGAGTCATGACGAAACGGCGGCCGTCCTCCAGTTCGGTGTGCAACTCGCCTTCCAGGCACAGCAGGATATGGCCCTTGTGGCACCAGTGGTCGGCCAGGTAACCAGGGGTGTATTCGACCATGCGCACGCGAATGTTGCCGAACACCTGGGTGCGCCAGTAGGCCATACCGGTATCGCCTGCATGCTCGCTGGGCTCGATCTGGCTCCAGTCGGTGGTGCCGAAGGGGATGTTGCTTATGTCCATTCAGTAACTCCTCAAATCCTAATTGTTCAGGCTGGCCTTGGTCGGTTGCGACGCGAGCAGGTGTTCCGGCAAATCCAGCAGGTCGTCGTCGAAGGTCTCCAGCGGTGGCGGGCGGCGTTCGAAACGCGCGCCCAGCACCAGCAGGCAGGGCGTCAGCAGCAACGTCAGTACGGTGGCGAAACTCAGGCCGCCGGCGATGGCGCTGGATAGCTGGGTCCACCACTGTGTCGAAGGCGCGCCGACGCCCAGGCTCGGGGTCAGCAGGTCGACGTTAACGCTCAGCACCATCGGCATCAAGCCGAGAACGGTGGTTACCGCGGTCAGCAATACCGGGCGCAGGCGCAGGCTGCCGGTTTCCAGCGCCGCCTCGCGCGGTTCCAGGCCCTGGCGGCGGAGCTGGTTATAGGTGTCGATCAGGATGATGTTGTTGTTCACCACGATGCCGGCCAGAGCGATCAGGCCCATGCCGACCATGACGATGCCGAACGACTGGCCGTTGACCAGCAATCCCATCAGCACCCCGGCGGTGGACAGAACGATCGCCGAGAGCACCATCAGCGCCTGGTAGAGGCTGTTGAATTGGGTCACCAGGATGATGAACATCAGGAAGATCGCCACGCCGAAGGCGGTGGCCAGGAAGGCCGCGGCCTCTTGCTGATCGGCCTCTTCGCCAGCGGTTTTCAGCTGGATATCCGCGGGCAGCTCGCCCATGGCTTCGCGCAGTGCTTTTAGACGTTCGTCCAGACGCGCGCCCTCGGCCAGGTCGGCTTGCAGGGTGATGGTGCGGTCGCCGTCGACGCGGTGCAGGGTGCCGACCTTGGGCGCCGGTTGCAGGTCGACGAAATTCGACAGCGGCACCTGGCCGCTCGAGGTATTCAGGGTCAGGCGGCCGAGTTGATCGAGGGAGCGCCAATCGCCTGGCAGACGCACGCGGATATCCACCTCGTCGGTGGCGTCTTCCGGGCGGTAGGTCGCCAGCTTCAAGCCGTTGGTGATCATCTGCACGGCGTTGCCCACGCTCAGCACATCGGCGCCGAAGCGCGCGGCGGCTTCGCGGTCGACCTTGATCCGCCACTCGATGCCGGGCAGGGCGCGGTCGTCTTCGATGTCCTTGAAACCGCCAATCCGCTGCATGGTCTCGCGCAACTGGTCGACCCAGCGTGCGGTCTTTTCGTTATCCACGCCGCTGATCTGCAGCTTGACCGGCTTGCCGTCGCTCGGCCCTTCTTCCTGGGCGCGGAATTCCAGCAGCACGCCGGGGATATCGGCGCTGCGCTGCGCCATGTCGGCGAGAATCCGTTTGGCCGGGCGCCGCTCGTGCCAATCGACGAACTGGAATTGCAGGGTGCCGATCACGTCGACGCCGAGCTGGCCGTCCGGCAGCGCCAGGGAGCGGGCATACAGCGCCTTGACCTCGCTCATGCCGAGCAGGCGGCTTTCCACCTGCTTGAGCAACGCGTCCTTTTCCTGCACCGACAGATCGCCACGGGAGCGCAGCCAGATTTGCGCGCTTTCCGGCTCGACCTCGGGGAAGAACTCCACACCATGGTTGAAGCGCCCGTAAGCGGTATAGATCAACGCGATCAGAGCGAGCAGGCCGAGCAGGGTCAGGCCCGGACGCCGCAGCAACCTGCCCAGCAGCGTGCGATAGGCCTGGGCGCCGCGATTGGGCTTATCCGCCGGCGGCAGCGGTTGGCCACCGGTGACCGCGCCGAGCACCGGCAGGAACACCAAGGCCATGGCCAGGGAGGCGAGCAGGCAGACGATCACCGTGGCCGGCAGGTATTTCATGAACTGGCCGACCACCCCCGGCCAGAACAGCAGCGGCAGGAACACCACCAGGGTGGTGGCGGTGGAGGCGATCACCGGCCAGGCCATCCGCGTCGCCGCGTTGGCCCAGGCCTGGCGTGAATTCTGGCCTTGCTGCAGGTAACGGTCGGCCAGCTCGGAGACCACGATGGCGCCGTCGACCAGCATGCCGGCGACCAGGATCAGGCTGAACAACACGACGATGTTGAGGGTGAAGCCGAGCATCCAGATCAGCAGAATGCCGGTCAGGAACGCGCCGGGAATGGTCAGGCCGACCAGCAGCGCCGAGCGCATGCCCATGCTCGCCACCACCAGAATCAGTACCAGGACGATGGCGGTCATCACGTTGTTCAGCAGGTCGCCGAGCATGCCCTCGACCTGCTGCGACTGATCCATGATGTAGCTGACCTCGAGGTCCTCGGGCAGCAGCGGCTGGGCCTGAGTCATCAGCGCTTTGACCTGCTCGATGGTCTCGATGATATTGGCGCCGCTGCGCTTGGAGACTTCCAGCACCACCGCCGGCTGGCCATTGATCCGCGCGTAGCCGGTGGGGTCCTTGAAGGTGCGGTGGATGGTGGCGACGTCGCTGAAGGTCACCACGCTGGTGCCGACCACCTTGACCGGCATGGCCAGGATATCGTCGAGGTTCTCGATCACCCCGGGGACTTTCATGCTGATGCGCCCGGCGCCGCTGTCCAGGCTGCCGGCGGCGACCAGGCGGTTGTTGCGCGAAACCAGGTTGAATAACTCGGTGTAGTCGACGCCGTAGCTGTCGAGCACCTGGGGATCGACGACGATTTCCAGCAGGTCTTCGCGGTCGCCGCCGATTTCCACCGACAGCACTTCGGCGATGCCTTCGATGTTGTCCTTCAGGCGCCGCGCCACATACACCAGCTCCTGCTCGGCGAGCGGCCCGGAAAGACCGATCGACAGCACCGGGAACAGCGCCACATTGACCTCGTGCACGGTCGGCTCGTCGGCTTCGTCCGGCAGTTTGCTGCGCGCGGTGTCGACTTTTTCCCGCACATCGGCCAGCGCCTGCTTGGCGTCGAAGCCGGCGTCGAACTCCAGGGTCACGGTGGCGCGGCCCTCGCTGGCGGTCGAGCGCATTTCCTTGATCCCTTCGAGGCTGCGCAGCTCCTGCTCGAGCGGGCGTACCAGCAGGCGTTCGGCATCTTCCGGGCTGATCCCCTCAAGGGTCACCGCGACATAGATGATCGGGATGCTGACATCCGGATTGGATTCCTTGGGGATCGCCATATAGGCGCCCAGGCCACCGACGATCAGAAACGCCAGGAACAGCAGGCTGGTGCGGCTGCGATCCAGCGCCGCGGCGATCAGACCCTGCATCAGCTGTCTCCCTTGGCCACTTGCGCGGCGACCTGCTGGCCCGGCTCGACGAAGCCCTGGCCGAGGGTGATCAACGCGACCTTGTGCGGCAAGCCACTGACCCAGGCGCCCTGGCTGTCGACACTGATCAGCTGGACCGGGGTGAACTCCACGCGCTGTTGCTCATTGACCCACTTGACCCCATGGCGCCCGGCTTGGTCCAGGCTGAGCAGGGCGGGCGAGATACGCTGGGCGAGCATTTCGCCGGTCTGGATGCGCAGGGTCGCACTGGCGCCGGCCAGACGCAGGCGTTCGGGGTTGGCGAGTTTGACCTCGACGCGAAAACTGCGCGAACCAGGATCCGCGGCGGCGGCGATGAAATGCAGCGTGCCTTCCATCTTGCGGCCATCGAGCAGTTGCACGTGCACGACCTGCCCGATATGCAATTGGCCGACGTCTTGTTGGGGAATCTGCGCGGTGACCTTGAGCTGCTCGATATCCACCAGGGTCAGCAGGCTCTGCCCAGGCTGCACGAAGTCGCCGAGCTCGACCATGCGCTGATCGTAGACCCCGGCGAAGGGCGCGACGATCTTGGTGTTGTTCAGCTCGATGCTCGCCATGTCCAGTTCCGCCTTGGCCTTGGCCAACTCGCTCTGCAGGCGGATCAATTCGTTGGCGGAAATCAGCTTGCGCTCGCGCAGGCGAAGCGCCGCGTCGACCTCGGCCTGGCGCTGGCGTACATCGGCCTCGCCGCGGGCCACCTGGGCCGGGCGGTTATCGGTCGACAGACTCAATAGCCGCTCGCCGGCAGCGACCGGGCTGCCTTTGTCCTGATCCAGACGCACCACGTTGCCGCTGACCTGAGCCCGCAACTCTACCCGCCGCCAGGCTTCGATCTGCCCTTGCAGCACGTGCTCGCGCTGCATCGGGCTGGCTTGCAGCCACTGGATCTCGACCTTGGCCAGCCCCGGCTCGGCGGCCGGTTGATCGGCGCTGGCGGTTTGCTTGGCGGTGAACAAGGAGCCGCTGAGCAGCCACAACAGCAATAGCAGGCTGATGGCGACGGCGATCAACCAGGGACGTTTGGAGAGCTGACTGAGCATGGGCGGTTACTCGTGGCGGTCCGGTTGGGCAAGGAGCGCGGTGGCCTGGGCGTTCAGGCCGGCGATGATGAAGTCGGTAACGCGGTGAAAGTACTGGTCCAGAGCGATGGGTTCGGCCCAATGGTCGAAGCCGCCGGAGGCGATCCGCGCCATCACCCCGTTGAAGCAAGCCTCCACGCCCCATAGCAGGTTCTGACATTCGGCTTGGCTCAAACTGTGTTCTTCCAGGGTGTCGTTGAGCATCTGACCGAAGAACAGCTGAAATTGATGCTCCAGCTCGAAAAATTGCTGGCGATAGGATTCGTCGAGGCGCTCCTGGAATTCCGGGCGGTCGCAGTGTTGGCACAGCTGCGCCTGGATCGGATCGGCGAGCATCTGCTCGAATGCCCGGCGCAACACCAGACGCAGTGCCTGTTGCGGCGGGTGAGCGGCGTGCAGGGCGCGCAACTCGGCGAGATTGGCGTGGCTCAGGTCGAGCGCCAGGCGCGCATAAAGCGCCTCTTTGCTGGGGAAGTGCTTATACACGGTGCCTTTGCCGATACCGGCGGCGTTCGCCACCTCTGCGATGGTCACACGGTCCCAGGGCTGTTCCCGGAACAGCCGGAGCGCGGCGGCGAGAATGGCGGTTTCCCGTTGTTCGAATAGTTGATCTTGAAGGCGCATAAGGACCTGTATCGGAAAGATGTGACCGGCGGTCATGCTATGACTGCTGGTCACGACGAGCAAGCGGTGAGTTGTAACAGCGCTTACTTGTGGTTTGCGGCTTGATGTCGGAGACCACCGGTAGGGCGGGTGAAACCCGCCAGGGGACCGCGTGTATATAAGGGATTGGCGGATTGCACCCGTCCTGCGAGGTGTGGAAAACGCCAAACTGCTGCAAGTCGTGAGAGCGCTGGGGGCTTGTCCGGCTACGAGGTGCGGCTTTCCGTAGAAGCGGCGGTGGCCGCGATGCGTGTTCCAGCGCTACGGCGCAGCGCTCAACGCGCCACGCTGACCCCTTCCAGGTTGGCGAAGGAGGTGTCCTTGGCGGTGAGCAGGAAGTCGCGCATAAACGGCGAATCGAGCATATCGGTGCGGATGCCGGCATACAGGGTGGCGAACAGGCCTTTTTCGCCGAGGCGCTTGGCCGTGACGTAGCCGCGCGAGCTGTACTCGTGCAGCGCCCAGTTGGGCAGGCCGCAGACGCCGCGGCCGCTGGCCACCAGTTGCATCATCATCACCGTCAGTTCCGAGGTGCGCACTTGGGCGGGTTCGATGTCCGCCGGTTCGAGAAAGCGGGTGAAGATATCCAGGCGGTCGCGCTCCACCGGGTAAGTGATCAGCGTCTCGCTGGCCAGGTCTTCGGGTTGGATAAAGGGTTTGCCGGCCAGCGCGTGCTGGTTGGCCACTGCGAGCATGGCCTCGTAGGTGAATAGCGGCACATAGGTGATGCCGGCCAGCTCCAGCGGGTCGCTGGTCACCACCAGGTCCAGATCGCCACGGGCCAGCGCCGGCAGCGGGGCGAAGGAGAAACCCGAGGCCAGGTCCAGTTCCACTTCCGGCCAGGCGTCGCGAAACTGGTCGATGGTCGGCATCAACCATTGGAAACAGCTGTGGCACTCGATCGCCATATGCAAACGTCCGGCGGTGCCGCCAGCCAGCCGTGCCAGGTCGCGCTCGGCGGCGCGCAGCAACGGCAATACGGCATCGGTCAGCTGCAGCAAACGCAGACCGGCGCTGGTGAAGCGCACCGGTTTGGTCTTGCGCACGAACAGCGGCATGCCCAAGCGTTCTTCCAGCTCCTTGAACTGGTGCGACAGCGCCGATTGGGTCAGGTGCAGGCGTTCGGCGGCGTCGACCAGGCTCTCGCTTTCACGCAGCGCGTGCAGGGTTTTCAAGTGGCGAAGTTCCAACATGGCGGCCTGACTTCTCTTTGAGTGTGTATGGAAAGCTTACCGGACGGTGCGCTGCGCGTTATCGGGCAATGCCGCTTGTATGAAAACGGCTCATTGAGCGAATGGCCAGTGTCCCTCAAGGTTTTGCAACTGTCGAGCCTGGGCGGTTTGGCCGTGGGTGGCGCGGGACAAGTTGTCGCCAAAGATCGCTCCCGGATTGCGCCGAGGCTTATCCGGGGAGGGGATTAGCAGGCCGTTGAAAAACGTAGGCGAGGCAGCCAGTGCAAGGCAAAAACAGGCGAGGACGCGGAGTTTACTGGTTGTAAATGAGCAGTCCGAGCCTGTTTTTAACGCAGCGATGGCAACGCAGGTAGTTTTTCAACGGTCTGTTAGAGAAACGCCTGGCCGAACAGATACAGGCAGCCGATGCTGAAGGCGAATGCCAGCAGCGCCAACAAGCCGTCATGGGCGAATAGCGCCAAACCCAGCGCGCTCAATGCGGCGCCGCTGATCGAGTTGGCGAATGGCACCACTTCCAGCGGCGGCATGCTCAGCGCGATCAACAGGCACAGCAGGACGTTGGCGTAGAGTGCGGGCCCGCGGGTCAACAGGCCGAGGCGCGGCCGCACCAGGCGATCGATCGAACGTGCCAGCGGCAAGAGAAAGCGCAAGGCGCGCTCGAACTTATCCCGCGACAGGCTGCGTGCCAGCAGCCAATGCGGTAGCCAGATATGCCGGCGCCCGCACAGCAGTTGGCCGGCGATCAAGGCCACCATCAACGCGATCGTACTCGGCAGCCCGGGAATCCCGGACAGCGGCGACAGGGCGATCAAACCGGGCAGGAGCAGCAGGGGGCCGAACGAACGCTGACCGGTGGCTTCCAGCAAATCGGCGAAGGCCACTCGTTGCCCTTCGGCACTGGCCTGCTGCACGCGTTGCAGCAGCTCTTGAAGGGTGCTCGGCTGTTGGTTGCCCATGACCGTCTCGGCGATACCGCGGATATCTCGTCTGCAAATTGGAGGTCATGGCCGCTTCTGAGGTTCGCCTGGCATGACGGATGCTCCGTTCCATGAAAATAATTTGTAGTTAACGCGAATATCTTGAGTTTGTTTCACTTATGCGTTGGCGCCGACAATCCCCGTCATCACTTATATGGAGATTGTTCCCATGGCTTTGGCCCATACCCTCGGCTTCCCGCGCATCGGCCGCGACCGCGAATTGAAGAAAGCCCTCGAAGCCTATTGGCGCGGCGAGTTGGATCAGGCCGGCCTGCGCGCCGTCGGCCGCGAGCTGCGCGCCGCCCACTGGCAAGCGCAGAAAGACGCCGGTATCGAGTTGCTGCCGGTCGGCGACTTCGCCTGGTACGACCAGGTGCTGAGCCACTCGCTGACCTTTGGCGTGATCCCCGAGCGTTTCCGTCCGGCACAGGGCGCGCCGAGCCTGGATACTTTGTTCGGCATGGCACGTGGTGCCGTTGGAAACAAGAGCAGCAATAGCTGCTGCGGTGGGGCTCACGCTCAAGAGATGACCAAGTGGTTCGACACCAACTATCACTACCTGGTCCCCGAGTTCAGCGCTGACCAGCAGTTCCAGCTGAGCTGGGAGCAGTTGTTCGAAGAAGTAGAGGAGGCGCACGCCCTGGGCCACAGGATCAAGCCGGTACTGATCGGCCCGCTGACCTACCTGTGGCTAGGCAAAGCCAAGGGCAGCGATTTTGATCGCCTCGACCTGCTGGAGCGTCTGCTGCCGGTCTACGGCGAAATCCTCCAGCGCCTGGCGGCCCAGGGTGTGGAGTGGGTGCAGATCGATGAGCCGATTTTGGTGCTGGATCTGCCGCAAGCCTGGAAGAACGCCTTCGAGCGAGCCTACAACTTGCTGCAACGCGAGCCAGGCAAGAAACTGATCGCCACCTACTTCGCCGGCCTGGAGGATAACCTCGGGCTGGCCGCCAGCCTGCCGGTGGATGGCCTGCATATCGATCTGGTGCGCGCGCCCGAACAGTTCCCGAGCATTCTCGACCGCTTGCCGGCCTATAAGGTGCTGTCGCTCGGTGTGGTCAACGGGCGTAATGTTTGGCGCACCGATCTGGAAAAAGCCCTGGGCATTCTGCAGCAAGCCCAGGAGCGTTTGGGTGAGCGCTTGTGGGTGGCGCCGAGCTGCTCGCTGTTGCACAGCCCGGTCGACCTCACGCGTGAAGACCAGTTGGATGCCGAGCTGAAAAGCTGGCTGGCCTTCGCCGTGCAGAAGTGCGAGGAAGTCGTCTTGTTGACCCGCGCCCTGAACGATCCGCAGGACGCCCTGGTGCAGGCGGCCTTGGCTGAAAGCTGCGCGGTGCAGGCCAGTCGCGCGCAATCGCCGCGCATCCACAAACCGGAGGTACAGGCGCGTTTGGCGGCCACTACCGCAGCCGACAGCCAACGTCAGTCGCGTTTCGCCGCGCGCATTGAGCAGCAGCGTGCACGCCTGCAGTTGCCGGCATTTCCCACCACCACTATTGGCTCCTTCCCGCAGACCGTAGCGATTCGTCTGGCACGCCAGGCGTTCAAGCAGGGTAAGTTGTCGGCGGCCGAATACACCGAGGCCATGCACAGCGAAATCCGTCATGCGGTCGAGGTGCAGGAGAACCTCGGTCTGGATGTGCTGGTGCACGGCGAGGCCGAGCGCAACGACATGGTCGAATACTTCGCCGAACAGCTCGACGGCTATGCCTTCAGCCGTTTCGGCTGGGTGCAGAGCTACGGTTCGCGCTGCGTCAAACCGGCGCTGATTTATGGCGACCTGAGCCGACCGCGGCCGATGACGGTGGAGTGGATCCGCTATGCCCAGAGCCTCACCACGAAAGTGATGAAGGGCATGCTGACCGGCCCGGTGACCATGCTGATGTGGTCCTTTGCGCGCGAGGATATTTCACGCGAGCAGCAAGCGCGGCAGTTGGCCCTGGCGCTGCGCGACGAGGTGCTGGACCTGGAGGCTGCGGGAATCAAAATCGTGCAAATCGACGAGGCGGCGTTCCGTGAAGGTCTGCCGCTGCGCAAGGCGCAATGGGCGGAGTACCTGGCATGGGCCAGCGAAGCTTTCCGTCTGTGCGCCTCGGGTGTGCGCGACGAAACGCAGATCCATACCCATATGTGCTACAGCGAATTCAACGACGTGATCGAGGCCATCGCCGCCATGGACGCCGATGTGATCACCATCGAAACCTCGCGCTCGGATATGGAACTGCTGCAAGCGTTCGAGGCGTTCGACTACCCCAACGATATCGGCCCCGGGGTCTACGACATCCATTCGCCGCGGGTGCCGGACACTCAGGAGATGGTCAAGTTGATGCGCAAGGCCGCCCAGCGAATTCCCGCCGAGCGTCTGTGGGTCAACCCCGATTGCGGCCTCAAGACCCGCGCCTGGGCGGAGACCGAGGCGGCGCTGAAAAACATGGTGGCGGCGGCGCGGCAGTTGCGCGAGTCGTTGCCTGCCTGAGGCCCGTTTTGACGGCGGGGCAATCCCCCGCCGCCGGGCATGCACCGGCTACTGGCGCTCCATCAGAAACACGCCTTGGTTGTTCAGCGTCGGCTGGTCGGCCTTGAACATGTCGTAGCCGCCGACGAAACGATCGCCAGGCGCGGCGAAGACGCCATTGATGTTGCCGGTGATGCAATTGCTGCAGTTGACGTTGCCACTGATATAGCCGTTATCGATCCGCATATTGGCATGACCGTTGGCGTAGTTGCCGTCGAACATGGCGCTCCAGTTCTGGTTGGCGGTAGTCAGGGACAAGGAGCCGCCGCTGATAGCACCGGTGGTGAAATCGACCGAGAAACCGCCGCTCATGGCCTGAACCGCGCCGTCGCTACCCGTGCCCAGAAACACCGGTGTAGTGCCCATCTGAAAGGTTTGGTTGCCGGTCAGTTGGGTGGCGCTGGCTGCCTCGGCGGTCAGCCAGTAGACCGAATCGTCCTCGAACGAGGTGATGGTCTCGGGTGTATTGATGTCGTCATAGATATGGATCGGATTGGCTGCCGATGCGGCCCACCGACCCCAGCTGATATTGCTGCGACCGCCCACCGCCGGGTCGTAATCCAGCAATTGCGCGCCCCCTTGGCGGCCGACGCCCAGGACATTGTTTTGGTCCGGTGCGAGGAAGGCGGAAGGTTTACCGTCCTGCCCGAAAACCACTGCTGCGCGTTTCGGGTAGTCATCGCGAAAACCCGAGGTGAAGGAGCCGTCGACCAATCCGCCCAAGGCATTGACCATGTCCAGCATCTGCGCGCTGCTGCCCGATATATCGAAACTGCGCAGCTCGAAATTCAAAAACAGGTCCGATGGGTTCGCACTGAAGAACTCCAGATGCCCGGGGTTCTGCGCGGACTCGCGAACGCCGACCAGTGCATTGGCGGCGCTGAGGTGTTCCTGAATATCGGTTATCAGGGTATTCAAGCTGGTGTGGTTTTTATCGAGCAGGATGCTCACCGTGGTCGTTGGCGGTGACGAAGAGCCGTCCTTGACGAAGTACTTCACCTCGAAGTTGACCGGGCCATTGGCGGCGAAATTGTAAAGCGTCGGGGTTTGCGGGGCGATAAGCGTCGCCAGCACAATCTTCGGGTTCTGCGTGACGATCACTGCCTCGTCCCGCGCAGGATCTATGAATTGCTCGAACTCCGCGACGAACAGACGCGGGTCATCCTTCGATTTGGTCGTCCAGGGGTCTCCCACCGGGTCGGTTTCGATGGGCTCCAGGGTTTCCTGCAACTGCGTATCGGTGACGGTGAAGTCCAGGGTTTCGGTCGTCGTCGGGCTGGTGACCGTGGTTGTCGAATCGAGCGTGGGGGAAAGGCTGGTCTGGGTAGTTGTGGGGGCCGTGGCGGCGAACGAGCTGGACGTGCTGCCGGTCGCTGTCGTAGTGCTGGTGCTGGCCGTGCCGCTGTCGCTCTCTGTCACCGCTGCTTCGCCATCGGCTGGCTGACTATTCTGCGTCGCGGCCGGACCCTGCTGGAACGCCGCGGGCGGCTCGAGCAGGCCGACCGGCGCTTGCCCGGTTTCGACCCGCGAGTAACTGAAATCCATATCCGGGCCGAGATCCAGGCTGCCGCTTTCGTTGTCGACCCGGATGCCGCCGTCCCATACCGCCACCACTATGGCCTGCGCCGATTCCTGCACCACCTCGTAGTGGGTGCCGCGAATGCCGATGCTGGCTGCACCCGTGGTGACTTTATAGGAGTCCTGCGAGCCCTTGCCGATGCTACCGGTGATGGTGCGGAAGCCGCCTTCGACCAGGTGCATCAATACATTGCCGCCGCCATCGGTGGGCGGTGCATAGGTTTCGATACGGAAATGGCTGCTCTCGCGCAGCGTCAGCAGCGCCTTGTCGACGAAACGCACCTGCAGCATGCCGGCGCTGCCGGTGGTCAGGGTCTCGCCGACGAAAATCTTGTCGCGCCGGGCCAGTTTGCGGGCTACCCCGTCCTCGCCGAGCGCCTGGGCGTCGCGGGCGAGAATCACCTGGGCCGCTTCCTCGGCGGCGTGGGCCGGCAGCAGACATGTCAACAGTACGAGCCAAAGAGCGGTGGATGGCCAGGACAATTTCTTCATGATCTCTCCTAGAACACCCGCTGCAAACGGGCTTCCACCCGCCAACGGATGTATTCGTACAAACTCAGGTTGCTGTCGTTATCGGTGTAGCTGGTCTCCAGGGTGAGGTTCAGATTTTCGGTCAGGCGGTTTGTTACGCCGATGGAGAATTGATAGGCGTCATCCTTGCGGCGCTCGCCGAATACCGGGTGTTCGTCCTTGTAGCGGCCCTTGAACGCCGATACGCCGGCATAGGGTTGCCACAACTCGGAGGCTTGCCAGAGCAGCTGATAGCCGGCGAAGGTGAAGTCCTTGGCCAGATGCCGGCCACTCGACGAACGGGGGTTCTCGGTGCCGCCGCCGAGGGAAAACTGATGCAGGAAGTTGCCGTCGAGCACCTGCAACTGTGCGCTGACGAGCGGTTGCCAGGCGTTCAGCTCGTCGAGCTGGAAGGAGTGCTTGTCGACCAAGCCCGAGTACAGGGTGGTCGCTATCTGGGTGCCCCAGTAGTGGCGCCACTGGCCG
The DNA here is from genome assembly GCF_946885885.1 of uncultured Pseudomonas sp. Next base: position 47,272 of record NZ_CAMPHN010000004.1, read on the forward strand.
AAGACCCCACTGGAGCGTTGATAGGCTTCGCCGTCCAGCCAGGTGTGCTGGTACTGCAGGCCGGCCTGGAACTGCTCGGCACCGCGCTGGTGTACCCAGGCCGTGGTCAGGCCCAGGGTATCCAGATCGAAATCGCTGTTCTCGGTGTTGTGCTTATGCTCGCTTTGCAGTTGTACGAAAGCGCGATTGCGTTGGGAAAACGGCCAGTGGTACTTGGCCAGGGTGCGGGCGGAGAGGTAGGAACTGTTCATTTCCACGGCGCTGTCCGGTAACTCGAACAGGCCGATGATGCGGTCGCCGGTGGCGTTATTGATATTGCTGTCGTAGCCGCCGCCAATCTCGACGAAGCCTTCCCAGCGTTTGATCGTGTCGTTCCGTTGCTGAACGATATGGTCGATAAAGCGCTCGATATTGCCGACCACCGCCGTCGGTGGGTTGTGCTCCAGCACCAGGCGGAACTGCTTTTCCGCTTCCTCATGGCGCTTGATCTGATACAGCGCGCGGGCGTATTCCAGGCGAAACCGGTCGTTTTCCGGGTGTAATGCCACCAGCCGCTCGAAGACGAAGCTGGCTTCTTCGGCATGCCCCGTCTCGAGTGCCGCCAGACCGTAATAGAAATCGAACTCCGGGTCGCCTTCCTCGCGCTCCACTTGCTGCATTGCCAGCTCATGGGCCTTGGCATGCTCCTGGCGTTCGAACAGCTCGGCGAGTTGCCGGACTATTGGGCTACGCTGGTTGGGTGGGGTTTGCGCATTGAGCTGGGGGCTCCACAGGCAGACCAGTGTCAGTGGCAGGATAATCCAGGGCCGAACCTTGGATGAGAAAGCGAATGCACTGGTCACTGGCCGGTCGAGCTCCCTGCAAAACGAAGATATTGTTTTGCCAGTCTAGGAGTCAGGTTTGGAATTGCCACTATTGCGAACGCTCATAATGAATCGGCTGCCCGGGGCCAGCCGTTGAGGCCAGCGCCCGTCATGCAGGCGTCGCTTCTGCGCAGGCACTGGCTGCGTCTGGTCGGTGCGTTATTGCTGGGGTTGGTGGTCGCCCTGCAATTGTCGTCGCAGGTGGCCGACCGCAGCCTGCTCAATCGCCTGGATTTCATCTGGTACGACTGGCGCATGTGGCTCAGCGCCCGCTACGAGCCGATGTCACCAGCCGCACCCATCGTCATCGCCGATATCGACGAACAATCGCTCAAGCGCGAAGGCCGCTGGCCATGGAGCCGCGACAAGCTGGCGCTGCTCACCGAGCAATTGACGCAAGCCGGCGCCACGGTGATCGCCTTCGACGTGGTGTTCGCCGAGCCGGAGGAATCGGCCTTTATCGCCTGGCTGAAGCAGCAACCCGACAATGGTTTGCCGGCGCCGCAGATCGCCGCGTTGCGCGAGCAGTGGAACCCGGACCGTCGTTTTGCCGAAGCCTTGCAGGGGACGGATACGGTGCTGGGCTTCTTTTTCCAGGACAACGCCGAGCACCGCACGGGGCAGCTGCCGCCAGCGGTCGCTTCTCTGACGCAGGCCGCGGCCGGGCAGGGAACCCCGGTGATACTGAGCAAGGGCGGCTTCACCGGCAATATCCCCTTGATCGCCAACGGCGCTCGCAGCGGCGGCTTCGTCACCACCTTCGCCGATGCCGACGGGGTGATCCGTCGTACGCCCTTGCTGATGGCCCACGACGGCCAGGTCTATCCGTCGTTGGCCCTGGCCGCGGCCATGAGTTTCATGCTGGTCGAGGAGTTGGGCGTGCGCTTTGCCGCCATCGGCGATGTGCTGGCGGTGTCCGCCGTGCAATTGAGCGACAAGCCGCTGTATACCGACGGCCTGGGCCGGGTGCTGGTGCCTTACCATGGCCAATCCGCGCCCGTGCGCTATCTGCCGGCCTGGCGCATCCTGCGCGAACCCGCCACGGAACTGGGCCTGGAAGGCGCCATCGTGCTGGTCGGCGGCTCGGCCATCGGCCTCTTCGATCTGGTCAACACGCCGTTGGCCACGGCTTTTCCCGGCGTCGAGGTGCACGCCAACGTGATCCATGGCTTGCTGACCAGCCGCTTTCCCTACCGTCCGGCCTGGGAGCCCGGCGTCACCTTCACGCAGTTGCTATTGACCGGCTTGCTCCTGATCGTACTGATGCCGCGGCGTTCGCCCTGGTTGCAGGCGGGCCTGAGTTTCGGCGCCTTGGCGGGGTGGACCGGGCTGAATCTGTTGCTGTGGATGCGCAACGGCCTGGATTTACCCCTGGCCAGCACCTATCTGCTGGTGCTAGCCCTGGCCGGCTGGTTCATGTTCGAAGGTTTCGTCCGCGAGAGCCGGGCGCGCCAGGCGGTCACCAGCATGTTCGGCCAATACGTGCCGGCGGCGCATATCCAGCAGATGCTCGACTCGCCGCAACGTTATTCGATGGAGGGCCAGAGCCGGGAAATGACCGTGCTGTTCTCCGATATCCGCAGTTTCACCAGCATTTCGGAAAACCTCAGCGCCACCGACCTGAAGACCCTGCTGAATTTCTACTTCACGCCCATCACCGAAGTGATCTTCCGCCATGGCGGCACCATCGATAAATACGTCGGCGATATGGTCATGGCCTTCTGGGGCGCGCCCTTGGCTGACCCGGACCATCGCCGCAATGCCGTGCTGGCGGCGCTGGAAATGATCGCCGTAACCGAGCGCCTGCGCGGCGAGCTGCGTGCGCGCAATATGCCGGAAATCGATATCGGCATCGGCCTCAACACCGGCTTTATGAACGTCGGCGACATGGGTTCGCAATACCGCAAGGCCTACACCGTTCTCGGCGATGCGGTGAACCTCGGTTCGCGGCTGGAAAGCCTGACCAAATTCTATGGCGTGCATATCCTGGTCGGCGCCAACACCAGGGACGAAAACCCCGATATCGTCTTTCGCTTCATCGACCGTTTGCAGGTGAAAGGAAAGAACGAACCGGTCGACGCCTTCGAACCGCTTGGCCTTGTTAGCGAATTGAGCGATGCACGGCGCGAAGAACTCGCGCGCTATGAGGCGGCGCTGCAGCACTACCGAGCACGCCGCTGGGCGTTGGCCGAGCAGGGTTTCGAGCAACTGCGTAGCGCCCATTCCCGGGCCAAGCTGTATCGCATTTATCTGGAGCGCATCCGCGAGTTGCGCGGGCAAGAGCTGCCCGCCGATTGGGACGGCACCTTCCGCCATATCAACAAATGAGCGCTGGCCGTAGAAGTCACAGCGCCGACGACCGCCTAGCGATATTCATCAAATTGTCATGGTTTTGTGGCAGCGCGCCGCACGGAATGTCAGCAAACTCGCGTCTTGATGGGGTCCTGCATTTTGGTGTTTTCATGCGCTTTTTAATTCTTCTCACCGCACTCTTGTGCGGTCTGCCGGCTATTGCCGCCGAGCGTTGCGATCCGCGGGTGCCGACCGAACGGGTCGTCCTCGGTGAGGTTGCGCTCGCCTATCAAAGCATCGGCCGCGACAGCGATCCGACGCTGCTGATGGTCATGGGCCTGGGTGGGCAACTGATCCACTGGCCCGATGAAGTGGTCGTGCGCCTGTGTCGGCAGGGCTTTCGGGTGATCCGTTTCGATAACCGCGACGCGGGCCTGAGCACCTGGGTCCAGGCTGCGCCAGCGGCCCATCTCGGCTATGAAGTGCTGCGCCACCGCGTGGGGCTGTCGGTTTCCGCTCCCTACAGTTTGCGCGACATGGCCCTCGATGCAGTGGGCTTGATGGATGCGCTGGGCGTGCGCCAATTCCATGTGCTGGGCGCGAGCATGGGCGGGATGATCGCCCAGCATATGGCCGATCTGGCCCCGGAGCGGGTGCAAAGCCTGACCCTGATCATGACCAGCTCCAGCGCCCAGGGCTTACCCGCGCCCAGCACGGCGTTGCTCGCGTTGCTGGCCAAACGCGAAGCGCCGAGCCGCGAAATGGCCCTGGAACAACAGGCTGATCTGCTCGCCGCACTCGGCAGCCGGACGGTTGCCGATGACCGCCGACTGCTCCTGCAACAAGCGCGAATCGCCTACGACCGCGCCTTCAACCCGGATGGCGTAGAACGCCAGCTACTGGCGATCCTGGCGGAGCCCAGCCGCGTCGAACTGCTCAACCGCCTCCGCGTCCCCACCCTGGTGGTCCACGGCACCGACGACCCGCTGCTGCCGGTGATGCACGGCGTGCATGTCGCGGCGCATATCAAAGGCAGCGAACTGAAACTAATCCCCGGCCTGGCCCATCGTTTCCAGGAAGCGTTCAAAGAGCCGCTATTGGCGGCGGTGTTGCCGTATCTCAAGGCGCAGCGCCAGGATGGCCGTTGGGCGCAGTTGTAGGTTTCTAAAGAGTCCCGTCCCTCAAGGTGAGGTCTCGCGATCCCTCTCCCTGTAGGAGCCAGCTTGCTGGCGATTATCTGGGTTAGCAACAGCGCAACAGCATCGCCAGCAAGCTGGCTCCTACCCGAGCAGAGTATAAAAAGCATAAAAAAACCCCGCGTCTCGGGGAATCGGCGGGGCGGAGATCAACTGTCGAAGTTCATTGCTGCTGGCTGCGTTCAGGCCACGTGGACATCTCCCGGGCGCTGTGGCGATTGGCTGCAGATATAGTCGTTTAGGCGCGCCTGTTGTTCCGGGGTCATAAACAGGCCGAGTTTGCTGCGGCGCCAGAGGATATCGGCGGCGTCGATGGCCCATTCCTGCTGGCGCAGGTAGTCCACTTCCCGGGCATAGAGGCCGCCGCCCAAGTGCTCACCGAGATCGTCGACCTCGACCACGCTTTCGAGCAGCGCCCAGCTGCGGCTGCCGTAGCAGCTGGCCCAGCGTCGGGCGATGTTGGTCGGCAGCCAGCCGAAGCGGGCGCACAGGGCTTCGACCAGAGCGCTTTGGCTTTCCAGGTCTTCGCCGCCGGGTAGCGGGGCGGTGGCGGTCCAGCTCGGTCGCATCTTCGGGAAGAACGGCGCCAGTTGCGCCAGCGCCGATTCGGCCAGTTTGCGGTAGGTGGTCAGCTTGCCGCCGAACACCGAGAGCAGCGGTGCTTCGCCGGACTCGGTGGAGAGCGACAGGGTGTAGTCGCGGGTTACGGCCGAGGGATCGTCGGATTCGTCGTCGCACAGCGGTCTGACGCCGGCAAAGCTGTGCAGGATGTCCTGACGACCGATCTGCTTCTTGAAGTGGGCATTGACCACTTGCAGCAGGTAAGCGGTTTCCTCCTCGCTGATCGTCACTTGCGCCGGGTCGCCTTGGTATTCGCGGTCGGTGGTGCCGATCATGGTGAAGTTGTCGAGATAGGGGATGGCGAAGACGATACGGCGGTCTTCGTTCTGCAGAATGTAGGACTGCTCGCTGTCGAACAGCTTCGGCACGATGATATGGCTGCCCTGGATCAGGCGGATGCCGTAAGGCGAACGTTGTTTCAGGTCGTCCTGGATAAAGCGGGCGACCCAGGGGCCGGCGGCGTTCACCAGGGCACGGGCGCGAATCGAATAGAGGCTGCCATCGGCACGTTCCAAATGGATGTGCCACAGCCCTTTGCTGCGACGTGCACTGACGCAGCGGGTGCGGGTATGCACATGGGCGCCTTTTTCCCGCGCGGCCATGGCGTTGAGCACCACCAGGCGGGCGTCGTCGACCCAGCAATCGGAATATTCGAAACCGCGGGTGATTTCCGCTTTCAACGGGCTGTTCGCACCGAAGCGCAAGCCGCGCGAGCCCGGGAGCTTTTCCCGCTTGCCCAGGTGATCGTAGAGAAACAGCCCGGCACGGATCATCCAGGCCGGCCGCAGATGCGGGCGATGCGGCAGGATGAAACGCATGGGTTTGACGATGTGCGGTGCCTTGGCCAGCAGCACTTCGCGTTCGGCCAGGGCTTCGCGCACCAGGCGGAATTCATAATGTTCGAGGTAACGCAGGCCACCATGGATCAGCTTGCTGCTGGCCGAGGAAGTGTGTTGCGCCAGATCGTCCTTTTCGCAAAGGAATACGGACAGGCCGCGACCAGCCGCGTCGGCGGCAATCCCGACACCGTTGATGCCGCCGCCAACGACCGCGAGGTCATAAACTTCGGCGAGTGGACTGACAGCGTTTGGTCGAATGGACATGGCAGCACCGAAAAGTCGAAAGTGAACGTCGTTATGTTCGAATTCGAAAATATGCTAGACCAATATCCACGAGCCCGCCACCCCTGAGCGCGATTTCGCGCTTAGCGGTCGTGGGGTGGTAAAAGGAGGGGGCGATCAGGCGAGGTCGAGGTGCACTTTGTTCTGCGCCAGCAATTGGGCGATGGCGGTGGCCGGCTGGGCATCGGTGAACACGCGGTCGACCAGGGTGATCGAGCCCAGGCGCACCACGGCATTGCGGCCGAACTTGCTTGAATCCGCGGCGAGAAAGACCTGGCGCGCATTCTCGATGATCGCCTGGGATACCCGCACTTCCTGGTAGTCGAAGTCGAGCAGGCTGCCGTCTTCGTCGATGCCGCTGATGCCGACCAGGGCGAAATCGACCTTGAACTGACGGATGAAATCCACCGCCGCCTGGCCGACCACGCCGCCGTCGCTGCGCACCGTGCCGCCGGCCACCAGCACCTCGAAATCCGCTTTGGCGCTGAGCTGGGCGGCGACGTGCAGGTTGTTGGTGATGATCTTCAAGCCCTTGTGACCGAGCAGCGCGCGGGCGATCGCTTCGGTGGTGGTGCCGATGTTGATGAACAGCGAGGCATGGTCGGGAATATGCGTGGCGATGGCCTCGGCGATGCGCTGTTTTTCCTCGCGCATTTGCCCGGCGCGCATGCTGTAGGCGGTGTTCTGGGTGCTCGAGGCCTCGCTCGCGGCGCCGCCGTGGGTGCGTCGCAGCAGGCCTTGTTCGGCCAGTTGGTTGATATCGCGGCGAATGGTCTGCGGGGTTACGGCGAAGGCTTGGGCCAGTTCGTCGATGCTGACATAGCCGCGTTCGCGGGCGAGTTCGAGAATGTCTTGCTGGCGGGGTGGCAGGGTCATGGGGCTAAGGTCCTTTAGGTGCGCGACATTATAGCTGCCAGCGAAGAAATTTTCGGCTAAGGTAGGCGAGCCCTTATTTCGCTTTCACATTCGAACATGACCCCAGCCATCGATCTGCTGAAGAAAGCCAAGGCCGTGCATCAGGTGCACAGTTATAGCCATGACCCCAAGGCCGCGTCCTATGGTTTGGAAGCGGCGGAGAAACTCGATCTGCAACCAGCTCGGGTATTCAAGACCCTGCTCGCGGCCAGCGAGAAGGGCGAGTTGTTGGTGGCGGTGGTGCCGGTCGCCGGTAGCCTGGATCTGAAAGCCCTGGCCCAGGCGGCTGAGGTGAAGAAAGTCGAGATGGCCGACCCCGCGGCCGCGCAGCGCGCCACCGGTTACCTGCTTGGCGGCATCAGTCCGCTGGGACAGAAAAAGCGCTTACGGACGTTTATCGATCTATCCGCCCAGCAGTATCCGAGTATCTATGTCAGCGCCGGGCGACGTGGGCTGGAAGTCGAATTGGCGGCTGAGCTATTGGCACAGCTGACCCAGGCGGTTTTTGCCGCCATAGGCCGGCAATAGCAGGCCGTTGAAAAATGTAGGCGAGGCAGGCAATACAAGGACTAGGCGTCCCCACAAAAACGGCCGAGGAAGCGGAGTTTACTGGCTGTAAATGAGCATTTCGAGGCCGTTTTTAACGCCGTATTGCCAACGCAGGTAGTTTTTCAACGGCCTGCCAGAGGATGTTGCGCCATAGTTCGTTGGGCTTCGTGTTACTCAAGCTCAAGCTACAGCAGGCACCGTAGGTTGGGCTGAGTGCAGCGAAGCCCAACGTTCAATTGCAAACACCATTACAACAAGGAAACCCTCATGTCCCACTACCTGCTAGCCATCGACCAAGGCACCACCAGTAGCCGCGCTATCGTGTTCAGTAGCGAAGGCGAACGGGTGGCGAGCGCGCAGCAGGAGTTCACTCAGTTTTTCCCCCATGACGGCTGGGTCGAGCATGAGGGGGAGGAGCTCTGGCAAAGCACCCTCCAGGTATGCCGCGAGGCGTTGCGCAGCAGCGGTTTGAGCGCCGAGCAGATCACCGCCATCGGCATCACCAACCAGCGTGAAACCGCTCTGGTATGGGATGCGCAAACCGGCGAGCCGATTTACCGGGCGATCGTCTGGCAGGATCGGCGCACCGCCGACTACTGTTCCGAACTGAAAGCGGCGGGGCATGAGGCGATGGTCGCTGCAAAAACCGGTTTGCTGATCGACCCGTATTTTTCCGCGACCAAGTTGCGCTGGATCCTGCACAACGTGCCCGGCGCGCGTGAGCGTGCCGAGCGCGGCGAGTTGCGTTTCGGCACCGTCGATAGCTTCCTGCTGTGGCGCCTGACCGGCGGCCGCTCGCACCGGACCGACGCGAGCAACGCCTCGCGCACCTCGCTGTTCAATATCCATACCCAGCAGTGGGACGAGGAATTGCTCGCACTGTTCGGGATTCCCGCCAGCATGCTGCCCGAAGTGCTCGATTGTGCCGCCGAATTCGGCCGTACCGATGCCGAGTTGCTTGGTGCCGCGATTCCCGTTCTGGGCATGGCCGGCGATCAGCAGGCGGCGTTGGTCGGCCAGGCGTGCTTCCAGCCCGGTATGGTGAAAAGCACCTACGGCACCGGCTGTTTCATGATCCAGAACACCGGGGATACGCCGGTGACCTCGAAGAACCGTTTGCTCACCACCGTCGGCTATCGCCTGGGCGGCAAGGTCACCTATGCCGTGGAGGGCAGTATTTTCGTCGCCGGTGCGGCGGTGCAATGGCTGCGCGACGGGATCAAGCTGATCAGCCATGCCCGCGACAGCGAGGCGCTGGCCGAAGCCACTGGCGATGCCTGCGGGGTTTACCTGGTGCCGGCCTTTACCGGTCTCGGCGCGCCTTACTGGGACCCGAAAGCCCGCGGCGCGATCTTCGGTCTGACCCGCGATACCGGCATCAAGGAAATCGTCACCGCCGGCCTGCAATCGGTTTGCTACCAGACCCGCGACCTGCTCGAAGCCATGCGCCAGGACGGCGCCGCCGAGCCCAGCGCGTTGCGCGTGGACGGCGGTATGGTGGAGAACAATTGGGTCATGCAGTTCCTCGCCGACATCCTCGGTGTGCCGGTCGAGCGCCCCGTGGTGACCGAAACCACCGCGCTCGGGGTGGCCTACCTGGCCGGATTGCAGGCCGGTCTGTATCAGGACCTCGAAAGCATCGCCAACCATTGGCATCGCCAGCAACGCTTCGACCCGCGTATGCAGGCGGACCACCGCGACACGCTCTACGATGGTTGGTTGGATGCGGTGAAGCGGGTACGCAGCGAAGGCTGAGAGGGTCGTCTCCAGCCTTCGGCGCCTAGCGCTGCGGAGCTTTTTCGGATTGTTCCGGGCTGGACTGGGGATCATCGATTAGCCCTATCTGGTAGCCCGAATAAGCCCTTGGCGCAATCCGGGAGCGGTTTAGCGCCAGGCATCGTCCCCGGATTTCATCCGGGCTACAGGTCGCTGCGATCCATCGATGTACCGGAGTGTGTTCGGTGCAGCCTTGCTCGCTACCCTCTCAGGTCCCCGCGAGCATCACCCCTTCGTACTGGTTGGTGAGTTCGTGCATCTGCCAGAGCAGGGTTTCGGTGGTGGTGGAGATCACGGTGGGCACATAGCGCGAGTCCGCCGAGAGCTTGAAGCCGGCGCGGCTGAATCGCCATTGCGCTTCGGCCTGGCGAAGGCCCTTGGCAATATCCGGGGTGTTCTGGCTGGCCTGTTTCAGCTCGTCGAGCGCCACCTCGAACTCGCCGACGGCTTGCTCGAAGCTTTGCTGCAGGTCGTTGACCGGCAAGCGCCAGCTCATGGCCAGATAGAGTTTGGCGATGCGTTGGCTAAGCATGCGCTGGCGGCCGCTGCGGTTGACCAGGCGTGCGCTTTGCCCGCCGCTATGGCGTTCGAGCAGTTGCACCACGTTCTCACTCTGGGCCAGCAGTTGGTCGCTGAGTTCGAGCATGCTCAGCGCTTGCTGTTTGGTGGGCCGCGATAGCGCCAGTTCACGGTATCGCTGCCAGGTTTGTCCGGCCTCGGCCAGCGCCGTTTTGATCTGCTCGGTGGGCGCGTATTCGCTCAGGGCCAGGTAGTTGCTCTCGAATTTGGCGATGCTTTGGTCGAGTTGCTCCTCGGCTTGTTCGGGGCGAACCTCGGCGCCGATCATCAGGTAGGTTTTGGCGATGCGCTGGCTGAGCATGCGCTGCATACCGGACAGGTTCATCGCTTCGGCCGCGTTGATCGCCGCCGAGCTGGGGAAACTGAGCAGGCTGAGGCTGAGCAACAGGCCGGAAATAATGGGCTTGAGCATGGTGAGTCTCCTGAAAACCCGCGACGCAGTCGCCGCGGGCACAGCGGAAAAGGCCTCGTATAGCAGGCCGTTGAAAAACGTAGGCGAGGCAGCCAACGCAATATCGATGGCGGCCCCGCAAAAACAGGCGAAAAAGAGACTGGGGTCGCACTCGACTTTACGAGCTGTAAATGAGCATTTTGAGACGCCGAGTCCCGGCCTGTTTTTAACGCCGCGATGGCAACGCAGGTAGTTTTTCAACAGCCTGATAGAGGCCCGGATCGTCAGTAGCTGTACTGCAATTGCACCCAGAGCTTGTCGGTATCCACGGCGAAGTCGTCGGCATCGTAACTGGCGTACTTGACCAGGCCGACCAGGCCTTTCACGCCCGGAACCGCATGGGCGTAAGACACATCGATTTCCTCGCCGTACTGGCTGCTGCCTTGCTCGGCGCGGAAGTCGTGATACCAGGCCGCTAGGGTGCCGCCGAACAGCGGTGCGCTGCCGCCGACATAGGCGTCCTCGATGCCATCGGGCGGGGTCAGCAGGAAGATGTCGGCCCAACCCTGGAACGCGTGCTTGGTCGCCAACGGTGTCTGGAAGGCGCGGTTGCCCGGCCCTGAGTCGCCGCCGAGTACTTCGTAACCGCCTTTCAGGGCCACGCCTTTGATCGTGTAGCCGAGTTCGGCCAGGTAGTAGTCGCTGTCCTGATCGCGGGTATTGTCGGCGTAGTCGCTGAGGTCGCTTTGCTTGGCGTATTCCAGGGCGTAGCTGACGCCGGAAATCGCACCGTTGAGGCGCAGCCCCGTGGTCTTGCTCGACTGGCCGCCAGCGGCGAGGTTGTCCAGGCCCAGGCGGTACTGATAGGCGGTCACGGTCAGCTCGGGCATCACCACGTACTGAGCGTTCAGCAGGTGGCTGTGACCTTCGATATTGGCCTGGTTGGCGGCGGTGTCGAAGCGGCCGTTGCCGGGGCCGAAGATGCTGTTGATATTGTCGATATAGGCGTAGGTCAGGGTCAGACCATCCAGCGGTTTCAACTGGCCGAGCACGCCGTCGTAGGTTTGCTCGTTCTGCCGCCAGGCCACGCCGCCGACGAAGCGCTGGTTGTCCAGATTGATGCGCTGGCGACCGAGCACGGCGCTGCCGTATTTATGGTCGTAGCGCAGCAGGGCCTGGTTGATTTCGGTGCCGTCCGGGTCGGCGACCACGGAATAGTCGCTCTGGCCGTTGCGGAAGCTGTTGTAGCTGGCATCGCCGATGCGGCTGACGTTGTCCGCCTCGACCAGGGCGGAAAGGCCGTACCATTTGCCGGTCTGGAAACCGACGCGGGTGCGGATGGTCTGGGCGTTGGCATTGTTCAGAGCATTGTCCTGGTCGACATGCTCATAGCGGTAGCGCAGGTCGAGGATCGGCTTGCCCTGGGTGAACAGGTTGCTGAATGCCTCTTCGGCGAGGGCGGCGTGGCTGAGGGTGCTGCTGGCAACGGCCAGCGACAGCAGGGTCAGTTTGATCATGCGCATAGCGGTCTTCCTAATTAGGCCAAAAACGCAAAAAAAAACGTCACGGCGCCCGCTTCTCCAAAAGGGAGGGGGTGCCATGACGTCGTTGTCGGATGTGTGGCAGACACGCCGTTGTGCTGACCGGGGTTGGTCTTAGCAGGAGCCGTGCCAGGGGGCGTCAAACGCTTGATTTACGCCGCTTAGGCTGGCGTTCGCGGTTTTTCTACCGGTTTTCATGCACCGTGCTCGTTCGCTGCGCCTTCAGACAGTGCAGCTGTACCGGCATAATCGCCGGTTGCTGTGGCGGTCGCTGCGCTCGCCTATGCGGCATCTTTTACCGATCAAGGATCAGGAGCTTTACCGATGCATCTCGAATTCCATCAAGTCGATGCTTTTGCCAGTCGGCCTTTTTCCGGCAATCCGGCCATGGTTTATCGCCTCGACAGTTGGCTCAGCCCCGCGCTGATGCAGCAGATCGCCGCCGAGCACAACCTGGCGGAAACCGCTTTCGTGGTGAAGGAGGGCGCGCGCTGGCATATCCGTTGGTTCACCCCGAACGCTGAAGTACCGCTGTGCGGCCATGCCACCCTGGCCAGCGCGTTGGTGTTGTTCGAGCAATACGGCGAGCCCGGTGCGGTGCTCGATTTCATCTGCCAGTTGGGCGAACTGCGAGTGACTCGCGAAGGCGCGCGGCTGGTACTGGATTTCCCCGTGCGGGCGATACAACGCTGGGATTCGCAGGGCGCGGTCGAGCGCGCGCTGGGGATGCAGCCGCAGGAAGTCTGGGCGCTATATGGCCAGCAGGGAATTCAGGAATTGATGGTGGTGTTGCCGAGCGAAGCGGCGGTGCGCGATTTCCAACCGAATCTGCCGGCCCTCGCCGAGTTGCCCGGCCTGGGCGTGCTGATCAGCGCAGCGGGCGAGCGTTACGATTTCGTTTCGCGCTACTTTGCCCCCTTCATCGGCATCGACGAGGATCCGGTCACCGGTTCGACCCATTGCATGTTGGTGCCTTACTGGGCCGAGCGTCTGGGCAAGATCGAGTTGAGCGCGTTCCAGTGTTCGGCCCGCGGCGGCGAGTTGCTGTGCCGGCTGGAGGGCGAGCGGGTGAAGATCGCCGGTCAGGCGGTGCTGGTGGCCAGCGGCCGCTTGTATCTGCCCGAAGTTTGATGGCTGCTGGTAGTTGGGCGAGGGCTTCCCGGATTGCATTAGGGCTACAGGAAGGCCGCGCAATTCTGTAAGAGGCGCTCGGCAGCGGTGGTGTTTGTGCGCCCTGTGCAGCGCCGCTAACCCGACAGGGTTGTTATGCGTGTTGTGGAATGGGTGTAGCTTGACTCGGCCATCCTCTGGTTGGTCGCACCGGAATATCGCGCAGGCGTCTTATTGGGTTACGCGGCGTTTATTTGCGGTGTTAGCCACGACTAACGTGGACGCCGCTAACCCAACGGATTTTAGGCGCACCCTAGCGGATGGGGTAATTCGGGACTTGCATAGAAACATAGGATCTACGGGAGCGCACTTTGCTGGTGACCTTGGCCGCTAGCTGTCGCTGCTGTAGCGGCGCACGCCGGAGTCGCCCAGGTTGACCTGGGCGGCGATGCTGCCGGGAGCGGGGAAGACCACCAGATGGTCGGCGGCGACGCGGATGCCGACTTCATCGCCGGGCAGGTGGTCGGCATGGCTGGGGAAGATCGACTCCAGCTGGCTACCGGTCGCCAGTTGCAAGCGATAGAGCGTGGCGGCGCCGAGAAAGGTCTTGCCGACGATCAGCGCCTTCAGCGGACTGTCCGGCGCATAGACGATATCGTCGGGGCGCAACAGTACATCCACGGCGCTGCCGACCGGCCAGATATAGGCGCGGTTGCCGCGAATCACGCCCAGCTCGGTCTGCACCGCATCGGGGGTGAGCAACTGACCGCGAATGAAATAGCCTTGGCCGATAAAACTGGCGACGAAGGGCGTCAGCGGTTCGTGGTAGAGATTGTAGGGCGTGTCCCACTGCTCCAGTTTGCCCTGCTTGAATACGCCGACATGATCGCTGACGGCGAAGGCTTCTTCCTGGTCGTGGGTGACCAGCACGGCGCTGGTGCCGCGGTTTTTGAGGATATCGCGGACCTCGTGGCTCAGGCGTCTACGCAATTCTCCATCGAGGTTGGAGAAGGGTTCGTCGAGCAATAGCAGGCGCGGTTCCGGGGCCAGGGCGCGGGCCAGGGCGACACGCTGTTGCTGGCCGCCGGACAGCTCGTGGGGGTAGCGTTTGCCCAGATGAGCCAGTTTGACCAGCTCGAGCAATTCCTGGGTGATGCGCTCGCAATTGGCCTGCTTGCGAATACCGAAGCCGACGTTCTCGGCGACCGTCAGGTGCGGGAACAGGGCGTAATCCTGGAACACCATGCCGATCCGGCGCTTCTCCGGGGCAAGGGTAAAGCCTGCGCGGGAGATCACCTCGCCGGCCAGCTGGATTTCGCCTTCGATGACCTGCTCGAAACCGGCGATCGCCCGCAGGGTGGTGGTCTTGCCGCAGCCGGAGGGGCCGAGCAGGCAACCGATATCGCCGACGTTCAGATGCAGGTTGAGGCTCTGCACCACCTTATGCTCGTGATAACCGCAGCTCAGGTCGCGCAGGTTCAGCAGTGGTTCGCTCATGCGTGGTGATACGCCGGCTCGACCAGGAATTCCAGCAAGGCTTTTTGCGCATGCAAGCGGTTTTCCGCTTGATCCCAGGCCACCGAGCGCGGGTCGTCGAGCAGGTCTTCGCTGATTTCCTCGCCGCGGTGTGCGGGCAGGCAATGCAGGAACAGAACATCCTCGGCGGCGGCGTCGAGCAGCGCGCGGGTGACCTGATAGGGCTTGAACAGTTTATGGCGTTCGGCGATTTCCTCTTCCTGGCCCATGGACGCCCAGACATCGGTGCTCACCAGGTGCGCGCCGGCCACGGCTTCGCGCGGGTCGCGCAGGACGGTCACCCGGTCGCCGGCCCGTGCCAGAAACTCGCGGTTCGGCTCATAGCCCTCGGGGCAAGCCACGCGCAGTCGGAAGTCGAATTGCTCGGCGGCTTCTATATAAGAGTTGCACATGTTGTTGCCGTCGCCGATCCAGGCCACGGTCTTGCCTTTGATGCTGCCGCGGTGTTCCTGGAAGGTCTGCATATCGGCGAGCAACTGGCAGGGGTGCAGATCGTCGGACAGACCGTTGATCACCGGTACCCGGGAATTGGCGGCGAACTCGGTCAAGGTGCTATGGGCGAAGGTGCGGATCATCACCGCATCGAGCATGCGCGACATGACGATGGCGGCATCGCCGATCGGCTCGCCGCGGCCCAACTGGGTGTCGCGTGGCGAGAGAAAAATCGCCTGGCCGCCGAGCTGAATCATGCCGGCTTCGAACGACAAGCGGGTACGGGTCGAAGCCTTCTCGAAGATCATTCCCAGCACGCGATTCTTCAAGGGTTCGAACAGCAAGCCGCGGTTGCGCAAGTCCTTCAGCTCGATGCCGCGGCGGATCAGACTCACCAGCTCTTGCGGTGTGCAGTCCTTCAGCGAGAGAAAGTGTCTTGCGCTCATGGTTCATACCTTTTGACAGCGGAGCGTAGGTTTGCCGGCCGGACATAACGGAGGAAACGGCGAGACCTACGGCTGGGGGCCGCACAATGCGACGAAACGGGGAAGGCGCGATCTTATAAGCAAACGACGAGCAGGCGCAAATCGGCCGCTTGCCCCGCCCTGGGGAGGCTGTGTAAGCCAGAACGTTAGTCAGCCTGCCGTGCCGTTGAACGGCACCGTTGAGACTAACC
>NZ_CAMPHN010000005.1 GCF_946885885.1 uncultured Pseudomonas sp.
CCAACGGGCACAAGGTGTCCATCGCTCTGGAAGAGCTTGGTTTGCCTTACCAGGTGCATGCCCTGCGCTTCGATAAACAGGAGCAGAAAGCGCCGGCATTTCTCAAGATCAACCCCAACGGACGGATTCCGGCGATCGTCGACCGCGACAATGGCGACTTCGCCGTGTTCGAGTCCGGCGCGATTCTGCTCTACCTCGCCGAGCGAACCGGCCAACTGCTGCCGGGCGACGCCAAGGGGCGTTCGCAGGTCGTGCAATGGCTGATGTTCCAGATGGGCGGGGTCGGTCCCATGCAGGGCCAGGCCAATGTGTTCTTCCGCTATTTCCCGGAAAAGCTTCAAGGCGCCATCGATCGTTATCAGCATGAAACCCGGCGCCTCTACGAGGTGCTGGATACGCGCCTGGGCGAAGCCGAATATTTGGCCGGCGATTACAGCATTGCCGATATCGCCACCTATCCTTGGGTACGGATACATGATTGGGCCGGCGTTTCGGTGGATGGGCTGGAGCATCTTCAGCGCTGGATGAGCGCCCTGAACGAGCGCCCCGCGGTGCAGCGCGGCCTGTCGGTGCCGCGCCGTGAAGAAGACGGTGAAAAGCTGGTCAAGGCCGCCCAGTCGATGCTGATCAAGTGAGGGCACGCATGCGTTGTTTGAGTGTTGTAGGGCTGGTGTTGGCACTGGCCAGCGGCGCGGCGAGCGCCGATGTCCCCGGTAGCCATGACCTCGAGGTGTTGCCGCGCTTTCCCGGGAGCAAAATCGTCGGCTTTGAGCAAGCTGCCGGCCAGGAGCGTATCTACCCGCAAGGCTCCATCCGGCGCATTAGCGGTCGCTTGCGTTACGAGCGGGAGGTGGCGTTGCAAGGGCAACTTACCGCAGTGACCTACGAACTGCCGCGCACCCATAGCGCCGACGAAGTCTTCACCGCGGCCCGCAAAGCCTTGCAGGCGCAGGATGCCGAATTGCTTTATTGGTGTCAGGGGCGCGAATGCGGTTCGAGCAGCCTGTGGGCCAATTCGGTTTTCGATCAATCGATTCTCTACGGCTCCGACGATCAGCAGTCGTACTTGCTGATGCGTCTGGCCGAGCCGCGGCAGAACAGCCTATTGGCGCTCTACAGCATTACCCGCGGCAACAAGCGCGCTTACCTGCATGCCGAGCTGTTGGAAGCCGGTCAGCCGCTCGCCGATCTACTGCCCACTCCGGCCACCTTGCTGCGGCAGTTGAAGAGCAGCGGCGAATTGCACCTGGCCAAGAGAACCGCGCCCAGCGAGGCCTGGGTGGCGTTGCTGGCGCGTAGCTTGAATCTCGACAGCACCCTGCGCGTCAGTCTCAGCGGGCCTGAGGCGGGTGCCTGGCGCGACGCGCTGATCGAGCAACGCGTGCGGGCGGCGCGCCTGGAATTGGCCGAGCAGGAAACACCGGGCTTGCGTGTAACATTGCTGCGTTGACGAGCGAGACGTTCCAAACCTCGGATCGATACCTACTGAATTTTCCCTTCGAGGCTTTGCGCATCCGCGTAGAGCCTTTTTGCCGTTTTCCTCGTGTGTGGAGCTGTGCGCATGGCCAATAACGATCGCTTGCTGGTGCAGATCTTGTTGCTCGCCCTGCTGGGCGCGAGCATGTGGGTGTTGGCGCCGTTCTGGTCGGCGTTGTTCTGGGCCGCCGTGCTGTCGTTCGCCAGTTGGCCGGTGATGTGCGTATTGACGCGCTTATTGCGCGGTCGGCAATCGATGGCCGCAGGTTTGCTGACCCTGGGTTGGACCGTGCTGGTCGCCGTACCCTTGGTCATGCTGGGGTTCAACCTGGCCGACCATATCAAGGATGCGACCGCCCTGGTCAAAGGCTTCCAGGTCGAAGGCCTGCCGCCGCATCCGGCTTGGTTGGCCGACGTCCCCTTGGTCGGCGAGCGCCTGGTGGGGTTCTGGGAAACCATCGACGAGCAAGGCGCGGCTTTCTTCGCCACCGTGCGGCCTTACCTCGGTCAAGTCGGCAATTGGCTGTTGGCGCGTAGCGCGCAGATCGGTGGCGGCATGCTGGAGTTGGCCCTGAGCCTGATTCTGGTGTTCTTCTTCTACCGCGATGGCCCGCGCCTGGCGTCCTTCGCCGAAAGCCTGCTGGAGCGTCTGATCGGCGAGCGTGCCGAGCATTATCTGGAGCTGATCGCCGGCACCGTGCAGCGCGTGGTCAACGGCGTGATCGGCACCGCCGCCGCGCAAGCGATTCTGGCATGCATCGGCTTTACGATCGCCGGCGTTCCCGGCGCCTTGCTGCTCGGCCTGCTGACCTTCGGCGCGAGCCTGATCATGGTGCCGCCGCTGATCTGGGCCCCGGCCGTGGCATGGCTGATCTGGCAAGGCGAGATCGGTATGGCGATCTTCCTCGGCGTCTGGGGCCTGTTCGTGATCAGCGGCGTGGACAACATCCTCAAACCCTACCTGATCAGCCGTGGCGGCAACCTGCCGTTGGTGGTGGTGCTGCTGGGCGTATTCGGCGGCATCCTGGCCTTCGGCTTTATGGGCCTGTTCCTCGGCCCGACCCTGCTCGCCGTGGCCTACAGCCTGCTCAGCGATTGGGTGGCGGATAAAACCGTGCATAGCGAGCCTGCGGCAGGCGCAGCGCAGTCAGACGGTCAACGGCAATGAGGTCGGGTCATACATCGCCCCGCTCGTACTTGTCCAACGTATCCCTGGCGATCTGCCGGCCGAGCATGATCAGTTCGGGGGCTTTGTAGAATTCGAAGAAACGGCATACGCGCTTGGGCACGTTAATCAGAATATCCGGCGGGTAGCCGGCGATTTTGTATTGCGCCAGCGAGGTTTGCATCACCTCGAAACTCTGGTTGACCAATTCCAACAAAGAGGCCGGGCCGCCGAGGTCGGCAACCCGCGAGCCGCTGGCGGATTTCGGCGTGGCGGCTTTTTCCACCGCCCTCGGCGGGCGCTGATCCCAGGGGTTGATCGCTTCGGCCGGTGCGGATTCGCTCAGGTTTTCCAGCAGTAACAGTTCGTCGTCCTCGTCGCTTTTACGGCGGAACGACGGCAGGCGCGAGCCGAGCGTGCTCATCATCAGGTCGAAACGGCTTTTCAGGGCGGGCGTACGTTCGATCACCGGCAATTGGTAATGCTGCTGGTTGGTCGAGTTGAGGTTGACCGCGACTATCAAATCGCAGTGGCTGGATACCACCGGCACGATCGGCAGGGGGTTCAACAGGCCGCCGTCGACCAGCATGCGCTTGCCCTGGACCACCGGGGTGAACAGGCTGGGGATCGCCGCCGAAGCGCGCATGGCCTGATGCAGACAGCCTTCCTGAAACCAGATTTCCTGCTGGTTGGTGAGGTCGGTGGCCACCGCGGTGAAGGGGATCGAGAGCTCTTCGATATCGATCTCGCCGACGATCTCGCGAATCTTGCCGAACACTTTCTCCCCGCGAATGGCGCCCAGACGGAAACTCACATCGAGCAGGCGCAGCACGTCCAGGTAGTCCAAGCTTTGCGTCCAGTCGCGGTATTCGTTGAGTTTGCCGGCCGCATAGATGCCGCCCACCACGGCGCCCATGGAGCAGCCGGCGATGCAGGCGATCTCGTAACCGCGGGCTTCCAATTCTTCGATCACGCCGATATGCGCGTAGCCGCGCGCGCCGCCGGACCCCAATACCAGCGCAATGCGCTTGCTCATAACACCCCCGCTAATCCTTTGTCTCTGGAACATACCCTGCGCCGATCCCCCGCACCAGAGCGCCGCACACCCGCGGCGAGGAAATACCCTGGCGCCGATACCACGCCGGCGCGTTTGCGATTGATCCGCGCGAGCCTGTGTTCGTTCCGAGAACCGCGTTCCGCGAACCGATGTTCCGAGAGCCGCGTTCCGTTGATCCCGGGGGTACGTCCAAGCTCGCTAGGCTTTTCGCCGGCCTGTTAGAATCCGCGCCTTGTCGAGGCGATACGAGCGATTCCATGAGCGAGCCCATACGTTTAACCCAGTACAGTCACGGTGCCGGTTGCGGCTGCAAGATTTCCCCCAAGGTGCTGGATGTGATTTTGGCGGGCAGCGGCGCGCAAAATCTCGACCCTAAGCTCTGGGTGGGCAATGCCTCGCGTGACGATGCGGCGGTCTATGCCATCGACGAAGAACGCGGCGTGGTCTCGACCACCGATTTTTTCATGCCGATCGTCGACGATCCCTACGATTTCGGTCGTATCGCCGCCACCAATGCGATCAGCGACATCTACGCCATGGGCGGCGACCCCTTGATGGCCATCGCGATTCTCGGCTGGCCGGTCAACCTACTGGCGCCGGACGTGGCCCGCGAAGTGATCCGCGGCGGCCGTTCGATCTGCGACGAGGCGGGCATTCCCCTGGCTGGCGGCCACTCGATCGACGCCCCCGAGCCGATCTTCGGCCTGGCGGTCACCGGTTTGGTCGACAAACGCAATATGAAACGCAACGATACCGCCACCGCCGG
The DNA here is from genome assembly GCF_946885885.1 of uncultured Pseudomonas sp. Next base: position 4,465 of record NZ_CAMPHN010000005.1, read on the forward strand.
CTGCCGGCTCTACCTGACCAAGCCACTGGGCATCGGCATCCTCACCACCGCCGAAAAGAAGGCCAAGTTGCGCGCCGAGGACGTGGGCCTGGCGCGGGACTGGATGTGCACCCTGAACAAACCCGGTAGCCGCTTCGGCAAGCTCGCCGGAGTAATGGCCATGACCGATGTCACCGGCTTCGGTTTGCTCGGTCATCTGGTCGAAATGGCCGACGGCAGCGGCCTGACCGCGCGCGTCGAGTTCGCCAAGGTACCGCGCTTGCCCGGCATCGACTATTACCTCGAACAGGGCTGCGTGCCCGGCGGCACCCTGCGTAACTTCGACAGCTATGGCGATAAGCTCGCGCCCTTGAGCGAGCGGCATAAGCAGCTGCTGTGCGATCCGCAAACCAGCGGCGGTTTGCTGGTGGCGGTCACCGCCGAGGGCGAAGCGGAGTTTCTCGCCGTGGCCGCAGCACTCGGCCTGGCGCTCGAACCGATCGGCGAACTGCTGGAGCGACAGACCCATGCGGTAGAGGTGTTTTGATGCGCGACAACACCAGCGACTACCGCCAGCTGTTTCTCTCGGGCGCGCCGATGATGGATGCCCGCGCGCCTGTTGAATTCGTCAAGGGCGCCTTTCCCGGCGTGCTCAACCTGCCGCTGATGGACGATGTCGAACGGCAGAAAGTCGGCACCTGTTACAAACAGCGCGGCCAGCAGGCGGCCATCGAACTCGGCCATCAGTTGGTCAGCGGCGCGGTCAAGGCCGAGCGTGTCGCCGCCTGGGCGGCCTTCGCCAAGGCCAATCCGGACGGTTACCTGTATTGCTTTCGCGGCGGTCTGCGCTCGCAGATCGTCCAGCAGTGGCTGAAAGAGGAAGCCGGCATCGACTACCCGCGGGTGATCGGCGGCTACAAGGCGATGCGTACTTTCCTGATGGAAACGACCCAGCAGGCCGTCGAGCAATGCGATTTCATCCTGGTCGGCGGCATGACCGGCACCGGCAAGACCGAGGTGATCGACCAGTTGAGTAACAGCCTGGACCTGGAAGGCCATGCCAACCACCGCGGTTCCAGTTTCGGCAAACGCGCCACCGGCCAGCCGGCGCAGATCGATTTCGAGAATGCCCTGGCCATCGAGTTTCTGCGCAAGCGCGCCGCCGGCATGCAGCGCTTCGTGCTCGAAGACGAGGGACGGATCATCGGCCGATGCTCGCTACCGCTGGAACTGTATAGCGGCATGCAGGCGTTTCCGTTGGTCTGGCTGGAGGACAGCCTGAGTGGACGGGTGGAGCGCATCCTCAAGGATTACGTGGTCGACCTGAGCGCCGATTTCATTGCGTTGTTGGGCGAAGAGGCGGGCTTCAAGGCCTTTGCCGAGCGCCTGCAACAAAGCTTGAGCAATATTCTCAAGCGCTTGGGCGGAGAGCGCTATCAGCGTTTGGCGGCGATCATGGAGCAAGCCCTGCAGGAACAGGCGAGCAATGGCTCGGTGGACACCCATCGCGGTTGGATCGAGGCGTTGCTGGTCGAGTACTACGATCCCATGTATGTCTACCAGCGGCAGAACAAGGCGGGTCGTATCGAGTTCGTCGGCGAGCAGGCGGAAATAGTGGCGTTCCTGCGCGAGCGTGCTGCGCGCTGATGCATGGCACTTTAATCTCAACCGCAGGTCGAACCGCCTGTGTGTTTCCAGTATTTAGAGGTATGTATGAAAGCGTTGCTTTGTCTATCGATGGTTGCTTTGGTGCTGTCCGGTTGCGCCGGTAAAACCGCCTACCGCGACAGTTGCGCCAACCAGTTGGACGCCGCCTGGCGTGAGCTGGATCTGGCCAAAGCCGAGGGGTTCGCCGGTACCGTGAGCTACTCCAAGGCGCTGTCGTTGCTCACCGGAGCGAAAACCCAACAGCAATTCGAAGCCTTCCGCGGTTGTGCGCAGAAAGCCGAGAAGGCACGTTTCTATATCCGCGAATCGCGGGCAGGTCGTTGATGCTGCTCGATTTCAGCCAACTCAGCCCACTGCAGTGCTATCGCTGGCTGACCGCTACCGTGACGCCGCGGCCGATAGCCTGGGTGTCCAGCCTATCTAGCGAAGGCGCCAGTAACCTGGCGCCTTTCAGTTTCTTTCAGGTGATCAGTGACGAGCCGCCGACCTTGATGATCAATATCGGCACGCGCGACGACGGTAGCCTCAAGGACACCTTGCGCAATGCCCGGGAGACGGGCGAGTTGGTGATTCAACTGGTCTCGTTCGCCCAGGCCGAGGCGATGAACGCATCGTCCGCGGCGCTGCTGCATGGCGTCAGCGAGTTCGAGCAATGCGGCATCGCCAGCCAGCCGTCGCTCAGGGTCGCGCCGGCGCGCGTGCTCGGCGCTCCCGTCGCGTTCGAATGCCGCGTGGCGCAGATTCAGCCTTATCCGGCGGCCACACCAAACTGTCATTTGATTTTCGCCGAGGTGCTGCTGGCACATATCGACGATGCGGTACTGGATGCGCAAGGGCGTATCGATGCGGGCAAACTCGATCTGGTCGGGCGCCTCGGTGGGATGGCTTACAGCCGCACCCGGGAGCGCTTCGAGCTGCAACGGCCGGGCTAGTTTCATACCGCCGGTTCGTTTCAGAGGCTGCTCCGTTTGGGTGCGCTGGTGCTCATTTCTGGAACGGGCGGGTTGCCCTCAGGGGCAAAAACGACACTCACATAGCTAAAAACTCCACTATCCCACTGCTGGCTTGTCGCCAGCAGCCTTGCTCTCCTATGTTGTCTGCTCGCGGCGACTGGCCGCATGCAAGCCGGGCAGGGGGAGTGGGGCGATGCAGTGGCGTATTGCTAGTTTGAGCACGGCTACCAAGCTGATGCTCGGTTTTGGCGTGGTTCTGGCGCTGACCGCGGTGGTGGCCGCTACCGGCTTTTCCGCGTTGCACGAGCTGGGCGTGCGTTCAGCTTTCCTCGAGCGGATGAGCGCCATCAATACCCGGGTTCTACAGCTGCGCCAGGTCGAACAGGCGTTCGCCCTCACCGGCGACAAGCAACGACGCGAGCAGTTGCATGCGCAGGCGCAAGCCATTCTGCAAGACAGCGAATCGCTGAGGGCCGAGCTACCGGCCAGCGAAGGCGAAGCCCTGAGCGAGGTCGAGGCGCTGTTTGCGCAGTACCTGCTGGCTTTCGATCGCTACGCAGACCTCAGCGAAAACATGAGCCTGTCGCTCGACGCCGCCAACTGGTTGGTGGTCAGCGCCGCCAACAGCCTCGACTTGCTCAAGGAAGGGCTGGCGGAAGATGGCCTCGATCTGCTCAAGAGCAGCCAGGGCGTCAGCGGGGCCGAGTCGGTGATCCAGGCCGGGCAACTGAGCCGGGTGCACCAGTTGCTGCTGCAGGCGCTCGTCCAGGCCCGTGTACGCCTTGAGCAAAGCCGTAGCACCGGTGAGGTGAGCCAGGAGGAAATTCGCGAAGCCCTCGATGCGCAGCGATTGGCGGGCGAGTTACGCGATGCGATGAATAGCCCCGGTTATGCCTCGGTTTTGGTCGAGGTCATCGGCAATGTCGATTCCTTCGGTCAACGGCTGCAGGAGTACACCGGCCTGTTGGTGCAACAACGGGAGGAACATGGGCGCCTGGCCGAGCAGGCCACGGCGATTCTCGACCGGGTCGATCAGGCTTATGCCTTGCAGAAGACGCAAATGCAGAGTCAGTTGCAGCGCAGCACCTGGCTGATCCTGATCGCCAGCGCTTTGGCCTTGGCCATCGGTCTTTTCGCCACCGTGCTGATCACCCTGTTGATCGTCCGGCCGTTGAAACAGGTGATCGCGCAGGCCAGGCTGATTGCCGCCGGCGATCTGAGCGCGCGGATCGAGGTGCGGCGCAGCGATGAAATCGGCCAGTTGTTCGCCGCTATGCAGGAAATGTCGAATAATTTGCGCAGCATGGTCGGTCGGTTGCAGGCCGGCGTCATTCAGCTTTCCACCTCGGCCCAGGGGCTGGCGACGGTGACCGAACAGACCCGCCAGGGCGTCGACACCCAGAAGGAGGAGACCGAGCAGGTCGCCACCGCCATGAGCGAAATGACCGCCACCGTGCACGAGGTCGCGCGTAACGCCGAGGCGGCGGCCAACTCGACCGGGCGTGCCGACGAGTGCGTCGGCATCGGCGGCACCGTAGTGCGCCAGACCTTGGAACGGATCAATCAACTGGCGTTGGCGATGACCGACACCACGCAGAGCATCGAGACCCTGAGCCAGGACACTCAGCGGATCGAAGCGATCCTGGATGTGATCAAGAGTGTCGCCGAGCAGACCAACCTGCTGGCCTTGAATGCGGCCATCGAAGCGGCCAGAGCGGGCGATCAGGGGCGTGGCTTCGCCGTGGTGGCCGATGAAGTGCGGGCGCTGGCCAAGCGTACCCAGCATTCCACGACCGAGATCGAAGGCTTGGTTATCGTCCTGCGCGATGGCGCGCGGCGTTCGGTGGACGCGATGCGCCAGATCGGCACGCGAGTGGATCAGGCGGTAACGGACGCCAATCAGACCGCGGTCGCCTTGGCGGATATCGCCGAAGCCGTGACGCTGATTTTCGAGATGAACCAGCAGATCGCCGCCGCGGCCGAAGAGCAGACCGCCGTGGCCGAGGAGATCAATCGCAGCGTGACCTCCATCCGCGATATTTCCGACCAATCCGCGGCGGCGATGCAGACGTCCGCCGCCTCCAGTGCCGAACTCGCCGATCTAGGGCGCGAATTGCAGACGATGGCCGGGCATTTCCGTTTGTAAGGTGCTCGCTCGCGCTCCATGGTTTTTGTCCGACGGGTTATCGCTGAAAGTGGTGGATCAGCCACTTCTCCGCTTCGATCAGCACGCCAAGCGCGACCGCGACCAGCAGGCACCCGCCCCAGGCGAACGCCGGCAGGGCGGCGGTGCCGAACAGTTGCTGCAATGGCGACCAGTAGGTGAACGCCAGTTGCATGGCCACCAGCAGCGCGACCATGGCCCAGATCGCCGGGTTGTCGCGCAGGCCGAAGTTGGCCGCACCTTCCAGGCGGCGACTGCTGAACAGGTAGCTGATTTCGCAGGCGACCAGGGTATTCACCGCCAGGGAGCGGCTGCTTTCCAGGCTCCAGCCGAGTTCCTGGCTGTAGAGAAACAGGCCGAGGCTGGCCAGGGTCATCAGTAAGGCGACAAAGACCACGCGCCAGAGCAGCCGCGGCGTCAGCAACGGCAGCCGTGGGTCGCGCGGCGGACGGCGCATCAGGTCGGCCTCGGCCGGCTCGAAGGCCAACGCCAGGGCCAGGGTCACCGCGGTGATCATATTGACCCAGAGAATCTGTAACGGGGTGATCGGCAGGGTCAGCCCCAGAGCGATGGCCGCCAGCAGAATCAAGGCTTCGCCGGCGCCGGTGGGAATGATGAAGAGAATGGATTTACGCAGGTTGTCATAGACCGCGCGGCCTTCCTCGACGGCATGGGCGATGGTGGCGAAGTTGTCGTCGGCCAATACCATCTGCGCTGCCTCCTTGGCCGCCGCGGTGCCCTTGATGCCCATGGCGATACCGATATCGGCGCGCTTGAGCGCCGGCGCGTCGTTGACCCCGTCGCCGGTCATCGCCACCCGTTCGCCGGCCGCCTGCAAACGTTCGACCAGGCGCAGCTTATGCGCCGGGCTGGTGCGGGCGAATACCTGGGTGTCGCGCAGGCGCACGTCCAGCTCGGCGTCGCTGAGCTGGTCCAGCTGCGCCCCGGTCAACGCCGCCGCACCGCCCAGGCCCAGACGTGCGGCGATATTGCTGGCGGTGGCGGCATGGTCGCCGGTGATCATCTTCACCCGGATGCCGGCACTGTGGCAGTCGGCGATGGCGCGGATCGCTTCTTCACGGGGCGGATCGAGCATGCCGACCAGCCCCAGCAGGATGAAATCGCCCTCCAGGTCGGCATAGCTCAATTCGCGCTTGCCGCTTGCCGGCGTGCGCATGGCCAAGCCGAGCATGCGCAGGCCCTGACTGGCGCCTTGTTCGAGCATGGCGTGCCAATGCTTGAGGTTAAGTGGTTCGTCGCGACCATCGCGCCATTGCCGGTTGCATACTTCGAGCAAGCGCTCCGGCGCACCGAGCAGGTAGATGAAACCGTGGCCCGCATGATCATGGTGCAGGCTAGCGGTGCAGCGTAGCTCCGAGCTGAACGGGATGACATCGATCTGCGGCAGATGCTGCAGCTCGTGCTGGCGCTCCAGGCCGAGCTTGCCGGCCAGGGTCAGCAGGGCGGCTTCGGTGGGGTCGCCGCTGATGCACCAGGCCAGCTCCTGTAGGTGCAAGCTAGCGTTATTGGCCAGCAGGCCGGCTCGCGCCAGCTCGCGCAGGTCGTCGGCGCTATCGAGCTGGCAAAGCTGCTCGTCGTCGCAGCGCACGCTGCCCTTGGGGGCGTAGCCGACGCCCTCGATCCGATAATGATGGGCGCTGGTGAACACCTGCTGAACGGTCATTTCGTTGCGCGTCAGGGTGCCGGTCTTGTCCGAGCAGATCACCGTGACCGCGCCCAGACTCTCCACCGCCGGTAGGCGGCGGATAATTGCCTGACGCTTGGCCATGCGCTGTACGCCCAGGGCGAGAATGATCGTCAGGATCGCCGGCAGCCCCTCGGGAATCGCCGCGACGGCCAGACCGACCGCGGCCATCAGCATCTCCGTGGGATGGTAGCCGCGCAACCATACGCCGAAGGCGAAGGTGAGCAACGCCGAGCCGAGAATGAGTAAGGTGAGATGCCGGGCGAAGCGCGCCATATCCGCGAGCAATGGCGTTTGCAGGCTGACCACGGCGCCGAGCATATGGCTGATGCGCCCCAATTCGGTGTGCCCGGCGGTGGCGACCACCACACCCGCGCCATTGCCGGCGCTGACCAGGGTGCCGGAGTAGGCCATGTTGTGACGATCGCCCAGGCTCGCATCGGCTATGGCCGCTTCGCTACGTTTGTTCGCCGGCAGCGATTCCCCGGTCAGCGCCGCTTCCTCGATGCGCAGGTCGCGACACTCCAGCAGACGCAGGTCCGCCGGCACCCGGTCGCCGGCTTCCAGCAGTACCAGGTCGCCGGGCACCAGTTGCTCGGCCGGCACGCTCTGCAGCTTGCCGTCGCGGCGCACGCGGGCCTCCAGGGTCAGCATGTTCTGGATCGCGCGCATGGCCTGTTCGGCTTTGCCTTCCTGAATGAAACCGATCAGCGCATTGATCAGCACCACGGCGAAGATCACCGCGCTGTCGAGCCATTCGCCGAGCAGCAGGGTGAGCAGGCTGGCGGCCAGCAGTACGTAGATCAGCAGGTTATGAAATTGCAGCAGCAGGCGCCGCAGCGGGCCTCTAGGCCGCGCCTGCGGCAAACGGTTGGGGCCGTGTTGGCGCAGACGGCGCTGAGCTTCGGCGTTATCCAGGCCGCTGAGTTGACTATCCTGTACCCGCAGACACTCCTCGCCGGTACGGGCATGCCAGTCACCAGGGTGGGAAGCTGTCATGGTTGCGTCCTTGAGTCTTGTTTGTCTGATGTCACCTTAGGCCTTTTGTTGCGGCCCGATATTGGTCTGGATCAAGGCATTTCTTCACAGATTTGTCAGTAAAGGTTTAGTCAGCCTTTGCCACGGCGAGCGCGACCAGTAGCATCGGCGAATTGGCCAAGGAGAACGATGGTGCGCAAACTCGATTACGTATTGCAGGCGGTGAACCAGGTATTGCTGGGCAAGGAGGGCCAGGTGCGTCTGGCCTTGACCTGCCTGTTGGCGCGCGGTCATCTGTTGATCGAAGACTTGCCGGGGATGGGCAAGACCACCCTCAGCCATGCGTTGGCCAAGGTGCTGGGCTTGAGTTTCCAGCGTATCCAGTTCACCTCCGATCTGTTGCCGGGCGACATCCTCGGCACATCGGTGTTCGACAAGGACACCGGACAGTTCGTGTTCCACCCCGGACCGATCTTCGCCGAGCTGGTGCTGGCCGACGAGATCAACCGCGCCACGCCGAAGAGCCAGAGCGCATTGCTCGAAGCCATGGAGGAGGGTCAGGTGACCATCGAGGGCGCGACCCGGCCGCTGCCCGAACCCTTTTTCGTGATCGCCACGCAGAACCCGGTCAGCCAGGGCGGTACCTTCGCCTTGCCGGAGTCGCAGCTCGACCGCTTCCTGATGCGTCTGTCCCTCGGTTATCCCGGCATGGCGGCGGAGAAGGCGCTGCTTCTGGGCGATTCGCGGCGCTCGCTGTTGCCGCGCCTGGAGCCGATTCTCGACCACCGCGAGCTGGCGCTGCTGCAAGCCGAAGTGCCGAACGTGCGGGCCAGCGACGCCTTGGTCGATTATGTGCTGCGTCTGGTCGAAGCCACCCGTACCCAGCCGCAATTCGCCTGGGGCCTGTCGCCGCGGGCCAGCCTGGCGCTGCTGGCGGCGGCGCGGGCCTGGGCTTTTCTCGATCGACGCGACTATGTGATTCCCGAAGACGTGCAGGCGGTGTTGCCATCGGTGGTCGGTCACCGTTTGCGCGAGCGCGCCGACCCGACCGGGCACGGCGGCGGCGCCCTGGTGCAATGGCTGTTGCGCGAGGTGCCGGCGCTTTGAGGGCGGCATTGAAGCGGCGTTGGAGTCGTTGGCTGACCAGGCGCATCCCGCCGGCGGCCAGCGTACGCTTGAATCAACGGCGGATTTTCATCATCCCCAGCCTGGTCGGCGGCGCCTTCGCCCTGGCCCTGGTGTTGATGTTGTTGGCGGCGATCAATTACCAGAACAGCCTGGCCTACGGCCTGACCTTCCTGTTGGCGTCGGTGTTCGTCGTGGCCATCCTGCATACCTACCGCAACCTGGCCGGCTTGATCCTCAAGGCGTCTGGCGCCGGGGCGGTGTTCGTCGGCGAACAGGGGCGCTTCCGGGTGCGCCTGGAAAGCAGCGTGCGGGCCCATCAAGCCGTTGCCCTGGGCTGGCCACCGGCTGAGCTGCAGGTGTTGGATGTGCCCGAGCGGGGCGTCGGCGAGTGCGAATTGAGCCTGCCGGCGCTGCACCGCGGTTGGCTGCGGCCGGGGCGCATGCGGGTCGAGAGCCGTTTTCCGCTGGGGATTCTGGTGGCCTGGAGTTGGGTCGACTTGGATCAGGCACTGTTGGTCTACCCACGGCCGCTGGAAGGCGAGTTGCCGGTCGCAGCCGGCGCCAGCGACGATCCGGAGGAGCAGGGCGGCCGCGCCCATGGCCGCGGTGCCGACGACTTTCAGGGGCTGAAAAACTACCAGCCGGGCGATTCGAAAAGGCGCCTGCACTGGAAAGCCTATTCCCGCGGCCAGGGTTTGCTGGTCAAGGATTTCGCCGCACTCAGCGGGCGCGACCTGTGGTTGGATTTCGAGGTGGTCGGCGGGGATATCGAGACGCGCCTGTCGTTGCTTTGCCATTGGGTGTTGCAACTGTCCGAGCGTCAGCAACCCTTCGCCATGCGCCTGCCGGGCTGCGTGCTGCCGCCCGACAGCGGCGACGGCCACCGCGAGGCCTGCCTGCGCGCATTGGCGTTGTATGGGGTTGCCCCATGAGCCGGGTCCAGGCCATTCCGCGTATCAGTCTGACCTGGTTGCTGGTCGCCCAGGTGCTGGTGATAGTTCCCCATCTCGGTCATCTGCCGCTGTGGGTGATCGGTTTGTGGCTGGGTTGCGCGGCCTGGCGCATTCAGATTTTCCGTATGCGCGCGGCCTATCCCAATGCCTGGGCCAAAGCCGGCTTGATGCTGGGTGCCGCCATCGGCGTATTTCTCTCGCGTGGCAGCCTGGTCGGTCTGGATGCCGGGGTGGTGCTGCTGATTGCGGCCTTTATCCTCAAACTGCTGGAGATGCGCAGCCGGCGCGATGCGCTGGTGCTGATCTTCCTCGGCTTTTTTACCGTGGTCACCGCTTACCTGTTCGACGACCGCATGCTCCTGGCGCTGTTCAGCCTGCTGCCGGTGACGGCGCTGCTGGCTGCTCTGATCGGTTTGCAACAAAGCGCCGTGGCCACCCGGCCCTGGCAAACCGGGCGTCTGGCGGCGAGCCTGCTGTTGCAGGCGATCCCGTTGATGCTGCTGTTGTTCGTGTTCTTCCCACGGCTGGGGCCGCTGTGGGCCTTGCCGCAGCCGAGCGACAAGGCGCTCAGCGGCTTGTCCGACAGCATGGCGCCAGCCGATATCGCCGAGTTGAGCCGCTCCGACGCCCTGGCGTTTCGCGCCAGTTTCGCGGTGCAAACGCCGGATCGCAGCCAGCTGTACTGGCGCGCCCTGACTTTGGAACGCTTCGATGGGCGGCGCTGGTCGCAGTCCAGTTTCGCCCAGGTGCCGCAAACGCCGGCTTGGGAGAAACGCGGCGAACCGCTGCGCTACAGCATCCTGATGCAGCCGAGCGCCAAACCCTGGTTGTTCGCCCTGGATGTCGGCGAGACCGGGCTGGAAAGCGCCCAGCAAATGAGCGACTTCCGCTTGCAGCGCAGGCGCCCGGTCGAGCGCACCTTGCAGTATTCGGTAACCTCCTGGCCCGAGGCCGTGCGCCAGCCCGCGAGCCTGGGCAATGGCCTGCGCCACGCCTTGCAGTTACCCGACGAGGGCGACCCGCGCAGCCGCGCCTGGGCCGCCGAGCTGAAGCGGCAATACCCGCAAAGCGAACAACTGGTGCAGGCGCTGCTAGGGCATTTCAACCGCGAGCCCTATGGTTACACCTTGCGCCCGCCACCGGTCGGCTTGGACAGCATCGACGATTTTCTCTTTCGTACGCGCAACGGCTTTTGCGCCCATTACGCCGGCGCCATGACCTTCGTATTGCGCGCCGCGGGTATTCCGGCTCGGGTGGTCGCCGGTTACCAGGGTGGCGAATACAACCCCGCGGGCAATTATGTACAGGTGCGCCAGTTCGATGCCCACGCCTGGGTCGAGTACTGGCAGCCCGGTGTCGGCTGGGTCAGCGTCGACCCGACGTTTCAGGTGGCGCCGGAACGTATCGAGCTGGGTCTGGAAGAGGCGGTGGCCGGCGAGCAGAGTTTTCTCGAGGGCTCGCCCTTTTCGCCACTGCGTTATCGCCAATTGACCTGGCTCAATCAATTGCGCCTGGGCTGGGATAACCTCAATTACGGCTGGCAGCGCTGGGTGCTGGGTTACCAGAGCGCGCAGCAATTGCAGGTGTTGCAGCGTTGGTTCGGGCGCATCGACGCGCGCTTGCTGGCGATCAGCCTGGTTGGCGGCGGCGCCTTGCTGTTGAGCCTATTGGCGCTCTGGCTGTTCAAGCCCTGGCAGCGCGAACGCGACCCGCAGCAGCGCCTCTATCGGCGTTTCGAGCGGCTCTTGGCGCGCCATGGCGTGCGGCGTTTCGCCGGCGAAGGACCGCGTGCCTTTGCCGAGCGCGCGTCGGCGACCCTGCCCGGACAGGCGCGCGCCATCGAGGCGTTCAGTGCGGCATTCGAGGCGCAGCGTTATGCCGGGCATGCCGCCACGCCCGGCGAATTGCAGCGGTATCTGCGCGCCCTGCGCCGCGCGCTGCCCTGGCGTTTTACCCGAGCGGAGCCGAGCTAGGTGCTGTTGGCGTTTCGTCATGGCTGCCGATGAAACGACGATGGACCTGGCCAATAAAAGGCGCATCGGCCTGACCGATGCGCGAGGAGTGAGTCAATGGCCAGTCTTTCCGACGATCTATTAGCTCAGGTGCTGCGGTTGCAGGTGCGTCTGTATGCCTGTCGCGAACGTCTGGCGGCTGCGACCGACGACGAAGCCCTGCATGATCTGCGCATCGCCGTGCGCACGCTGCGCAGCGTGCTCAAACCGCTTGCCGAGTTACCCGCTTGTGCGGCCGTGCAGCAGCGTGCGGCGGAGTTCGGCCGTGCCAGTGGGCCGTTGCGCGATATGCAGGTTCTGCAACAAGAGTTGGTCCGCCAGGGCCAGAAAGCCGCGGGCTGTGCGCGTCAGGCGCAGCTGCAACCCGGTTATACGGCGCTATCCGCTGGTCCGCAGTTGCAGGCGCTGTTCGCTGCCTTGGACGATTTCCCCGGGCGCTGGTATCAGGCCAAAGCCAATGGCGAGTTGCGCGGTCTTGGCAAACGAATCGGCAAACGTTTGGCGAAGCACCAACGCCGCCTGAACGACGCCTTGGCCGATCCCGCTTACGACCGTCACCGTTTGCGCCTGCTGGTCAAACGGTTGCGTTACGCTGCCGAGGTCTATCCGGCCCTGGCCGGTTTGTCGCCGTGCAAGCAGGCCCAGCTGAAACAGGCGCAAAGCGCCCTGGGCGATTGGCACGACCATCTGCAATGGTTGCTGCGCGCCGAGCATGAGGACGATCTGGCGCCTTGCGTGCAAGGCTGGCAGCTTGCCTTGCAGGCAGCCGAACAGCAGGTCGATTGCGCGCTGTTGGTGTTGCGTCGGCAATTCGCCGGTGTCGATTGACGCCGCTCGATGAGGGCTTCTTCGCCGTTTTCTCGGTAAATTTGGCCGAAATGGCATGCGATGCGTTATAACGCTGGATTCTGGCTTCCCCTAAGATCCCCCTGCGTATTTTATTTTCGAGGCGGTTATGACGTTTACCGAGTTGCTCCAGGCAGTTGAGCGCGATCCACAGGCCGTGGTGATCCCCGGCGTTTGGGCGCAGGGGCGGGCCAGTTTCGGCGGTTTGATGGCGGCGCTGGTGTATCAGGCCATGCGCGCCCAGGTACCGGCGGGGCGTCCGCCGCGCTCCTTGGCGATTACCTTTGTCGGCCCGGCAGAACCGGATGTGCCGCTGGGCTTCGAGGTCGAGGTGTTGCGCGAAGGTAAAGCGGTCAGCCAGGTGCTGGGACGGGCCGTGCAGAACGGCCAGGTGGTGACGCTGGTGCAGGGCAGCTTCGGCGCAGCGCGTGATTCGGCGATCCAGGTCGCCGCCGAGCCGGCGCCGCAGATCGCTGCGGTCGAACAGTGCCAGGAGTTGCCCTATATCCCCCAGGTTACCCCCGAGTTCACCCGCTTTCTGGCGATGCGCTGGGCGATTGGCGGTATGCCGTTCAGCGGCAACAAATCGCGGGAAATGGGCGGTTGGGTGCGCCTGCGGGACGAGTCCGAGGCGCGCCCGGTCGATGAAGCGCATCTGCTCGCCCTGGTCGATGCCTGGCCGCCGGCGGTGTTACCGCACCTGAGTACGCCGGCGCCGGGCAGTTCGTTGACCTGGACCATCGAATTCGTTCAGCCGGTGAGCGAGCTGAGCACGCGGGACTGGTGCCTTTACAAGGCGCAGATCGAACACGCGCGCGACGGCTATGGGCATATCGCCGCCGCCCTGTGGTCGCCTCAGGGCGCGTTGCTGGCGATCAGCCGGCAGACGGTCAGCGTCTTCGGCTAGTGCCGCATCAGCCATGAAATATCGGGAGCGGCGCCGAGCGCTACGACAGACTGGGAGCCCGATGTGGGAGGGGCTTTAGCCGCGATTGACCTGGAAGGCGCTGAGAAGAACTCGCGGCTGAAGCGGACTGGGCGAATCGCATTCCGCCAGGCGTTCGCTTAAAGCTTGAGCATCCGTATCGCCTTGTTCAGCTCGCCGGCCAGCGCCGCCAGCTCGCTGCTGGTGGCGGCAGACGCGCTGGTTTGTTTGACCGTGCCTTCGGTGACGTCGTGAATCTTCACCACCGAGCGGTTCATCTCTTCGGCGACCTGGCTCTGCTGTTCGACCGCGACCGCGATCTGGGTATTGCTCTCGCGCATATGCGCCACTGAAGCGGTGATCGCGCTCAGTGCCTTGCTGGCCTCGTCGGCTTGCTGCACGCAGTCATCGGCTTTCAACGAACTCTCCTGCATGAACTCCACGGCGTCGTGGGTGCCGCTTTGCAGCGTGCCGATCATTTGGGTGATTTCATCGGTGGAGTCCTGCACGCGCTTGGCCAGGTTGCGCACTTCGTCGGCCACCACGGCGAAGCCGCGGCCCATCTCGCCGGCGCGCGCCGCTTCGATGGCGGCATTGAGCGCTAGCAGGTTGGTCTGTTCGGCGATGCCGTGGATCTCGCTGACCACGCCGCTGATCTTCTGGCTGTCGGCGGCCAGGCGTTCGATCATCTTCGCGGTCTGCTGCACACCGCTGGACAAGCCGGTGATCGATTGGGTGACGCGGTCGACCATCTGCTGGCCGTTGCCGGCGAGCTGTTCGGCGGTCTTCGATTGGTCGCGGGTGTCGGCCGCATGCTGAGCGATGTGCTGCACCGTACTGGTCATTTCGTTGATCGCGGTGGCGGCCTGTTCGGTTTCGCTCTGCTGGTCGAGCATGCCGCGACGTACCTCGCCCATGCTCGCCGCCAGACGTTCGGCGCCTTCGTCCAGACGGGCAGCGGTCTGCGCGACCACCCCGACCACGCGCTGGTAGCCGGCCTGCATGGCGTTGAAGGCGCTGGCCATCTGGCCGACCTCGTCGCGACAGTCGAGCGGTACGCGGGCGGCCAGATCGCCGCTTTTCTCCACTTGCAGCATCACATCCTTAAGGGTGTTGAGGTGGCTGAGGAGGAAGCGGATCAGCAACTGGGACGCCGCGAGGAGAATCAACATCAACAGGGCGACCACCAGCGCATAACTCAGCGCGCGCTCGCCGAAGACTTGCAGCAAGCTCGGCGCATGGGCCAGCACGGCCAGGCGCTGACCCTGACCGAGGTCGACGACCTGGGCGCCGATCAGCGCATCGGCGGTGGACAGTGCGTCCGCCTCGAACGCCACCCAGCCGCTGGCGCGGCTCAGCGCGCCGCCCTGGTCGTTCGCCAGGCGTGGGCTTTGGCCCTCGGCAAAACGTACGAGATGGCTAGCGGTCGGCGGCGTCTGTCCTTCAGGCCAGGCATCCAGCAACTTGGCCTGGGCTTGGGCGAGCTGTTGTGCGGCATGCATGCGCGCCTCGCGCTCGACATCCAAGGCGTAGAGCACCAGCAGCAGGGTCGTGCCGAACGCCACGGCATTCACTGCCCAAAACTTGTACTTCAGCGAGAGGTCGCGGATCCAGGAGCCCATAATGTCTTCTTCAGGTGTCTGTTAGGTGTGTGGCAGGGGGCCAGTATTGCGTGTCCAGCCGTGGCTGCCGTTGATCCCGGTCAACTGAGGTATTTAACGGCTGCGGCGTGCCGGACTTTAATCGGCGGCCGGGCTCATTTGCCTTTCGCTTTCGTCGAGCTGCGGCAGGCCGAAAAACCGCCGGGCGCAGGCGCTGCTATGGGCCGCCAGTCGCTCCGGGCTTTCGCCGCGGTGCTGCGCCACCTCGCGCAATACTTCGCCCAGAAAGGCGGGCTCGTTACGGCCGTTCTTGGGTTTCGGGCGCAGGCTGCGCGGCAACAGAAAAGGCGAGTCGCTTTCGAGCATCAGCCGGCCTTCGGGGATTTCCCGCATCAAGGGATGCAAGTGGCTGCCGCGGCGTTCGTCGCAGATCCAGCCGGTGATACCGATGTGCAGATCCATATCGAGGTAGGCGAACAGCGCGCGCTTTTCTCCGGTAAAACAATGCACCACGGCAGCGGGCAGGCGGTCGCGATAGTCGCGCAGGATCGCCAGCAGGCGTTGATCGGCATCGCGCTCATGGAGGAATACCGGCATCTGCAGTTCGACGGCCAGGGCCAATTGCTCTTTCAGGGCTTTCTCCTGGGCGGGGCGAGGGGAGAAATCGCGGTTGAAATCCAGCCCGCATTCGCCAACGGCCCGCACCTGTGGCTGTTGCAGCAGCGCCTTGAGGTCGTTGACGCTGGCCGAGTTCCAGCGGCTGGCGTCATGCGGGTGAACGCCGGCGGTGCTGAATAACCGTCGGCCGCTGGTATCCAGTTGCCGGCACAGGTCCAAGGCGTGCGCACTCTCTTCGAGGCTGGTGCCGGTCAGGAGCATTTGGCAAACACCGGCGGCATAGGCGCGAGTGAGCAGTGCCTCACGCTGTTCGGCAAAGCTTGGGTGGGTCAGATTGACGCCGATGTCGATGAGTTGCATGGTGCCTACCTATGCCGCGTTGAAGGCGGTCGAATTGACTGCGGTGAGGCAGCATAGCAGAGCTTTTCTTTCAGTTATTAAGTCAATGTTTTCAGTGTATTAGAGCCGACTTGTGAGCCAGTCGCGAGTTGCGGCTGGCGTCCGCTGGCTGGCTATGCGAACCTCCGCGCCCTGCGTTGGCAGCCTGCCGCGGGTCGCTTTACGTTCAGTCGATCAGCCTCGCTCAGAGCGAGCCGACGTTGCCCTGGAGCCCCGATGCCACGACTGCTATTGCTGCTTTGCCTGTTGGCGCTATGGCCGTTGTCGGCCGGCGCGCGGCTGGCCGGGCCGCCGGAAGTCGCTCAGCCTGCGGCCGCCCGGGATCTGGCGAGCATCAGGCGCAGCGGCGAGCTGCGTGTGCTGGTCAATCAGAGCCGCAACAGCTCCGGTGAGATCAAGGGGCAGAGTATCGGCGTGGAATATCGCCGGCTGCGCGCATTCGAGCAGTACCTCAATCGCGACGCCGGAGATGGGCGGCGGCTCAAACTGAAAATCGTGCCAGTGGCCAAGGATCAGCTGTTGGGTGCATTGCAGCGCGGCGACGGCGATCTGGTCGCCCCCGGCGAGTTGCTTGCGCTGCGCGGCGGCGGTGCGGTGAGCGCCAGCAGCGCGATTCGTCGCGATGTGCCGTTGATCATCGTGGCGCGCCAGGGCAATCGCCGCTATCAAAGCCTCGAAGATCTCTCCGGGCGCAGCTTCGCGTTGCCGGCTGGTAGCGCCGCCGGCGAGGCCATCCGCCAACTCAATCAACGGCTGATACAGCGCAAACTGCAACCGCTGATCATCGAGTGGGCCGACCCCAGCCTGGCCGTCGAAGATGTGCTGGAAATGGTCCATGCCGGCATCTACAACCTGACCGTGGTGGAACAGCCGATTGCCGAGCGTTGGGCCAAGGTGTTGCCGAAACTACGCCTCGATCGCCATATTCCCTTGGCTGAGGACGGCGACATGCGTTGGTACGTACGTCGCGACGCGTCGATGCTGAGGGCCAGCATCGACCGTTTCCTGAAAAGCTACCGTGAGCCGGCCGATCTGGACGCCACTTTTCAGCGGGTCTATCGACGCTTGTACAAGGTGCGCTATCCGCTTGGCCGCATCGAACGCCAGCGCCTAGAGAAAGTGCGTCCGGTGCTGCAGCGGCAGGCCACGCAACAGCGCTTCGATTGGCTGATGTTGGCGGCGGTGGCCTATAAGGAGTCGACCCTCAACCCGGCGGCGCGAGGCAGCGGCGGCGCCACCGGGTTGATGCAGGTCACCCCGGCGGCCGGCCGCAGCGTTGGGGTCGGTAATATCGCAACGCTGGAAAACAACGTGCTCGCCGCCACCAAGTACCTGGCCGCGATCCGGCGCAATTTCTTCAATAGCCCGCAGCTCAACGAGCGCGAGCGCATGGCGTTCGTCCTGGCGGGCTACAACATGGGACCGCAGCGGGTGCAGAGCATGCGCGCCGAAGCCAAGCGACGTGGCTTGAATCCCAATCAATGGTTTTTCCAGGTCGAGCGGATCGCCATGGAGCAAGTCGGTATGGGGGTGGTCAGCTACGTCAACAGCGTCAACAAGTACTACCTGGCCTACGACCGTGAACGCTATTTGCTGGAGCCCCAGGCTGTGGCCAGGAATGCGACTAACTAATCTAATAAATAGATTTAAATTAACAATAATATCGGCTTTAAGTATCAGTAGATCTGATTATTCTATGCCTCATCTTCTCTCTTCCAGCAAACAGGAATACTCAACATGAACACACTGATCCAGCGTCTACTTTCCACCCAAGCCGGTTACGGCCTTACGCTCCTTCGCGTGATCGCCGGCGTGACTTTCGCCGCCCACGGCTCGCAAAAGCTCTTCGGCTGGTTCGGCGGCTATGGTTTGACCGGCGTCGGTCAGTGGATGGAAAGCATCGGCCTGGCGCCGGGCTACCTGATGGCACTGCTGGCTGGTAGCGCCGAATTCTTCGGCGGTTTGGCGTTGATCGTCGGTTTGCTGGTGCGTCCCGCTGCCGCGGTATTGGCCGTGACCATGCTGGTGGCGATAGTCACCGTGCACTTGGCCAATGGCTTCTTCATGAGCAATAACGGCTATGAATTCGCCCTGGCTCTGCTGGCGATCAGCTTGGCGGTGATGATCGAAGGCGCGGGCAAGCTGTCGCTGGATAAGCGCATCGCAGGCTGAGTTCAAGCGCCGAACGATTCCGCAAACGCCGCTCCTGCCATGCGCATGAGCGGCGTTTTTTCATGCCTGGTTTTTGAGATCAGGGTGCACTTGGCCGACGCGTCGCGGCCAGCTGTTCGGCGGCGTCCAGACGTAGACGCTCCTGCTGGTTGAAATCGGCTTCGGCCAATTGCGCGATCGCGCTGGCTTTGTCGCTCGCACTCAGGCCCTGATTGGCCTCGATCCTGGCTTTCTCCGTCAGGTAGCGACTCACCCGTTGGTTCCAGGTTTGGCGCTTGCGATCGAGCGCTTCGAGGCGTTGAGTGGCTTCGGCGCCGACCAGTTGCTGACGTAGCTGGCGGATTTGCGCGGCGCTGGCGCCTTCGGCCTGCAACTTGGCGGTTTGCTGACGCAGATCGTTTTGCAGCTGCGGCAGCACGCTGTCGTGCATTTCCGGCGGCAGGCCGTTACGCAATTGGTCGACCGCCGCGGCCTTCGCTGCGTCATCGAGCCCGCTGTCCTGGAGGATGGCCAGGCGCTCCAGGGTGAATTGGTTGTAGGCCTGCTCACGGGCGAAAAACGCTTGCTGGGCTTCGGCGCTGAAGATCCGCGCGCGCAAGGCTTGTACCGCGGCTTCGCGTTGACGCATGGCCTGTAGGTCGGCGATCTGCGGCAGATCCCGTTCCAACAGCACCAATTCGCGTTTATAGGCCAGGTACTGCTCGAGCAAGCCCAGTGCTTGCCGGCGGGCGGGCTCCTGCAATTGGCTGGCGATATAGCCTTGCAGGCGCTCGACGCTGTTGCGCAACGGTTCCTCGCCGACTGCGGCGAGGAAATAATCGAAAATCCGCCGGATGTCTTCGCTGGCGATCAACTGGCCCGCGGCGTCGACGCGAAACCTGCCATCCACCTGGGTGCCGTCGAAGGAGGCGGGCAGGGCCGGGAACGCGCTGGTTGGCGCTGAGGGCTTCAGTTGCGCGCTCGCCCGCGCGGCGGTCTGGGTGCTTGGCTTGCCGCTCAGCGGCTCGTTAGTGGTTTGTTCAAGCGCTGTCGGGTTATCCGCCGGGTTCAGGTAAAGCAGACCAGCGACAGCGGATACAAAGGCTACGGGCACGAGCAATAGGAGTTTTTTCACGGCTTTTTCCACAGGCAAGAGGAGCGGAGCCCATAAGGGTCCGCTCCCGGGCTTGTCGGGGCGGATTACAGCCCGTCGTTCTTCAGGCGATTGGCATGTTGACGATAGACGGTGACCGGATCGGTCTCGAACAGGTGGGTCAACCCCAGGGTCTGATTGACTTCGTCGAGGTGGTTCATCCGGTAGTTATCGCGAATCACCTTGCCCATGTGCGAGCTGCAGCGACCGACCAGACCATCGTTGTCTTCGCCATTGAAGGTCAGCGAGGTCGCGCCGAGCAGCAGGTCGCTGGGGTCGAAGATGTTGGTCACCGGGCTGGTGCCGCTCCAGGAGTAATAGCGCACGCCGCGCACGCTATAGGCACCTTCGCCGCAGGCGGTGGTCGGGATGCCTTGCGGGAACTTGGCGTTGAACACCGCGGCGCCCTGGCTGTTCAGCGACTCCAGGGTACCCAAGGCATTCTGCGGCGAGGTGTTGGCGCTGCCGGAGAGGAAATTGATCAAGGTTCCCAGACCGTTGACGATGCCCGCGAGCAGGGTTTCCCCGGCGGAGCCCGGCGGCACCTGGCGGATGAAGTCGGCAGTGGCCGAACCCTTGTGCGGTGCGCCGACGCTGGTGACCGAGGCGATCAGGTCGGGCCTGACCGCCGCGACGTAACGAACGGTCGGGCCGCCGTGGCTGTGGCCGATCAGGTTGACCTTGGGCTTGCCGCTGATGGCGACGATATCCTCGACCTGTTGCAGCAGCTCTTCGCCGCGGGCCTCCGAAGTGTTCAGCTGGCTGACCTCGGTGACGTAGACGCTGGCACCGTCGCGCCGTAGCGCCGCAGGAATGCCATACCAGTAGTCGACACCGAGCAGGCTGTCGAAACCGAGCATGCCGTGGGTGAGCACGACCGGGTACTTGGTCTGGGTGTAGCCGGAGGAACCGAACCAGAATGCTTCGGCTTGGCCTGCGGCGAGCAGACCGGTTCCCAGGCAGAGGGCGAGCAGGGTTTTCTTGTTGTTGTTTTTGTTGGTGTTCATTAGCGCTCTCGTAAGGATTGAACGGGCGGTGACGCAGTCCTTGCTGCCTCTGCGCCCTTCCTGTGGCGCCAACGTCGGCCATGGGCATAGCGCATGAAGCATGCCAGACCGGCGCGTAAGTCGAGCGAGGCGTCTGCGCCAGGGGTTAGACGCCAAGGGCCGCGGCTTTGATGATTGCTGACAGCGCTTTAGCGCTGTTACACGGCGAAACGCGAGCGCTACGCATTGGTGCGCTTGCAGCCGTTTTCGAACGCCAGGAAGCGGGCGTTTTGCGCGGCCATGGGAGGGCGAGTCGAGTCTTACCAATCAAAGGTTGGGGTGCAACGGCGGCCGCCTTGACAGCCGCGAGCGGGCTTCTCTAGGATGCTGACCCATGCGCCGATTTAAACAGCTACTTGCGGGGCGCCGAGCCGTTTGTCGAAGGCTCCGAGAAGACTTGCAGAAAGGCTTCGAAATACCGCTAAAGCGCTGGTTCGGTGTCGCCTCTCACCGCTGCCCAGCGAGCATACGAGGCGGAGATCCCTACATGAACTGTCCCCAGCCGCTCATCCGTCTGGCCCCGATTACCTCAGGGCTGGCGCAGCGCAATCCCAGAATTCTTCTCGGCGGCAGCCATCAACCGACGCTACTGCGCTATCTCGAAGGTTGGTCGAAGCGTTGGAATCATCGCCCGCGGGCGTTTCTGATTCAGTTCGTCGACGACGGCGAGTCGCTCGCGCGCTTTGCCGACGACAGCTTCGATCTGGCCGTGCTGCAGGCGCCCAGTGCCGAACATCTGCACGCCACCTTGCACGAGCTGATACGGGTCGCCAAGCAGGGCTTGATCACCCGGCGCTGACGTTCTGCCGCTCAGGGGTATTCGATGGCGACCAGGTACCAGGTTTTCTCGCCTGTCGGCGTGGCCACGCGGATGCGCAGGCGTCATCTCGTTTCGAGCAAAAATGCCGCCTTGACATAAAAACGGGCGGCATAGATGCAGATACATCACCTGTGCCGCAAGCGGCGGCAAGATCTATGGCAACGACTAGGACGATCGGATGTGAGTCATCATGTCTTTGCCGACCACTGCGGATGCACAGAGCACGCCGCCGACCAGGGCGCCGATGACGCCATCTGTGGCCACATCCTGGCCGGTGAGGTACAGCCCCTCGATGGGTGTTTGTGCCCGCAGCCATTTCTGCTGGAAGCGCTGCGGCGACGACTCGATCCCCATGAATCCGCCGCGTTCGCGTTTGGCGAAGGTTTCATAGCTCAGCGGTGTGGACACTTCGTAGTAGTCCACTGCTTCGCGGGCCTTTGGCACGTGGCGCAAGAGTTCTTCCAGCAGGCGCTTGCCGATGTCCTCCTTCAGGGCGAGATAGTCGTCGCCGCGTTTCATCCAACGCGTGCCCTCCCACTGTTTGAAATGCTCGTAATTGGTATAGGCGTACATCTCGACAGTGGCCTTGTTGGGGTATTCCTCATCCCAGGCTGGGTCCTTCGCCGACGGGAAGGTGATGAAAAACCAGGGAAAGGGCGCGTTGAAGTCTTTACGATGCGCCTCAAGATTGGCCTTGAGGTCGTTGGTCGGGTGGGACCAGATATTGGTCGGGGTAAAGCCAAGTTCTTCTGCCGAGCGATTGAAGCCGATATTGATGCCGACTACCGCATAGGTTTCGGTGACGTTTTCCAGCAGTTGATCAAGACCGAAATCCTTGCTGACCTGTCGGGGCAGCAGGCGGGAATAGGTGTTGCGCACGCCTGCGTTGCTGATGACCACCGGGCTGCGCACTTCCTCACCTGAGCTGAGACGAACGCCCTGGGCGATGCCGTCTTCGACCAGAATTTCACTGACTTCGGCGCTGTGCAAAAGCATGCCGCCCGCTCGCTCGATGATCGGCGCGATCAGCCGGGAAAACGCCATGCCGCCGCCCACGGGGTAGAAGGCGCCATTCATATAGTGCTTGGCCAGCATGCAGTGCATGGCGAAGGAGCTCCGGGTCGGTTCCAGGCTGTAGTCGCCGTAGTTGGCACAGATCACCGCGATCAGCTCGGGATCGCTTATCAGCTCGGAAAGCACGTCGAGGGTGATGCGGTCCGAATAGCTATGGAAGGTGGAACACATGGCGTCATAAACCGCGTCCGCCGCTTCGCTCGGCATGGCCTTCTGGGCGAAGTAGCCGGCCGAGCTCTTGGAAACCTTGCCGATCAGGGCGATATATCGATCGATACCATCCGCTTCGTGAGGGAAGTGCTCCTTGAGCAGGTTGCTATAGGCCTCTGCCCCGGCGGGTATCTCGTAAGAGCGGTCGCCGATTGCCATACGGTTGAAGATGTTCGGCATGGGCTTCCACTCGAGGCCGCCGCCGGTGACGTAGTTGAACAGCTTCCAGCCGGCGGACTGTTTAGCGCCTACATCGCCGATATAGTGCATGCCGACGGTCCAGCGATAGCCTTTGCGCGTATAGGCCTGGGTCATGCCACCCATCACGTTGTGCTGTTCGAGCAGCAGAACACGTTTGTCCTGCTGGGCAAGGATGGAGGCAGCGCTCAGGCCGCCCATGCCCGAACCGATGATGATGGCGTCAAACTCGCCCGAGATGCCTACGGCTTTGCGATAGGCGTTGCCGACTGTTTCCATGAAATATCTCCCGCTAGGACTAGGATTTTTGTGGTTATGACTGTGGTTGGCTCGAGGCCGTATCTGCAGAACGGGCTAGAAGAACCCTTGCGGGGAGATGTCGTAGCTGACCAGAAGATTCTTGGTCTGCTGGTAATGGTCGAGCATCATCTTGTGGTTCTCTCGACCGAAACCGGACTTCTTATAGCCGCCGAAAGCGGAGTGCGCCGGGTACATGTGGTAGCAGTTGGTCCACACGCGCCCGGCCTTGATTGCCCGACCCATGCGATAGGCGCGGTTGATGTCGCGGGTCCACACCCCGGCGCCCAGGCCGAACTCGGTGTCGTTGGCGATGGCCAGGGCTTCGGCTTCGTCCTTGAAGGTGGTGACGCTGACCACCGGACCGAAAATCTCTTCCTGGAACACGCGCATTCTGTTGTGGCCCTTGAGCAAGGTCGGCTGGATGTAATAGCCGGTCGCCAGATCGCCTCCCAGGCGTTCGGCTGCGCCGCCGGTAAGGATCTGCGCGCCTTCCTGCTGGGCGATCTGCATATAGCTCAGGATCTTGTCGAACTGTTGCTGCGAGGCCTGGGCGCCGACCATGGTTTCGACATCCAGCGGGTTGCCGCGCTTGATCTGCTTGATCTTCTTCATCACCTCGGCCATGAAGGGTTCGAAGATCGATTCCTGCACCAGCGCCCGCGATGGGCTGGTGCACACCTCGCCCTGGTTGAAGAAGGCCAGCACCAGGCCTTCGGCGGCTTTTTCGATAAAGCTCGGTTCGGCCTGCATGATGTCTTCGAAGAAAATGTTCGGCGATTTGCCGCCCAGCTCCACGGTGCTTGGGATGATGTTTTCCGCCGCGCACTTGAGGATATGCGAGCCGACCGGGGTGGAGCCGGTGAAGGCGATCTTGGCGATACGCTTGCTGGTCGCCAGGGCCTCGCCGGCTTCGCGGCCGAAGCCCTGCACCACGTTGAGCACGCCCGGCGGCAGCAGGTCGCCGATCAGTTCCATCAGTACGCTGATCGACAGCGGGGTCTGCTCGGCTGGTTTGAGCACGATGCAGTTGCCGGCGGCCAGGGCTGGGGCCAGCTTCCAGGCGCCCATCAGCAGCGGGAAGTTCCAGGGGATGATCTGCCCGACCACGCCCAGGGGTTCGTGAAAGTGATAGGCAGCGGTGTGTTCGTTGATTTCGGCGGCTGAGCCTTCCTGGGCGCGGATGCAGCCGGCGTAGTAGCGGAAGTGATCGGCGGCCAGGGGTACGTCGGCACTCAAGGTTTCGCGTACGGGCTTGCCGTTGTCCCAGGTTTCGGCGACGGCGAGCAGTTCGAGGTTGGCTTCGATGCGGTCGGCGATCTTCAGCAGGATCAGTGAGCGTTCCTGCACCGAGGTTTTCCCCCAGGCATCGGCGGCGGCATGGGCGGCATCCAGCGCAAGCTCGATGTCGGCGGCAGCGGAGCGCGGGAATTCGCCAATCACCGACGCATCAACCGGGCTGGTATTCACAAAGTGCTGGCCGCCGAGCGGGGCGACAAATTCACCGTTGATGTAGTTGCCGTAGCGGGCCTTCAGCACGAGGAGGGAGCCCTGGCTGTGCGGTTTTGCATAAATCATGTCGATCACCTTCGTTCTTGTGCGTGTTCGAGCCGCTCGAGTGCCACCGCAGCGTGAGCCCAGGCTGCCGTCGGGAGTCTCGGGCTTTGGCCTGAGAATTAACTTAACAGGTGTTAATTTAAAAAGTCTACATCCTGATATGCAGCTGACCAATCCTGATGTTGATAGGGGTATATGGTTGTTGCGTGGAGATAAATAACCCTGTAAAAAATAAACACCTGTTAAGGAGAATGTCCAATGTTGCATTTCAGCTATAGCGAAACCGTAGAGGCGAGCGCCCACAGAACCTGGCAAGCAATGCGCGATTTCGCGGCGATTGCGCGAGCAGGCCTGGCGGAGCGGGTAGAGATGGTCGGCGAAGGTGTTGGCAGTTTCCGGCATCTGCACATGCCAGGCGGGGGCGTGCTGGTCGAGCGCCTCGAGGCGCGTGACGAGGCGGCTCACACCCTGACCTATGCCATGACGGTGCCCGGGCCGATGCCGCTGAAGCAGTACCAGGCACGCCTGCAGATCAGCGGCGATGAGCACACCTGCCAGGTGGTCTTCACGGCCGAGTACGAGCCGAGTGGCGTCAGCGAAGAAAAAGCCACGCGCATGCTGGGCAGTGTCTATCGCGCGCTGATCAGCACCGCCAGAACCGACCTCGGGCTTTCGTAAAGGAGCAACTCAATGGCAACGCTTAGTTACCTGACGCAAATCCAGTTCGATCATGGCGCGCTCAAACAGCTGGGCAAGGGCATGCAGCGGCTGAATATGCAGCGGCCGCTGATTGTCAGTGGCCCCAACCTGTCCAAGGGGCCGATATTGCAGGCGCTGCGCGAGCAGCTGCCGGCTGAGGTGCCCTTCGTGCTGTTCAGCGCTGTGCCGGCAAATCCCACCGAGGCGGCGGTGCTGCAAGCGCTGGAGGTTTACCGTACGGCGGATTGCGACAGTGTTATCTGCATCGGCGGGGGTTCGCCGATGGACCTCGGCAAGGCGGTGGCGTTGCTCGCCCGCCAGCCTGGCCCATTGGCCCAATACGCCGCGACCGAAGGCGGCAAGGGCAAGATTCGTGATGTGGCCCCGCTGATTGCCATTCCCACGACGGCGGGTACCGGCTCGGAAGCCAGCGTGGCCAGCGTGATCATCTGCGAGGATGGCCGCAAAATGACCTTCGTCAGCGATTTGCTCCTGCCGCGCCTAGCGATCTGCGACCCGCAGCTGACCCTTGGCCTGCCAGCCGGCCTGACCGCCGCCACCGGTATGGATGCAGTGACCCACTGCATCGAGGCGGTGCTTTCGCCTGTGATCAATCCGCCCGCGGAGGCGATTGGCCTGGATGGGCTGGAGCGCGCCATCGGCGAGGGGCATCTGTTGCGCGCGGTGGAGGATGGCCAGGACGCCGATGCTCGCTGGCACATGATGATGGCTTCTACGGAAGGGGCGCTGGCCTTTATCAAAGGGCTCGGCGCCGTACATGCGATGAGTCATGCGGTTGGCCGTATCCATGAGCTGAATCTGCATCACGGCACGCTCAATGCCGTGATGCTGCCGGCGATCCTGCGCTTCAACCAGGTTCACGTGGGCGACAAATACCAACGGCTCAAACGGGCTATGGGGCTGACTGCCAATGCCGACCTTGCCGACTTCATCTGCGATCTCAACCAGCGCCTGGGCCTGCCGGCCAACCTCAAGCAGATGGGTGTTTGCAACGCCCACCTGGAGGGACTGGTCGGCCATGCCATGGCCGACCTGAACAGCATGACCAACCCCAGAAAGCCCAGTGCCGACGATTATCAACGGTTATTCATCGAGGTCCTGGGCTGAGCCGGGACCGACGAAAAATGAGCGCGAGCGGAGAACAATAAGATGCTTGGTCTGATGATGGAAAAACCCCTGCTGGTCGGCAGTCTGCTTGAGCACGCCGAACGCTTTCACCCCGAACAGCAGGTCGTAAGCCGGCTCGGCAATGGCGGTGTCGTCTACCATCGCTACGAGGAGCTGGCGCGACGTACTCGGCAATTGGCCAATGCCTTGCTGGCGCTAGGTGTCAAACCTGGCGATCGGGTGGCGACGCTGGCCTGGAACACGCACCGTCATCTTGAGCTCTACTATGCCTGCGCGGGCATTGGTGCGATTTGCCACACGCTCAACCCGCGCCTGCACCCGGAGCAGCTGACCTACATCATCGAGCATGCCGAAGACTCGCTGCTGTTCTTCGATATCGACTTGGCGCCCTTGATCGCAAAGCTTGCCGGTACGCGAGTCGGGTTGATGCGCTGGGTTGCGTTGGGTAGCGACGCCGAGGTTGCCAAGGCGATGCTTGATGGGTGCTTGGCCTATGAACAGCTGCTGAGCGCGCAGAGCGATGAGCTGGTATGGCCGGAGCTGGACGAGCGGGCCGCCTGTTCGCTGTGCTACACCTCGGGCACCACGGGCAACCCCAAGGGGGTGCTCTACAGTCACCGTTCAACCGTGCTGCATGCGCTGGCCTCGGCCTTGCCCGACAGCATGGCACTCTCGGCGAATTCGGTGGTGATGCCGGTAGTGCCGATGTTTCACGTCAATGCCTGGGGTGTGCCCTATGCCGCTTTACTGACCGGCGCCAAGCTGGTTATGCCGGGCAATGGTTTGGATGGCGCGCGCCTCTACAAGTTGATGCAACAGGAAAAAGTCACCCTGGCACTCGGTGTTCCCACCATCTGGCAGAGCGTCCTGAACTACCTGGACGAGCGGCAATTGAAGTTGAACTACTTGCGGGAGGCTTTCATCGGCGGCGCGGCGCTGGACAAGACCCTGCTGTTACGCTTGGAAGCCATGGGCGTCACCGTCCTACAGGCCTGGGGAATGACCGAGCTGAGCCCCATCGGCGTGGTGAACAGGCCGTTACCGGACTCCGGGAACCTTGGCGCCGAGCACTTTCAACGAGAAAAGCTCAAACAAGGCCGAGGCATCTGGGGTGTGGATCTGCGCATCGTAAATGACAACGGGCGGGAGCTGGGCTGGGATGGCGCAAGTGCCGGTCATCTGCAGGTGCGTGGCCACTGGGTTGCCGGTCGTTATTTCAAGCAAGAGCGATCGGCCCGTACCGCAGAAGGCTGGTTCGAAACGGGTGACATTGCCCATATCGACTGGCGCGGCTTTCTCAAACTCACCGACCGCTCGAAGGACGTGATCAAATCGGGAGGCGAGTGGATCAGTTCCCTGGAACTGGAGCTGGCGGCGCAAAGCCATGCTGCCGTTGCTCAAGCAGCTGTCATCGGTATACCCGATGACAAGTGGTCGGAGCGCCCGTTGCTGATCCTGACACTCAAGGAAGGCTGCGAAATCGACCTGGACACCATTCGCCAGCACCTGCAGAACCAGGTACCCAACTGGTGGCTGCCGGAACGTCTCGAGGTGATCGAGCAAATGCCGCTGGGGGCTACGGGGAAAGTTCACAAGCAGACATTGCGCGAGCGCTTTACCTGACGGGGCACAAGCCCCGATAGTCTTTCGAATACAGGAGCGTGCTTGGTATGGATTGGCGGCAGAAGCGCAGTTGCTCAGGGGTGCGCTATTTGCTGGAGACGGCGAAGGAAAATGGCCTCGCCATCGAACACTGCCTGCTGGGTAGCTCCATCGATGAAACTCGATTGGCTGGATCGGACGGCACTATAGAGGCCTGGCAGGAACTGGCCGTCATTCGCAATTTGATTCAGCGGATCGGGCGGCCCGGCCTTGGTTTCTCCACGGGGCGACACTACCACCTCACATCCTTGGGGCTGCTCGGCTTTACCATGCTTGCCAGCGACACCCTGTTGAGTGCGCTGACAACCCTGGACCGCTTTCAGGCGCTGGCGTTGACCATCTGTCCGGTCAGGACGATGCCCGATCCACGTGGCTTATGGGTAACCTTCGATGACTCGGTGTTGCCGCGCGATGCCGCTTGCTTTGTCGTCGAGCGTGGCCTGTCGGGCGTTATGCATATAGCCGCGGAGCTGATGCAGCGCGAGGTTGTTCCGCTGGCGATGCAGGTGCGCTTCGACTGCCCGCCCGAGGATGTTTCCGGCTACCTCGGGCTGACCTGCCCGGTGAGTTTTCGCAGCGACACCAATGGCGTTCTCTTTGCCAATGCAGACCTGGGTTGCTTGCTCCCGCAGGCCAATCATACGGCGCGCCACCAGGGTGAAATCTTGTGTGGGCGCTTGATCGAAGAGACGCAGCTAGCGCCTGAGACCTTCCCGGTAACGCGGCGGGTGCAGCGGGTTCTGCTGGAGCATGCCGCGTCGCTGTTGAGTGCTAAGGCGGTCGCCCGCCTTTTGGGCATGTCGGATCGCAGTTTGCACCGACGCTTGGCCGACGAGGGGCAAAGCTTCAGGCTGCTCAATGACCAGGTCAAGACGCGCCTCGCGCAACGGCTGTTGAGCGAGTCGAGGATGGATTTGCAGCAGGTCGCACAGTGCATCGGTTATGCCGATGCAGCCAGCTTCTGCCGAGCGTTCCAGCGTTGGACAGGACAGTCTCCCGGTCGCTGGAAAAGATCGGTCTGAGGGCGTGTGGCGACTGCGCTGTTGGGGTTCTCTGAAACACACGGTACTCTGGCCGCCCGCAGCCGCTCGTTACCAGTTGAGGTCAGAATTGTCCAAGCACGACCAGAAAGCATTGATCCTCAACGAGGCACGTTCGTTGTTCCTCGAGTCCGGGGAGAAGGGACTGTCGATGCGCAAACTCGCCGCATCGATTGGCGTGACGCCTGCGGCGATCTACTGGCATTTCAAGAACAAGGAAGAGTTGCTCGGCGAGATCTTTTTGGAAGGCGTTGAAACCTTTTCCCGCTACATGAACAAATCCCTGGCGGGGGACAACCCACTCCACCGATTGCAGTTGTGCTCTGAGGCGTTTCTTGCGTTTGGCCTGGAGCAGCCGAGCCATTACGACATTTTTTTCCTAAGCCACAAGCCGCAAGTCAATGATGAGGTTCTGCATCAATTCACCTCTCTGCGGCGCGGTGCATTTCAGATATTGGTAGATCGCGTTCGCGAGTGCCACAGCGTCGGCATCTTCAGGCAAGACATCAACGTTGAACGCACCGCCATGATGATGCTCAGCTCATGCCAAGGCATGATGACCATGTACCGACATGGCCAGCTCGGGGATAACCAGGAGCATTTCATCCAGATCTACCGCAACACCTATCAGGTGATCGAAGCGCTGCTGCTCGCGCAGTAAAGGTTTTACGTTTCGCGGCGGTAATTACTCGAACCCTTCTCTGACCGAGGCTGTGGATACAGGCCCCATATGCCCTGTGTACCAGGTCTTGATGGCCCTGATATCGAGAAGCCTCGCAATATCCTGGTCATTACTGTGCAGGTCGCACATATAAAAATGCCGGGCGGGCTTGGTTTTATTGAGCAGTTCGCCGCGAGCCAAGTCGCCGACGAATGCCTTGTCATCGATGAGTACCGCGATGGACCCGGGCGTATGGCTCGGCATCGCCAGCACCCGCCCCTTTATGCCCAGCGTGGTTAGGTCCAATTCTTGGTTGATCCATATATCGGCCGAGACCGGCGGGTAAGACTCGCGCAGGATGGACGGCTTGAGGAAATTCGCCAACAGACCGGTAGCGCAAAGCGCGTCATTCCTGCCGGACGCCAGCATGGCCTGATCGGCCCTGCCGGCGATGATTGTTGTGCCAAAGTGCTCCTTGAAGTAACTGGCGCCGCCGGCATGGTCCGTATGGCCATGAGTGATAAACAGGTAGTCGATGCTGCGCGGCTCAACTCCCGCAGCCCGCATCGCTGCCACAAGCGCCTGTTCGTCACCGTGTTTGCCGGCGTCGATCATTAGGCGCTTCCCGTAAGCCTCAACGATATGGATATTGGCGAGGGATAGGCTGAAGGTCTTCACGCTGGGCTGATCGGCCTGTCGCTGGGGAAGAGTGCTACACCCGCTCGAAGCCAGAGTTAATGCCATGAAGCCTAACGTTCGGAAGGCGGAGTAGGGAAATCGAATGACTTTGCTCATTGCGCTCTGTAACCCGTTACGGCTTATTGATTTTCGAGCTTGCCTTTCAGGTTGCCCAGCGCTGTTTCAGACAGTTTCTGCATACCGCCTTTCATGTTGGCAATATATTTCTCCAGCGAGTATTCAAGGGTTCTATGGAAAAGGGTGCTGTTCCCGCGCTTCTCCAACTTGTAATGGATGGTTCCATCGATAAGTGGCGAAGTGAATGCTGTCTTGAATTCACCGGGTGGAGAAGCAATCACCACTTGATAGTTCATCTCCGTTTCTTGGCCGTAAATACTAATTTTCTCTGAGAACGTATCGCCTTTCTTCAGAGATTCGGCGGTTCCGGTGTGCGCGCTCAGGGACGCGGGGTGCCATTCATGCCAACGATCCGGTTGGGAGACATAGTCATAAACTTTCTGAATGGGAGCATCGATGACAATTTCATTGGAGTTTTGATCAGCATGGGCTGTACCCCAGAACGCCATAAATAGGGAGGCCAAAGCCGCTCGTTTTGCCAGTTTCTTATTATTCATGTTTGCCCTCCGATGAGCCGAGTTAACTGCACATTGCGCTGATAGGTTAAGTCGCTTTTTCGGGTGTTTCATTGATGGTTCCTGACGAATATTGATAATTTCTGCCAGAAAAAACTGATGTAGAGATTGCTGGTACGTCACCCTTGGCGGTGTAAGGATGCCGACAGGCAGAACCATATGGGTTCGGCGTCGCCACTTCGGGCAATTTCAGTACTGACATGCTCGTATTGTTTTTAAAAAATTCGTTGGATCGAGCAATCAAGCAGGCGTATCAGGCAATCGCTTGGAGAGGTTCCAGCGCGATACTTTGGCCACGACAGCCTGAGGCGGTTCTGCCCACCCCTATGCGTTCTGGCTACAGAACTGGGCAGGTCGACTCTGAAACGGACAGTTGGTCAGCCGATAGCTGGCTCGAGCCGGTTTAAAGCCGATCTGCCAATTACCGTTGGAAGTCCCGACGGCAAGGTTCCATTGACCGAGCCGCACAACTTTACGCCGGAGATTCTCATGATCACGCTGAACATCAATGACCAAGAGATGCGTGTCGACGTTGCCCCCGATACGCCGTTGCTGTGGGTGCTGCGCGACACGTTGCAGCTCACCGGGACCAAGTTCGGTTGCGGCATGGCGATGTGTGGCGCCTGCACCGTGCATATGGGGGGGCAGGCGATACGCGCGTGCGTGACACCGGTTTCCGCTGCGGTCGGTGCGAAGATCCAGACTATTGAAGGCATCGGACAAGGCCGCACGGGTAAAGCGGTGCAGCAGGCTTGGCAGCGGCTCGATGTGGTGCAGTGCGGCTACTGTCAATCCGGTCAGATCATGAGTGCCGTGGCCCTGCTGGAAGGCAATCGCGCCCCCTCGGACGCCGATATAGATCAGGCGATGGCAGGCAACGTTTGCCGTTGCGCCACCTATGTGCGCATTCGCGCCGCCATCCACGAAGCGGCCAAGTCGCTGGCCTGAGGCCAAGGGGTACGTATGAGCCGTTCTATCGAGAATCAAAGCCGCCGCCGCTTCCTGCAGGGCACTGCTGCCGGCCTTACCCTGGCCGTATACTTTCCTTGGGTCCTGGCCAAGAACAGCTCCACTGCCGGCCAGGCGCAGGCCGCAAGCTTCGAGCCCAACGCCTTCCTGCGTATCGGCGAAGACAACTGCGTCACCGTGATCGCCAAGCACCTGGAAATGGGCCAGGGAACCTATACCGGCCTGGCGACTATCGTCGCTGAAGAGTTGGACGCGGCCTGGTCGCAGGTACGTGTGGAAAGCGCGCCCGCTGATGCCAGCCGCTACAACAACCTGCGTTGGGGGCCAGTACAGGGCACCGGGGGTAGCAGCGCCATCGCCAACTCCTGGGAGCAATTGCGCAACGCCGGGGCTACTGCCCGCGCCATGCTGGTGGCCGCGGCAGCTCAGCGGTGGCGGGTGCCGACGCAAGAGATCGCAGTGGCCGACGGCGTACTCAGGCATGCGGCCTCCGGCAAACAGGCGAGTTTCGGCGAGTTGGCCAACGCTGCCGCCGAGCAGTCGGTGCCCGAGCTGGTCAGTCTCAAGGATCCCAAAGACTTCAAGCTGATCGGCCAACCGCTGCCGCGCAAGGACTCGGCCGCCAAGGTCAACGGCACGGCGCAGTACACCCAGGATCTCCGCCTGCCCGATATGCTCACCGCCGTCGTCGCCCATCCGCCGCGCTTCGGTGCTGTGGTCGCCTCCTTCGACGCCAAGCCGGCCCTGGCCGTCAAGGGTGTGGTCGAGGTGGTGCAGATTCCCAGCGGCATTGCCGTACTCGCCCGGGATACCTGGAGTGCCAAGCGCGGGCGCGATGCCTTGAATATTCAGTGGAATGAAAGCGCCGCGTTCAAGTTGAGTTCCGAGCAAATGTTCGAGCAACTCGAAAAACTGGCCGAGTCACCGGGCGCTATTGCACGTCAGGAGGGCAATGCGGAGACCGCTCTGGCGGGGGCCAAGCAGGTGCTCGAGGCCGAGTACGATTTCCCCTACCTCGCCCACGCAGCGATGGAGCCGATGAATTGTGTGATCAGGCTGGCGAATGGCCGTTGCGAGGCGTGGTTCGGCGCGCAAATGCAAACCTACAACCAGGTAGTGCTGGCCGAACTGTTCGGCCTAGAACCTGAACAAGTGCTCATCCATACGCTGTATGCCGGCGGCAGTTTCGGTCGGCGGGCGAGTAAGGGGGCCGACTACATCCTCGAGGCTGGACATATCGTCAAGGCCATCGCTGGCCGGGCACCGGTGAAGCTGGTGTGGCTGCGCGAGGACGACATGCAGGCGGGTAACTACCGCCCGATGTTCCATCACCGTATGCGTGCCGGTCTGGATGCGCAGGGCACGCTGGTCGCTTGGCATCATCGGCTGGTGGGGCAGTCCGTGGCTTCCGGCTCGCCTTTCGCCGGTATGATCAAAGACGGTATCGATCCCAACTCCGTGGAAGGCGCCGCCAATCTGCCCTATGCCATCCCCAATATGCTGGTGGATCTGCATACACCCAGCGACATCGGCGTGCCAGTGCAATGGTGGCGTGCTGTGGGCTCCACCCATACGGCGTTTTCGACCGAGTGTTTTATCGACGAACTGGCCCAGGCGGCTGGCCGGGACCCCGTGGCCTGGCGCCTGGCCATGCTGCAAGGGCACCCGCGCCATGCCGGGGTGCTGAAACTGGTGGCACAGAAGGCCGATTGGGGCGCGCCACTGGCGCAGGGGAAGGATAGCGAGCGTCGCGGGCGCGGCGTAGCGGTGCATGAGTCCTTCGGTTCTTATGTCGCCCAGGTGGCCGAGGTCACGGTGCAGGGCGATGGGCGCTTCAGGGTGGACCGCGTGGTGTGTGCGGTGGATTGCGGTATCGCGGTCAACCCCGACGTGATCCGTGCCCAAGTCGAAGGCGCCGTGGGCTTTGCACTGTCCGCCGCGATGAGCGAGGCCATCACCTTTACCGACGGCAAGGTGGATCAATCCAACTTCCATAACTACACACCGCTGCGCATCGCCGATATGCCCAAGGTCGAGGTACATATCCTGCCCTCGGCGACCGCCCCGAGCGGGATTGGCGAACCGCCCGTGCCGCCGCTTGCGCCGGCGCTAGTGAACGCCCTGGCTGCGGCCACCAGCAAGCGCATCCGGCGCATGCCCATTGGTAACCAGTTGGCCGGCTGATCATGCAGCATCTGGATCTTCAGGTTATCGAGCAGGCTCTGGCCTGGGCGCGTGCGGGCGAGACGGTCTGGCTGTGTACGGTGCTCGCCACCTTCGGCTCATCGCCTCGCGAGCCCGGCTCATTGCTGGCGGCACTGCGCGACGGTCGGCATATCGGCTCGCTGTCGGGCGGTTGCGTCGAGGAGGATTTTCTCGAACGGCTTCAGGGCGGTGAGTTCGAGCGCGGCGTGACGACCCTGCGCTATGGCGATCCTGAGGGGCCTCAGGGATCGAGGATTTCATTGCCCTGTGGCGGCATTCTGAAAGTGCTGATCGAGCGTTTGCCAGCCAATGCGGCGACGATGACCCAGCTCGAGATCCTGCGTACCACCCTGCTGGGGCAGCGCCATTTGATTCGCTGTGTCGATCTGCAAAGCGGTGCAACGCATCTTTTCGAAGACGATGGCTTGGGGCCTCGCGTGGTCGAGCAGGCCGAGCGGAAGACCGTAGACATACGCGTGGGGCCAGCGGCTCGCCTGATCATTGCCGGTATTTCGCCGGTCTCGGTGGTCTGCGCGGAGTTCGCCCGCACCTTGGGCTTCGAGGTCATCGTCTGCGACCCGCGCGAGGAGGCCCGTGCGGGTTTCAATGTACCCGGCATAGGCATAGAGGTGCAGCCGGTGCTTCCCTCGATGTTTATCGCCGCCGGTGGTTGCCATGCGGCCACCGCTGTCGTGGCATTGACCCATGATCCGCGGATCGATGATCTGACTATGATCGAGGCCGTGCGTACGCCGGCTTTTTACATAGGCGTCATGGGCTCAAGGCAAACCTCCAGGGTGCGCGCCGAGCGCCTGCGCCGTTCCGGTGGCTTGAGCGAGGATGAGGTCGCTCGCCTGCATATGCCGATCGGCCTGGCCCTGGGCAGCAAGACTCCCGCCGAGATCGCCCTGGCGGTGATGGCTGATATCGTGCGTGTTCACCGAGGCCGGTCGCGCGACGTCCTTTGACTGCGTTGCGTTGGGTAGCTGTCAACCGCCTGTTACAGGCTCATGCGCAGACGCCTGATATCCCGCTGTGGCGGGTCACCGAATAGTCGGCTGTACTCGCGGCTGAATTGCGAGACGCTTTCATAGCCCACCCGAATCCCGGCGACGCTCGCCTCGAGTTTCTCGTTGAGCATCAATTGCCGTGCTGCTTGGAGACGAAGCTGCTTTTGGTATTGCAGTGGGCTCATGCCTGCGATATTGCGGAAATGCTGGCGAAACGTCGAGGCACTCATATATGCGCCAGCGGCTAGCTCGTCCATGGACAGTGTTCGGTGAAAGTTGAGCTTGAGCCAGGTCATGACCTTGGCGATTTGCTGGCTCGGCGAACCGGCTGCGACGAGGTGTCGGAGGTGTGAACCATGGGGTCCCGCGAGTAAGCGGATGGTGATCTCCCGACGGATCAACGGCGACAACGTCGCGATCAGGGCCGGTTCAGAGGCAAGTCGCAGCAGCCGAGTCAAGGCATCGGCCAAGCCGCAATCGATTGGCTCCAATGAAATAGGGCGGTAGGCAGACTGCTTGGCTGGCTGTGGCAGGTCCATCTCTTGCGCCGCTTCAAAAATGGCTTGCGCGTCGAGGGCCATTCCCATGCCGAGAAACGGCTCGGCGGGGCTCGCCTTGGATACATGGGAGGTCACTGGCAAGTCGACGGTCGTCAGAAGCGTATACCCGGGGGCAAAGTGGAAGACTTCATCACCCAGCAAGACCTGTTTTCTACCTTGCACCGCCAGCCCTAGTCCCAGGCCGTAAAAACAGGGCAGGGGGGCGGTGACGAAACTTCTGCGATACAGGTTGAGCCCGGGGATATGCGTATGGTGATCGCCGTCACTTTGAGCAAGTTCAGCCACCGCCGCAGTCAGCCTGTCAGCGCGCAGGGTTGGCACGCTATCTTGGTCTTTCATTCAGTCAATCCCAATGAGTAACCGAGTTGTGGGGCACGATACTACTCCTCCTAGATGTGCTGGAAAATTTCGTAGGATTCCGTTGATTTAGGCAATCAATGGCGCGAATCAGGCAATCTGTCGAGGGGCGCTACCGCATACTTTGCATCGTACCCACCCAGGCACGTCCAGGCCGGAGCATTGAATTACCGTGATAGTCGATCAGATGAGCCGGCGTTTGCGAAACCTGCGCGTCAGCCTCACCAGCGCCTGCACGTGCGTCTACTGTGTGGCCGGCGGTAAACGTCTGCATGCACAGAAGAGCGGATTGTCGCTGGAACAGCAGCTGACGATAGAGTACGGACGCGACCGCGCAGCGTTTCGAAGTTGCAGGGCGTGGCTGCTTCGAAATTATCGCCAACGAGAGCGCGCCGTTCTGCAGCACCTGCAGCCGCGTGCGCCTGAGCACCATGGGCTGGCTGCATGGCTGCCTGTCATCCAGCCAGAGCCACTACCTGGGCGATCTGCTCGAACTCCCTCGCGATAGGGCTCTGGTGCGTATCCGCGAGCCGCCGAGAAAGGCACTGTCAGACAAGCAGTTACAGAGTTTCTCGGGCGGCGTCATGGTCATGAAGATAATCGGGGGCTGAGTGTGCCTGGAAAAGAGCTAGCCAAAAACCAATCGGTCGTCGGGCTCGTTCTCGCGGCCGGCTTTTCGCGCCGCTTCGGCGCCGACAAACGCCGGGCTCGGCTGAACAGTGGCCAGCCGCTGTTGGCCGCAAGTCTGGCCTTGCCCTGCGCGCAGTTGGAGGAGGTCTGGGTGGTCTTGCGCCCTGAGGACGACGCGGAAGCATTGGGCGTGCTCGCGGGCGTACGCATCGTGCGCAGCGAGTCGGCCGTTCACGGCATGGGGCACAGCCTGGCGAGTGGTATTCAGGCGATCGAGCGGCAGGCGCAAGCGGCTGCGGTTGCAGTGTTTCTTGGCGATATGCCCTGGATCAAGATGAACAGTCTGGGTTATTTGCTCGCCCTGGCATCGCCTGAGCATATCGTTGTGCCGACATTCCAGGGCCAACCCGGGCACCCCGTGATCTTTGGGCGCAGGTTCTGGCCAGAGTTGCGGCAGCTGACTGGCGACAGTGGTGCTAAAGCGCTGCTACAAAAGCATGCGCAGCTGGTTCGACGCTTGGAGTTGGGTGACACCGGAATACTACGTGATATCGATACACCGCAGTGTATGAGTGAATCGCCCCTGATTCTGTAGAGCTGTCCGACTGGATGTTTTGAACCACCCCGGTAGTGCTGTAGAAATCTTCCCTAACGATCCGGCGATCACCCGGCTGGTAGGGCGATGCTGCTGGAGCAGAACGGATGAGTGATGCCTGCAACGGCGCTACATACAGTTGGAAGCCTTCGAGGCGGTCAGCGATAATCTGCAGGCCAAGCTGTCGGCCGTGATCAACTAGACAGCAAACTCAGTGGCCAGAGCCATGATGAGTTACACCACTTTCCGGGACACGATCGGGATTTTAGTCCGTTGAGTACGAACATCATCACGAAAGAAGGGCATGAAGCGCTCAAGAAAGAACTTGATTACCTTTGGCGCGAAAAGAGGCCTGATACCACCCGAAAAGTAACGTGGGCAGCTTCGCTGGGTGATCGATCCGAAAACGCGGACTACCAGTACAACAAGAAGCTGTTGCGTGAAATTGACCGCAGGATCAGGTATCTGCGTAAGCGACTCGAAGATGTTCGAGTGATCGAGTATTCGCCTGAACAGGAGGGAAGAGTTTTCTTCGGGGCCTGGGTGGAGGTCGAGAACGAGGAAGGTGAAACCAAGAAGTTTCGGATCGTGGGCTATGACGAGATCTATGGTCGAAACGATTACATCTCGATTGATTCGCCAATGGCGCGTGCCCTTCTGAAAAAGGAGGTGGGTGATGAGGGCGTTGTGCAAGCACCAGGTGGAGAAATGGTTTGGTGGATCACCGGAATTTTTTACTAGAAATAATATGTATGGAGAGTATCTGTACTAGTTTTGATGGCCTGAATTAAAAGGCCGCAGCGGGATTAGCATGTGGTTTGGAGGCTTAGGTGTATTCGGCGTTCTCCGAGCGATCGCCTTGGGTCGCCGCTTCGCTGACCGATTGGGTCACCTGCGGCCTGCGCACATGCCACAGTTCGTGCAGTTCGGCGCGTAAGCGCGCCTCACCTTCCGGGGTGATCAGCGGGGTGGGCGATAGCGACTCATCGGTTGTTGCCTGGGCGGAAATCGCGAAGTTTAGCCGTGCTCGGCCCGGGTTAGCGAGCCTGCGGCACTGCCTCAGCCTTCGCGCAATACCGCCAGCGGGCTGACAGTCAACGCCCGGCGCGTACCGAACACGCCCGCTGCGCCGACCAGCAACGCACCGGCCAAGGGCAACAGCAGCAGCCAGAAGTGCGGTTGCCATTGCAGCTCGAAGGCGTAGCGATACAGCAGAAAGCTGATCAGCTCGCAACCAATCGCCGCTAACAAACCACTGGCGGCGCCGAGCAAACCGAACTCCGCCCGCCTTGCCTGCTGCAACACTCTGCGTTCCGCGCCCAACGCGCGCAGCAGCCCACCCTGGCGAATGCGCTCATCCAGGGTCGCCTGCAAACCGGCGAACAGCACCGCAAGACCGGCGGCGAGGACGAACAACAGGACGAATTCGACGGCCAGGGTGACTTGCGCGAGGATGCTGCGCAGCTGCGCGAGCAGGGCTTCGACCTGTAGCAGGGTAACGCTGGGGAAGGCCCGGGCCAGCTCCACCAGTTGACGCTCCTGCTGCGCCGGTAGGTAAAAGCTGGTCAGGTAGGTGACCGGCAGATCGGCCAAGGTGCCGGGCTCGAAGATCATGTAGAAGTTGGGTTGGAAGTTGTTCCAGTCCACTTCGCGCAGGCTGCTGATCGTTGCTTCGCGGTTGAGGCCGCCGGCGCTGAAAGTCAGACGGTCGCCGAGTTCGAGCTGGAGATTTTCCGCCAACTCAGACTCGACCGAGACCCCCGGCAAGTCGCCGGCGGTCTCGTCGTTCCACCACTGACCGGCCAGCAGCTTATTGTCCGCGGGCAGGTCGGCCGACCAGGTCAGGCTGAGGTCGCGGCGGGTGGCGCGTTCGCCCTGGGAGTCCTTGCTGACGAATTGCCGCACCGGCTCGCCGTTGATCTCGATCAGACGCCCACGCACGACCGGGTAAAGCGGTGCGGGATGCGGCGAAAGCTCGACCAGGCGTGCGGCAAAGGCGTCTTTATCGTCCGGCAATACGTTCAGCGCGAAATGATTGGGCGCCTGCTCCGGCAACTGATCCTGCCAGGTATCCAGCAGTTCGCCACGCAGCAGGGCGATCAGCGCCATGGCCAGAATGATCAGGCCGAAAGCCAGGATTTGCCCCGTCGCGGCCAGCGGATGGCGCAGCAGCTGACCCAGCCCCAGGCGCCATGGCAAAGCTGCCCGGGCCAGCAGGCGGCGCAGGCTTTGCAGGCCGAGCAGGAGCAAGCCACCGAGCAGTGCGGCGGCCAACAGGCCACCGCCGATGAGGGTGAAGGTCAGCACCAGGTCCAGGCTCAGGCGCCACATGATCAGTCCCAGCGCCAGTATCGCCGCGCCGTATACCAGCCATGAACTGGGCGGCACGGGTAACAGATCGCGGCGCAATACGCGCAACGGTGGTACCCGGCCCAAGGCTGCAAGCGGTGGCAGGGCGAAGCCGGCGAGTGCCACCAAGCCGGTGGCGATGCCGGCCACTGCGGGCCACAGGCCGCCCGCGGGGATCTGCGCCGGGAGCAAGCCTTGCAATAACTGGAACAAGCCTTGCTGCGCCAACCAGCCGAGCAGAGCGCCCAGCAGGCTCGCGCTCAGCCCGAGCATCGCCAACTGCATGCCGAACAGGCTCAGCGCCTGCAAGCGTGACAAGCCGAGGCAGCGCAGCAACGCGCTGGCATCGAAGCGCCGGCTGGCGAAACGCGCCGCCGAGAGCGCCACCGCCACACCGGCGAGCAGTACGGCGGCGAGGCTGGCGAGGTTCAGGTAGCGCTCGGCGCGACCTAGCGCGTTGCCGACTTGGCGATTGCCGTCGCGGGCATCTTCCAGGCGTTGATGGGCCGCCAATCGGTCGGTGACCGCGGCGCGGTAGGCGCGCAAGTTCTCGGCCGAGCCGCGCCACAATTCTCGATAACGCACACGGCTACCGGGCTGCACCACGCCGGTGGCCGCGAGATCGTCCAGGTGCATCAGCACATGGGGGTTGAGACTGTAAAAGTCGCCGGCTTCGTCCGGCAAATAGGTCAGTATCCGGGTCAGGCGCAGCGGTTTTGCACCCACTTCGATGGTGTCGCCGATCTGCAACTGCAGCGCGGCGAACAGTCGTGCCTCGGCCCAGGCCTCGCCCGGAGCGGGTCCATCGCTCACCTGCTCCGCGCCATAAAGCTGTGCGGCGCTCTTCAGTTGTCCGCGTAACGGATAGGCGCTGTCGGCGGCTTTGACGCTGGCCAGTTGAATGGCCTCGTCGGTGGCGATCACGCTGGCGAATTCGACCAGTTGCGCATGTTCCAGGTCCAGTTGCTTACCGCGCTCTATTTGCGCCTGATCGGCCGGCGAGCTGCCGCTCAGTACCAGGTCGGCGCCGAGGAATTCGGTCGCGCGCAGCAACATGCCGTCGTTCAGGCGCGCGCTGAAGTAGCCGATCGCGGTGCTGGCGGCCACGGCGATGATCATGGCGAAGAACAGCACGCGCATCTCGCCCAGGCGTGCATCGCGCAGCAATTGGCGGGCGGCGAGGGCGCACAGGCGGGCGAAGGGCATATGGCTCATCAGGGTTCCACACGGTCGACCAATTGGCCGCCCTCGAGGCGAATCAGGCGGTGGCAACGGTGGGCCAGGCGTTCGTCATGGCTGACCAGCACCAGGGTCGCGCCGCGCTCCTGGTTCAGTTCGAAGAGCAAATTGCTGATGCGCTCGCCGGTGTGGCTGTCGAGGTTGCCGGTGGGCTCGTCGGCGAACAGCACGTCGGGCTCCGCGGCGAAGGCGCGAGCGATAGCCACACGCTGCTGCTCGCCGCCGGACAGTTGACGCGGCGAATGGCTCAGGCGTCGGCCCAAACCGACCCGTTCGAGCAAGGCGCGGGCGCGTTCGCGGGCATCGGCATGGCCTTCCAGTTCCAGCGGCAACATGACATTTTCCAGGGCGTTCAGGCTATCGAGCAGTTGAAAGGACTGGAACACGAAACCCACATGTTCGGCGCGCACTCGCGCTCTGCGGTCCTCGTCTAGGCTGCCGAGGTCGTGTCCGGCCAGCGTTACATGGCCCGCGCTCGGCAGGTCGAGCCCGGCGAGCAAGCCGAGCAGGGTGGA
Organism: uncultured Pseudomonas sp.; assembly: GCF_946885885.1. The sequence continues at coordinate 45,871 of NZ_CAMPHN010000005.1, forward strand.
CTTGCCGGAACCCGAGCTGCCGACGATCGCCAGGCTGTCGCCTTTGTCGAGGCTAAGGGACAGATCATGCAATATGGTCAATTCACCTTCTGCGCTGGGGACCACTTTGCTAAGGTTCCGCGCACTGAGAATGCTTGAGCTCATGGAGAATCCGATGCGTAAAGGGTTATTGGGCGCGGTGTTGTGCCTGGCGATGTGGAGCCAGGCCGCGCTAGCGGGAACCGTATTGGTCCTCGGCGATAGTATCAGCGCCGCTTTTGGCCTGGATACCCGCGAGGGCTGGGTGGCGTTGCTGGAAAAACGCCTCGCCGAACAGGGCTTTTCGCATCGGGTGGTGAATGCCTCCATCACCGGCGATACCAGTGCGGGCGGGGCCGCGCGGCTACCTGGGCTGCTTGCCGAGTACCGTCCCGACTGGGTGGTTTTGGGACTTGGCGGCAACGATGGTTTGCGTGGTCTGCCGCCCGCTCAATTGCAACAGAATCTTGCGGCGATGATCGATAAGGCGCAGGCCAGTGGCGCGCAGGTGGTCTTGCTCGGTATGTTGCTGCCGCCGAACTATGGCGTGCGCTACACCACCGCCTTCGCCCGGGTGTACACCACGTTGGCCGAAGAAAAGAATGTGGCACTCGTGCCGTTTTTTCTCGAAGGCGTCGGCGGCGTACCCACAATGATGCAAAACGATGGGATTCACCCCGCCTTGAAGGCCCAGCCGGTGCTGCTCGAAAATGTCTGGCCAGTCCTGAAACCGCTGCTCTGATGGGCTTTTCCGCCGGCAGCCTTTCGGCTAATGTGGCGCTCCCGTTCTGGAGCCCCTATGCCGCGTCCCGCCTGGTCGTTACATGCCTATCAACTGATCGAGCCGGACGAGCAGCTCGACCTGTTCGCCTGCCGTGAGGTGCGTGTGCATTTGATCGCGCGGCAACTGGAGTTGTCGGGCTTTGCCGATCGCACCTTATGCGGGGGATTGTTGCCGGCCAAGCCGCTATGGCGCGAGCTGAACAAACAGATGCTGCGCGATAAGCGTCTGTGTCCGGCTTGTCGGGCTACTTTGGACGCCCACCGGCGAGGCGAGCGGCCACATTGGCTGGAGCGCTGACTACTCCCGAAGTCGTAAGTGCGGGTGTACAATTGCCGACCTGTTTATCAACCATTTCTGCCAAGGATTATCGGATGTCCCCCGTCCCCCGTTGCCTCGCGCTCTGCGCATCGTTTTGCCTGGGGCCCGTCGCCGCGACGGAATGGCCGTTGCCGCCGCCCGGCGATGACATCGTCGGGCAGGTGCAGGTCGTCACCGCTAAATACGAGGACACCTTCGCCGATCTGGGCGCCGCCAACGATCTGGGTTATCTGGAGATGGTGGTGGCCAATCCCGGGGTCGATCCCTGGTTGCCGGGCGAAGGAACCGAGGTGGTGCTGCCCACGCGTTTCATCCTGCCGCCAGGCCCGCGCGAAGGCATTGTGATCAATCTGGCGGAGTACCGCCTGTATTACTTCCCGAAAGGTCGTAACGTGGTGCATACCTATCCCTTGGGTATCGGTCGCGAAGGCTGGAGTTCACCGGTCACCAACGCGCGCATCACGGCGAAGACACCGAATCCGGGATGGACGCCCCCCCAGTCGATCCGCGAAGAACACGCAGCCGACGGCGATCCTTTGCCGAGCTATGTGCCCCCGGGGCCGAACAATCCGCTCGGGCCTTATAAATTCACCCTGTCGGTGCCGGGTTACCTGATTCACGGATCGAACAAGAAGTTCGGTATTGGCATGCGCGTCAGTCATGGCTGCTTCCGTATGCTCAATCCCAACGTGTTGGAGCTGGCGAGCATGGCACCGGTGGGTACTCCGGTACGTATCGTCAACGAGCCGTACAAGTTCGGTCGCAGCAACGGGAAGGTCTACCTAGAGGCCCATGCACCGCTGACCGAAAGCGGGGAGCTGTCGATCGTCGATAAGCACACCGAAGTCATCAATACGCTGCTCAAGCGCGAAGAGTTGGTGAACCTGCGCTTGGATTGGGATGTGGTGCGCGAAGTGGTCGCGGCTGAAGACGGCCTGCCTGTGGAAATCGCCGAACCGGATATCGCGATCGCCAGCGGAGAACAGCCGAGCATCTAATCCAAAAGTGTGACCGGAACCCGCCGAGTATTAACGCCGGCGGGTTTTTTATTGCCTATGGTTTTCTATGTGCCGGCAATAAGCACGTTTTATTTAGTGAACTTTGCGAGATGCATATGTACGCAAGCCATGGCTTGCACCGCGTTGTCACATGCGCTGTAGGTTTCCCCGCGAGCCATGCGAGGCTTTAGCGTCGAGTCGCTTCCGCTAAGGAGCGCTACTCGAGGCGTACGCATACTTGTGGCCGCCGCAACTCCAACAGCAACCTGAGGGCGCGGAGTTGACTCCGGCAAGCTGTGTAGCTGTCTTCCAGGGGCAATAAAAAAGCCGATCCAGTTGCCTGGATCGGCTTTCGTCAGCCTTTTCGGGCTATTACTTGCGGCTGGCTTTTTCCAGCATACGCAGAGCGCGCTCATTGGCTTCGTCAGCGGTTTGCTGAGCCTTCTGAGCAGCGGCCATTGCGTCGTCAGCCTTGCGGTAGGCTTCGTCAGCACGGGCTTGAGCGCGAGCAGCTGCATCTTCGGTTGCAGTCAAACGAGCTTCGGTTTCTTTGGACATGCTGCTGCAACCGGTAGCCAGAACTGCGGCCAATGCCAGAGCAGAGAATTTCAGAACGTTGTTCATTGTGTTCCCCTTGGGGTGAAGTTTATCCATAAAGCAGTTTCCAACCGTCGGAAATCAGCCGGCGTACATACTACCTGTTACTTGTAGTAAGTAAACGGAGGAGGGGCTGGCGCCGCAAATTTTTTTGCTACTGTCCAATGCGGTTTCAATAAATAACACTTTTTTGGATGAAAAATATACAGCTTTGCTGTTGGATAGTAGGCCGTCCCTGGTGCTTGGCTCCCCAGTTTTAAATACCAGGCAAGACTCTGGCCGGCTTCTTTTCGACAGCCGAAACTTACCTACCCGAACGTTTAAACGGAGGCGAACCATGCTAGGGAATCTGGGCTTGTTGTTGGGTTTGGTTTTGCTGATGTTCATGGCTCTACGCGGTGTGAACATCTTTATCGCCGCGTTGACCTGTTCGCTGATCGTGGCCCTGAGCAATGGTTTAGCTGCGCCGCAGGCATTGCTCGAATTTTTTCCTTTCGGGCCTCTGGGGGCATTCACCTTCGCCGGTAAGTTTTTCGTGCTATTCCTCTGCGGCGCAATTTTCGGTAAGGCCATGGCAACCAGCCAGGCCGCCAATAGCATTGCTCAGGCGATCATCGCCACCCTGGGCATTCAGCGCACGCTCTGGGTCACCATGCTGGTGTGCGCATTGCTCACCTATGGCGGTGTAGTGGTCTTCGTGGTGATTTTCACGATGTATCCGCTGGGGATCACTCTGATGCGCGAAGCGAATCTGCCCAAGCGCTTGTTCTGTGCGGCGACGGCTCTGGGCGCCGGCACATTCACCATGACTGCGTTGCCGGGAACCCCCTCCATCCATAACGTGATCGCTGCCAGTGCGTTGGGTACCGACCTGTTCGCCGGCGCCTGGATCGGCCTGTTGGCCAGCGTATTGATGGTCGGCTTGGGCATGGCTTATGTGCAGCGCGAATGGCGTGTGGCGCGCGAGCGTGGCGAGGGCTTCGAGGCCAATGCCCAGGACCAGCGCATGGAGCAGTTGGCTGGCACTCCGGGCTCCGGCCCGCATTGGGGGCTGGCGATGCTGCCGATTGCGGTGGTGCTGGGGGTGATTATCCTGCCGCGGTTGCTGTTATTGAGCGGTGTGGTCGTATCGGGGCAGGGCACACTCGGGCAAGTGGTGGGTTTCAGCCAGCAACAGCCGATCATCTGGCCGAGCCTCGCATTGATCCTGGCGACCATAGTGGCCATCGCGCTGTTTCCCGGTTTGCGGCGCAACACCGTTGCAGTGCTGGGGCAGGGCGCCGATGACTCGATCATGCCGTTGCTCAATACCGCAGCGGTGATCGGCTTTGGCGGTGTGGTTACGCAGACGGCCGGATTCAGCCAGTTTTCTCAGTGGATACTCACCGTCGATCTACCACCGCTGCTGTCGGTATTCGCCTCGGTCAGTGTGGTCTCCGGGATTGTCGGGTCTTCTTCCGGCGGGTTGCAGATATTCATGCAGACCCTGGCGGCCAAGTATCTGGAAATGGGCGTGGAGCCGGAAGTTCTTCACCGGATCGCCAATATCGCCTCCGGCGGCTTCGACTCCTTGCCGCATTGCGGCGCGGTGATCGCCATGCTGATGATCATGGGGCTCAATCATCGGCAGGCTTATAAGGATATTTTCGTGATGACGGTGATGGTTCCGGTAATCGCCGTGCTTTGCTGCATTGCGGTCTTGGGTGTGCTCTAAGCCTTTGATTCGCTTGGTTGATGCCGGCCTGATAAGCTAGCGCAATTCTACCTGGAACCCGCTGTGCAGATTTCAAGGACGTATGCATGTCGAAATTGATTAAATGGGGAGTTCTTTCGCTATTGGCGATTGCGCTGTTGATCAAGTTGTCGCTCTGGTTGTCGGTGCGCTCGATCATGACCGATGCGGCCGACCGGATGTCCTCGGTCATGGTTATCCGCTACGGTGGTATCACCTCTTCCTTCGATGGCCGTGTTGGGTTGGAGAAAGTCGAAATTTCCGTCCCGGCGATGCGCGATAGTCTGCGCATCGAGCATGCCGAATTGAAATTCGACGGTTTGGGCGAGTTATTGCGCTTTAAAGAACGCTTGGCCGAAGGCAAGTTTCCCGAACAAATGGCGGTGAGCCTCAAGGGCTTGGCCCTCGATGTTCATGGCCCCTTTATGCAGCAGCTATACGATACGCCGGCCGAACGCAGTGTCTTCACTGCCATGAGCGAAGTGGTCTGCGGCAAGGTTCGCACCATCGGCACCGTGGAGCTGTTGGATATGGGCTACCGCACCTTCGAAACCGATGGCGAATTTTCCTATCACTTTCAGCCGGGTGCGCAGCAACTCACCTTTAACCTGACCTCCGACACCCGCGATATGGGCGAGATGCGGGTGAGTTTGGCAGTGGCCAATATGTCGGAGAAGCCCGGCGATCTGCTGGCCAATCCGCCGCGGATCCAACGGATAACCGTCGAGATCGGCGACAACCAGTATCAGCGCAAGGTGCAGGACTACTGCTCCGGTAAGCAAAGCATGGACCGCGAGACCTATTTGCAGGCCGCTGTGCAGCAGTTCGATAAGGTCTTTCGCAGCCAACGCATAGCCCTGGATCAACCCGTGCTGGATGCCTACGCGCGCTATCTGAACGACCCGCAATCGCTGCGCATCGAGCTCAATCCGAGTGAAGGTCTGGTTTGGGACGGCTTGCAATTTTACGAGGCCGATGGTGTTCTGACCTTGCTACGTCCAGTGGTACTGGTCAACCAGCAAGTGGTCGAGCCGCTCGGGTTTACCTGGGTCGATCCGAATAAGCGTTCGGCGGCCGATATTGCCGAAGTAGCAAATGAGATGGCATCTGATACGCTTGCCGTAGCGACGCCGCGTGGGCAAGAGGAGTTTGTCAGAGTGGCCAGCTTGGCGGATCATGTGGGCAAGCGCTTGCGCTTTATTACCCATGATGGCATGTACTACCAGGGCATGCTGACCCGGGTCGACAACGACAAAGCTTATATCAGTATCCAGGCGGGTAACGGCAGTGCGCAGATGTCCTTGCGCCTGGAAAAGATCGATCAAGTCAAAGTACGGTTTTGAGTGCGAGAGGAACTGCAATGAGCGAGGCATTATCCATTCACCATGATCTGGCTGGTCATCAATTCGAGACCACCATTGACGGTGATCGTGCCTACCTGGCCTATATGGATCTGGGTAAGCAGACCTTGGATATCTACCGCACTTTCGTGCCCAACTCCTTGCGCGGCCGCGGTATTGCAGCGGCCTTGACCGAGCATGCTTTGCAGTATGCCGACCGTTTGGGCTACACAGTCATTCCTTCGTGTTCCTATGTCGAACGCTATATGGAGCGGCGTCAGCGTCACAGCGGCTTGCCAAGTTAGTCGCCGCTACGAACCCCAATCCAATAAAAACGCCGGGCATCTACCCGGCGTTTTCATGTGCGTTCGTTTTAGCCGCGTCGCCGCTTTGGTAATACATCCTTGAGCTTGGCGTGCATGCTGCGCAGGGTTTTTTCGGTGCTGTCCCAATCGATGCAGGCGTCGGTTACGGAAACGCCGTATTTCAGTTCGTCGAGATTTTTCGGGATCGATTGGTTGCCCCAGCCCAAATGGCTTTCGACCATCAAACCGACGATCGATTGATTGCCTTCGAGAATTTGGTTGGCGACGTTCTCCATCACCAACGGTTGCAGAGCCGGGTCCTTGTTGGAGTTGGCGTGGCTGCAGTCGACCATGATGTTCGGGCGGATGCCGGTTTTTGCCAGTTCCTGCTCGCAAACGGCAACGCTGACCGAATCGTAGTTCGGTTTGCCGTTACCGCCGCGCAGCACCACATGGCCATAGGCGTTGCCCTTGGTGGTGACGATGGAAACGCCGCCTTCCTGGTTGATGCCGAGAAAACGGTGAGGGCTGGAGACCGATTGCAGCGCGTTGATCGCCACGGTCAGACCGCCATCGGTGCCGTTCTTGAAACCGACGGCCGAGGACAAGCCGGAGGCCATTTCGCGGTGTGTTTGCGATTCGGTGGTGCGTGCGCCGATCGCCGACCAACTGATCAGATCTTGCAGGTATTGCGGGGAAATCGGATCGAGCGCTTCGGTGGCGGTCGGCAGGCCCATTTCCGCGAGGTCGCGCAGCAACTGGCGACCGATATGCAGGCCATCCTGGATCTTGAACGAGTCGTCCAGGTAGGGGTCGTTGATCAGGCCTTTCCAGCCCACGGTGGTGCGCGGCTTCTCGAAGTACACGCGCATCACCAGATAGAGGCTGTCGGAGACTTCCGCGGCGAGCCCCTTGAGGCGTTCGGCATACTCATGGGCCGCTTTGATATCGTGGATCGAGCAGGGGCCGACCACGACGAACAGGCGGTGGTCTTTGCCATCGAGAATATTGCGGATCACCTCACGGCCTTCGGCCACGGTGTGCAGTGCGGTTTCGGTCAGCGGGATTTCACGCTTGAGCTGCGCCGGGGTGATCAGGGTTTCGTTGCAGGCAACGTTGAGGTCGTCGATCGGTAAATCAGCCATCGTGCTTTTCATCGGTTCAGTCGTCAGGTCACGGGTGCCGGCCGCCAGCGCTCCCCGTGTGGCGGAGCACAGCATTATGGGCACAACGGGGAAGCCGAACCTTAGCGCGTTAAGGGCTGGCTAGACAATGGGGAGGGCGTGGTAAATCAAGCGGATATGGCCGTTGGCGATCGATCCGTCAGCTGAAGCTGGCCTGTGAGAAGTCGGCGGCATGCTGCGCGATCCATTCCCGGGCGGCGGCTTCTATCGGCAGCTGTTCCCCCAGTTCCTGCTCGCGCTGCAAGCGGTAATGTTCGATCTGGCAAACCTGTTCGACCATGCGCGCGCGAAACAGCGTGTCTTCATCGATAAAGGCCACGCCGACCAGGTAGTGATCGGTCTCTTTGCGGCACCATGCCACTATTCCCGGATAGCATGCCTGCTTGCCGAAAAGCGGGATACGCAGGTCGACCTCGCTGCCGTCGATAAAGCTGCACTGAGACATGCACGCCACACCGCCGAGGCTGATATTGTTCAGTTGTTGCCGGGGAATGCTTGCTTGTTTACGCAGCACCAATTCCACGGGCATATCGCTGGGATGACGCAAGAAACGACGCATGACTACCGACTCCCGATGACATCAAAACGACATCACTGCTGACAGTATAGCGGTTGAACAGAAATTGACAGCGCTTGCCGCGGCCCAAGCACGCCAGGCACTCTTGCCGCTGACTGATGCATAGCCCGCGCCAAATTTATTGAATGGGCGCGCATGTGCTCTGCCGGCAGTATGAGCGGCCAATAGCGATGGGCGGGGCGTCCGCATACATGACGGCAGTGGTCAAATTTACGGCGTCGTACCACAGGTTCGCGCCACCTATGCGATTGATGCCATGGCGCGGTGATGGCCCGCCTGGTTAAGGAGCTTTTCAGATGCCCGTGTCTCAACCTCCACGTATCGGCATTATCGGTACGGGTGCCATTGGCGGCTTTTATGGGGTAATGCTGGCGCGTGCCGGATTCGATGTGCATTTCTTGCTGCGCAGCGAATACGCCGCGGTCGTCGAACAGGGCTTGACGCTCAATAGCAGCGTGCACGGCAGTTTGCATCTGGCAAACGTCAACGCCTATCGGTCGGCGGCGGATATGCCGCCCTGCGACTGGCTGTTGGTCGGCGCGAAAACCACCAGCAATGCCGAGCTCGCGCCTGCGATCGTCCAGGCCGCGGCTCCCGGAGCGAAGGTCCTGTTGTTGCAAAACGGCTTGGCGGTCGAAGAGGCGTTGCGGCCGCTGCTGCCCGACTCGCTACACCTGCTGGGCGGGCTGTGCTTTATCTGCGTCCACCGTGCGGCGCCCGGGGTGGTCGAGCATCAGGCGTATGGCGGCGTCAATCTGGGTTATCACTCGGGGCCCGCGCAGGATCCTGCGGCCCGCTCGCACCTGCTCGCAGAGGGCGCGCAGATGTTCGAAGACGCGGGATTGGATTCCACTGCCATGGCCGACTTGCAGCAGGCGCGCTGGCAGAAACTGGTGTGGAACGTGCCCTATAACGGCTTGTCGGTGCTGCTCGATGCCGACACCAGCGCCTTGATGGCCAATGCCGATAGCCGTGCGTTGATCGAGGCGCTGATGCAGGAGGTGATCGATGGCGCTGCCGCTTGCGGCTATCAGTTACCGCAAGGCTACGCCGCCAAGCTTTTGGCGGCAACCGATCGCATGCCCGACTACCTGCCGAGCATGTATCACGATTTCGCCCAGCGGCGTCCCTTGGAATTACAGGCGATCTACGCCGCGCCGCTTGCCGCTGCCGCGCAAGCGGGACGCCAGTTGCCGCGCATGCAAGCCTTGCATCAAGCGCTGCGTTTTCTCGATCAGCGTCATCAATCAGCCTGAGGTCAGCATGAGCAAGGGATTGGGCGACAAGTTGGTGTTGGCGATTTCTTCGCGGGCATTGTTCGATTTGCGTGAGAGCCACCTGGTCTACGAAACCCAGGGTGTCGAGGCCTACCGTCAATACCAGATCGAACATGAGGACGAGATCCTGATGCCCGGCGATGCTTTTCCCTTGGTCGAGAAGTTACTGGGTCTGAACGCCACGTTGGGGCAGCCGCGCGTGGAAGTGATACTGGTTTCGCGCAATAGCGCCGACACCGGTTTGCGCGCATTCAACTCGATCCAGCACTACGGTTTGGGCATTTCGCGCGCGGCCTTCGTCGGCGGGCGCAGCCCCGACCCTTATCTGGCGGCCTTCGGTTGTCATCTGTTCCTCTCCACCCATGCCGAAGACGTGCGCAGCGCGTTGCGCTCGGGGTTCGGTGCGGCGACCATCCTTTCCGGGGGCGCACAGCGGGCGGCGAGCACCGAGCTGCGGATCGCCTTCGACGGCGATGCTGTGCTGTTTTCCGATGAATCCGAGCGGGTTTATCAGCAAGCCGGCCTGGAGGCCTTTCAGAGCCACGAGCGCGAGTCGGCCCGCCAGTTGCTCGGCGGCGGACCGTTCAAGCCGTTCCTCGCGGCCTTGCATCGCTTGCAGCAGGAATTCCCCGAAGACGCTTGTCCAATTCGTACCGCGCTGGTCACGGCGCGTTCGGCGCCAGCCCATGAGCGGGTGATCCGCACCCTGCGCGAATGGAATATCCGCTTGGACGAATCATTTTTCCTCGGCGGGTTGGAGAAGGCCGCGATTCTGGAAACCTTTGGTGCAGATGTATTTTTCGACGACCAGACGGGGCACTGCGAAAAAGCCTGCGGGGTGGTGACGACCGGACATGTGCCACACGGCATCAGCAATGAGCCGCTGCTGTAATTGGCGATCAGCTATATATCCTTTGGTCCTAAATGGCGGTGTTTTTGTTGACTTTTTGCAGGTGCTGCTAAGCTCAGAGTAGACCGCCAACAGGCTGTCGAGGAGGGCCCATGATTAGCTCGATTCTCTATGCCACCGATTTAGGTCTTTATTCGCCCTATGTGCTTCAGCATGCACTGTCCTTGGCCCGAGCGTTCAACGCCGGCTTGTATGTGGTGCATGCGGTCGAACCCATGGGCCTGTTCGCCGAATCGGTGTTGCAGACCTACCTGGATGAAGAGCGCTTGCAAGAGTTACGCAGTAAAGGCTTGAGCACGGTGATGGCGAGCATCGAACAGCGGGTGCTCGAAGGTTTCAGCGACGAATTGGGCGAAACCGTGCACGAGCGCGACCTGATCCGTGCGGTGAGAGTGGTGCATGGGGATCCGCCGGTAGCGATTCTCGAAGAGGCGCAGAAACTTGGGGTGGATCTGCTAGTCGTAGGTAGTCACAGTCATGGCACCGAATGGGATATTCCATTGGGGCGCACGGCTGGTCGCTTGGTTCAATTGTCCGAAGTGCCTGTGTATTTGGTGCCGATGCTTCAGCACCGCAGTCGCGGCGAGCTTTGAATCGAGCAATGGGGTATAAGAACAATTCGTCTAGATTTAATCGCTAAACCATAAATATGGTTATATGACCAATCGTCGATTGAACGATTGCCCATCGGTTTGAGGGATTTCTATGAAACTCCAGCAATTGCGCTACATCTGGGAAGTCGCGCATCACGACCTCAATGTTTCCGCCACGGCACAAAGTCTCTACACCTCGCAGCCTGGCATCAGCAAACAGATTCGCCTACTCGAGGATGAACTTGGCGTCGAGGTCTTCGCCCGCAGCGGTAAGCATCTGACCCGCGTAACACCCGCCGGGGAGCGGATTATCACCACTGCCGGAGAAATCCTGCGCAAGGTCGAAAGCATCAAGCAGATCGCCCAAGAGTTCTCCAACGAGAAGAAGGGCACGCTGTCCATCGCCACCACCCACACCCAGGCGCGCTATGCCTTGCCACCGGTAATCGGCGCCTTTATCAAGCAATATCCCGACGTCGCCCTGCACATGCATCAGGGCACGCCCATGCAAATCGCCGAGATGGCGGCCGATGGTACCGTGGATTTCGCCATCGCCACCGAAGGCCTGGAGCTGTTCAACGACCTGGTGATGATGCCGTGCTACCGCTGGAACCGCTGCGTGGTGGTACCCCAGGGGCATCCGCTGAGCAAGTTGCCGAAGCTGACCCTGGAGGCCCTGGCCGAGTATTCGATCGTCACCTATGTGTTCGGCTTCACCGGGCGCTCCAAGCTGGACGAAGCCTTCAGCCATCGCGGCCTGACGCCCAAGGTGGTGTTCACCGCCGCCGACGCCGATGTGATCAAGACCTATGTGCGCTTGGGACTGGGGGTCGGCATCGTGGCCAGGATGGCCGTGGACGCCAAGCTCGACCCCGATCTGGTGGTGCTCGATGCCAGCGAGTTGTTCGAGCCGAGCGTGACCAAAATCGGCTTCCGCCGTGGCACTTTCCTGCGCGGCTTCATGTGCGACTTCATCGAGAAGTTCGCCCCGCACTTGACCCGCGACATGCTGGCCAAGGCCGTGCAGTGCCATAACAAATCCGAGCTGGAAGAGTTGTTCCAGGGCATTGAACTGCCGATTCATTAAGGCGGGATGGTCATATGCAAAAGCCCGGTGAGCCGGGCTTTTGCATCACTGGGTTCAGTTTTTCGCTATCAGATTGCCGGCGTGCAGGCCGCATTCCTTTTGCGTGGCTTCTTCCCACCACCAGCGGCCTTCGCGCTCGTGCTGATTAGGCAGCACAGGGCGGGTGCAAGGCTCGCAACCGATGCTGATGAAGCCGCGTTCGTGCAGTGGGTTGTAAGGCAGTTCGAGCATACGGATATAGGCCCAGACCTCCTCGCTGCTCATCTGCGCCAGCGGATTGAACTTGTACAACGGCCGTTCCGGCGTCGAGAACGCGCCGTCGATTTCCAGTACCGCGACCTGACTGCGGGTGCCGGGGCTCTGATCGCGGCGCTGACCGGTGGCCCAGGCGCTGACGCTGCTCAACTTGCGGCGCAGGGGGGCGGTTTTGCGAATCCCGCAGCACTCGCCGTGGCCGTCCTTGTAGAAGCTGAACAGGCCTTTTTCCTTGACCATGGCTTGCAGCGCATCGGCGTCGGGGGAGAGCACCTCGATGGCGATGCCGTAGTGCTCGCGCACCTGCTCGATAAAACGGTAGGTCTCCGGATGCAGGCGCCCGGTATCGAGGCTGAATACCTTGACGTTCTTGTTCAGTTTCCAGGCCATATCGACCAGCACCACATCTTCGGCGCCACTGAAGGAAATCCACAGGTCGTCGCCAAAATGCTCGAAGGCGAGTTTGAGAATGTCCTGGGGCGATTTGCTGGCGTAACTGGTGGCCAGTTCGGCTACATCTAATGGAAGGCTCATCGGGCTATATCCTGCTTAATATGGCGCTTTGCGCTCTGTGGGCGGGATAGTAGCAAATACATCTTATGCGGCTAAATAACGAAGTTCCCAGGCAACCCATAGCTTTGGGTATAAGCGGTGCGTTGCGCCACCGTGGGCGAGCGGCTAGAGTGCCGCCTTCTTTTTCAGTCGAACTCTAGGAGTGCCCTGTGGAAATCGCATGTCTCGATTTGGAAGGCGTTTTGGTCCCGGAAATCTGGATCGCCTTCGCGGAAAAAACCGGCATCGAATCGCTGAAAGCGACCACTCGGGATATTCCTGATTACGACGTATTGATGCAGCAGCGCCTGCGTATTCTCGACGAGTACGGTTTGAAGTTGGCCGATATTCAAGAGGTGATCGCCACCCTCAAGCCGCTGGACGGCGCCGTGGAATTCGTCGACTGGCTGCGCGAGCGCTTTCAGGTGGTGATCCTCTCCGACACCTTCTATGAGTTCTCTCAGCCGCTGATGCGCCAGCTGGGCTTTCCGACGCTGCTCTGCCACAAGCTGATCACCGATGAAAGCGACCGCGTGGTCAGCTACCAACTGCGCCAGAAAGACCCCAAGCGTCAGTCGGTGATCGCGCTCAAGAGCCTGTACTACCGGGTGATCGCCGCCGGCGACTCATACAACGACACCACCATGCTCAGCGAAGCCCACGCCGGCATTTTGTTCCATGCGCCGGACAACGTGATTCGCGAGTTCCCGCAGTTCCCGGCGGTGCACACCTACGAAGACCTCAAGCGCGAGTTCCTCAAGGCGTCCAATCGCCAACTGAGCCTGTAAAGGCTCGGCGCAATCGAAAAGGCCCGCACTTCGTTGCGGGCCTTTTTGCATCATGTGCAGAACCTTTCCAAGGTCTCCAGCAGCACTTTCACCTTGGTGATGGACTCCTGGTATTCCGCTTGCCAGTCCGAGTCAGCGACTATCCCGCCACCGCCCCAGCAACTGAGCTGGCCGTTCTTGGCCAATAGGCTGCGGATGGCGATCGAGCTGTCCATTTCGCCGCGCACGTCCAGGTACAGCAGCGAGCCGCAATAGAGCGCCCGGCGCGTGGGTTCCAGTTCGTCGATGATCTGCATGGCGCGGATCTTCGGCGCGCCGGTGATCGAGCCGCCGGGGAAGCTGCCGGCGATCAGATCCAGGGCGTCTTTACCCGGAGCCAGTTCGCCGGTCACCGAGCTGACCAGGTGGTGGACATTCGGATAACTCTCGAGGGCGAACAGCTCGGGTACGCGCACCGAGCCGATGGCGCAGCTGCGCCCCAGGTCGTTGCGCAGCAAATCGACGATCATCAGGTTTTCCGCGCGATCCTTCAGGCTGCTCAGCAGGTCGGCGGCATAGTCGGCGTCGCGTGCGGGGTCGCTGTCGCGCGGTCGAGTGCCTTTGATCGGGCGGGTTTCCACCTGACCGCGGCTGACCTGCAGAAAGCGTTCGGGCGACAGGCTGATGATCGCGCCGTCGGGCAATGTCTGGTAACCGGAAAAGGGCGTGGGGCAGGCGGCGCGCAAGGCCTGATAGGCCGTCCATGAATCGCCCCGGTAGGGGGCCCGGAAGCGTTGAGAGAAATTCACCTGGTAGCAATCGCCGGCCTGGATATAAGCCTGGATACGCTCGAGGGCTTGGCGGTAACAGTCGGCATTGAGATCGGCGCGAAAAGCCTCGAGCAATTCGAACGGTTGGGCGGCGCTCGGCTGTACCTGTTCGAACAATGTGCACAGACGCTCGCGTTCAGCCTCGTCGAGCCGGGGGTGGAACAGCAATTGGCTGGTGCCCAGCAGGTGGTCGCTGATCAAGGCCCAGGGGTACAGGCCGAAGCGCGCATCGGCCAAGTCCAGGTCGTCGACGGACGCCTGTGGCAGATGCTCCAGGCGGCGGCCGAAGTCGTAGCCCAGATAACCGATCAAACCGCCGGCAAAGGGTAGCTCGACCTCGGCTGGCGTTTCGGCTTCGCCCAGCCCATTCAGGCTGGCGCGCAGGCGCTGGAGAAAGTCCGTCCCCGTTTCGTCCTGCTCAGGCGTCAGTTCGGCCAACGGCCAGGCGCTGATCAGGTCATAGCGGCCACGTTGTGCGGCAGGGCGCCCGGCATCCAGCAGGACCGCGCCGGGTGCGCGACTGATGGCGCCGAAATAAAAGCCGGGATCGGCACGATAAGGCAGCGGATGTATGGAGCAAATAGGCATTCGAGGTGCTTCGAAACAGCGGGGCGTCGATTGTAGAACGCGGCCAGCATTCATCCTAGGGGCTGTTGCCGTTTCATCGCGACCGCGCCGGAGCCTGTTTTAGCGCGAGGCAAGGCA
>NZ_CAMPHN010000006.1 GCF_946885885.1 uncultured Pseudomonas sp.
GCCTGTTTTTGCCTTGTCTTGCCTGCCTCGCCTACGTTTTTCAACGGCCTGTTAAAGAGGTAGAAGCATGAAAATCGGTGTAATCGGTGGCGGTCAGCTCGGTCGCATGTTGGCTTTGGCGGGCACGCCCCTGGGGATGAACTTCGCCTTCCTCGACCCGGCGCCGGACGCCTGCGCCCAGGCCCTCGGCGAGCATATCCGCGCCGACTACGGCGATCAGGATCACCTGCGTCAGCTGGCCGATGAGGTCGATCTGGTGACCTTCGAGTTCGAGAGCGTGCCGGCCGAGACCGTGGCCTTCCTCTCGCAGTTCGTACCGGTCTACCCCT
Source organism: uncultured Pseudomonas sp. (assembly GCF_946885885.1). Next base: position 330 of record NZ_CAMPHN010000006.1, read on the forward strand.
GCGCCGAATCGCTGCGCATCGCCCGCGACCGTTGGTTCGAGAAGTCGATGTTCAAGGACCTCGGCATCCCCACCCCCGAGTTCGCCGATATCCAGTCGCAAGCCGACCTCGACGCCGCCGTCGCGTCCATCGGCCTGCCGGCGGTGATGAAGACCCGCACCCTGGGTTACGACGGCAAGGGTCAGAAGGTGTTGCGTGCGCCTGCAGACGTGACCGGCGCCTTCGCCGAGCTGGGCAGCGTGCCCTGCATCCTCGAAGGTTTCGTGCCCTTTACCGGTGAAGTTTCACTGGTCGCCGTGCGCGGCCGCGATGGCGAGACGCGCTTCTACCCGCTGGTGCACAACCGCCACGACAGCGGCATCCTCGCCTTGTCCATCGCCAGCAGCGAGCATCCGTTGCAGACGCTGGCCGAGGACTACGTCGGTCGCGTGCTGCAAAAGCTCGATTATGTCGGCGTGCTGGCGTTCGAGTTCTTCGAAGTCGATGGCGGCCTCAAGGCCAACGAGATCGCCCCGCGCGTGCACAACTCCGGGCACTGGACCATCGAAGGCGCCGAGTGCAGCCAGTTCGAGAACCACCTGCGCGCCGTCGCCGGTCTGCCGTTGGGTTCGACCGCCAAGGTCGGCGAGAGCGCGATGCTCAATTTCATCGGCGAAGTACCGCCGGTGGATCAGGTGATAGCCATCGACGATTGCCACCTGCACCACTACGGCAAGGCCTTCAAGGTCGGCCGCAAGGTCGGTCACGCCACCCTGCGCTGCGCCGATCGCGCCACCCTGGACCGGCAGATCGCCGCGGTCGAAGCGCTGATCGCCAAGAGCTGAGCACCCGCGGGCCAATTCATGACTAAGCTTTTGCGCATGGGCCATACACAAGAGCCGAGTCATGAAGTACCTGCTATTGCTGTGTCTGTTATTGCTGGCGCCTGCTAGCCACGCCGAACTGCTGTTGCGCGCCGATTACCGCGAGCGACCGCCGGAAATGCAGGCGCTCGATAACGAGCCCAATGGCCCCCTGATCACCATCCTCAACACTGCCGCGCAGCGCGTCGGCGCACGTATCGAATGGCGTTACGCGCCTTTCGTGCGCAGTCTCGAAGACCTCAAATCAGGGCGTATCGATCTGGTGCCGCGGGTGCTCTTCACCGATGAGCGCAAGGCCTTTGTGCACTTCCTACCGGCCATCGGCATCCAGCGCAAAAGCATCCGCTTTATCGTCAAACCCGGCCGCGAAGCCAGCCTGCGCAGCTACGCCGACTTGCGCGAAGGCGTGATCGGCGCCAAGCGCGGCACCGCCTACTTCGACCCCTTCGACGGCGACGGCCTGATCAGCAAGGTGCTGGCGACCGACGATCATGTGTTGGCCGGGATGTTTCGCGCCGGACGCCTGGACGCGCTGGCGGTGCTCGACCGCGAGGCCATCGAGGCGCAATTCCACAAGATCGGTTTCAGCGACTACCACTATGCCGACTACCAGTACGATCAATCCATCGGCAATTATTACGGCGCCTCGTTACGCCTCTATCGGGGGCAGAAACAGGCGATCTACGATCGCTTGGCGCATGAGTTGCGGCGCATGCGCGAGAGCGGCGAGATAGTCGCGATCTACCGCCGCTATGGCGTCGCACCGCCATCCACCGAGGAGTAGCGGCGCCGCGCTCAGTCCCAGCCTCCGGCACGAGAGACGAACGGAGACGCCACCTGGCGGTCTCAGAAGGTTCACTCTTATCGACCGCCAGGAGATTCGTCATGGGCATTATCGGCACCATCTTTATCGGGCTGATCGTCGGCTTGATCGCACGCTTTCTTAAACCGGGCAACGACAGCATGGGCTGGATCATGACCATCCTGCTCGGCATCGGTGGCGCCATCGCTGCAACCTACGGCGGCCAGGCGCTGGGCATCTACGAAGCCGGCGAGGCGGCCGGTTTTATCGGCGCGGTGATCGGTGCGATTATCTTGCTGGTAATCTACGGCATGATCGCCAAGAAGGACTGACAGGTCGCCCAGCCGATAGCCGTCAGCCCGTTACCTCCTCCTACCGAACGAGTGTGCCGATGCGCTACTGGTTGTTGCCCCTGCTGCTACTCTGCGGCCTCGCCCGCGCCGAACTCCCCGAAACCGACTGGTTGCAGCTGATGCCGGAAGAGGATCGTCAGGCCCTGGAAAACATGCCGGAAATCAGCCACGACACCCCGGAGCAGAGCAGCGACTTCTACAACCCCGGCGGCCTGAAGCAGCAAGCCAAGGACCTGCCGGCGGTGATGTATTCGGCGAAAACCGTGGCCGCATTCGACGGCAAGCAAGTCCGCCTCGGCGGTTACCCCGTGCCCTTGGAAACCGACGCCGAAGGCCGCAGCACGCTGTTCTTCCTGGTCCCTTATCCCGGCGCTTGCATCCACGTGCCGCCACCGCCGCCGAACCAGTTGGTGTTGGTGCGCTACCCCAAAGGCATCGAGTTGGAAGACATCTACGCTCCGCTCTGGGTCAGTGGCACCCTCAAGGTCGAGCCAATCAGCAACGAGCTGGCGGATGCGGCCTATGCGCTGGATGCGAGGCAGGTGCGGATGGTCGCGGAAGAGGATCTATAACCGGCCATCGTCAACGTAGTTTCCAGCTTGGTCATGCTCGAGTAGGACCGGCGAGGCTCAGCAACGCAGCGATGATCAACAAGATCAATCAAGTGGCAGTTACTTGGGGCACCCGACTCAGCGTTATTGGTCTTTTTCGAGTATCCCAACTACCTCCGTTTTCTGTTGTGTGTGCGCCACGCCGCGCGCTGACCACGTACTTCCACCATGGCCGTCAGCATGGTGCGGTAGCGTTTGCTGTTGAGCGTCAGCAGGGTACTCAACGACAGCAGCAGGCCGATGAAATACAGCAGGTCGGGTGCGCGCCTGCCCCAATGCGCGATGATCACCAGTATGCAGGCGGCCATGGCTGCCACGATCAGCCACACAGCCCAGGGGCGGCCGCGAATCACCAAAAGATTGGCTGCACACAGGTAGAGCGATATTCCCGTGCTGCCCAGCATCATGTGGATGCCATAGTCTTCCAGGCTAGGCGGATAGACCTCGAGCAGAAGTATTTGGCTGATTGCCAGAGAGAACAGCGCCAGGAAGAAAGCACAGATGAATACCGGGAAATGTCGACGCAATATCGTGAGGAAATCGAGTCCCTGGTTCACTCCGCTAGCTCCTCGTAAAGGCCGATGGCATAGGTCTGCACCATGCTGCTACCGAGCAAGCTGATCCCGGCACCCAGCGCATCTCTGATATTGATCGCCAATGTCGACGAAATTTCACTGGTGCTGAAGCGTTTTGGAAGCTCGCCGCTACTCTGCAGGGCTTTGCGAAGCGCCGGCGTGAGTGCCGGGTTGCGGTTTTCCAGGATCTCGCTGGTCAACCGACGCCGTTCCTGGCGGCTCAGGCCATTCAGGCTTTGGTACCAGCTGCGCCCGGTCATGGCCTTGCGCATGTTCATCACACGTAAAATCGTTGCTCCGGCCCCGGCTACGCCACCCAGAGAAATGACATCCAGTGCTCTGGATACGTTCTGATACCACTGCTCGTTGTCCAGTCTATCGAGTGCTTCCGGGTTGTTCACTTCGGTATAGACTCGCGCAGCACCGGCCATGCATTGCACGGAGCTCGCCGATGCGGCCGCTACACCCAGTGTCGTAATCACCAGACTCGCCCCACCCGTGAAGGGCACGATGGCCGTACCGCCGATAATCGCGATCCAACCCAGCACCGCGCCGGCGCAAGCCAGGCTGGTGTTGACGCTCTCGGCCACCAGCCGCGACTCGCGCGGGTTGGACTGCACCTGCTGGGCGAACTGCTGCGGCGAGACATTGCGCTGGGCTTCACGAATGATGATGCGCTTGGGCCTGATGCTGCAGATCGGGGTGAACTCGCGTAGGGTCACCACGTTGAAATTGGCGTCGATGTACACCACCCCTGCACCGGAGATGGCGGGGTCGGCATCGATGGCTGTGTAGAGTTTGCGCAGGTCGATCATGGCTTCGATGCGTTGCCGCGCCATGATCTGTGAAGGGGTGTTTCTCAACCCGATCAGGTAGTCGGACATTTGCCCTCCTTGGTAGAAATTCCGATAGCCGCTAGCAGGTTGTTGAAAAACTACCTGCGTTGCCATCGCTGCGTTAAAAACAGGCTCGGATGCGAGCCCAGTCAAAATGCTCATTTACAGCTCGTAAACTCGCGTGCGAGCCCAGTCCGTTTTTCGCCTGTTTTTGCGGGGCCGCCATCGGTATTGCGCTGGCTGCCTCGCCAACGTTTTTCAACGGCCTGCTGGTCCGCCCGGAAAGGGCGGACCAGCGGAGCGTTCGGTCAGTCAATCATCCAGAAGGACTCAGACGTTCGGGCAGGGAATCGGTGCCCAGTCGCCCATATCCGGGTTGCTGCACATGCTGTTGACCTGGTTGCTACCCGCTACAGCCACCTGTTGGCTTTTGGTTTGCTTGGCTTCGGCTTGTTGCAGAACGCGCTCGGTACTGACCGCTTCGGTGGGCACCTTGGACTGCTTGGCCGGCTTATTGGCAGGGGCCTTGGCGACCGTGGTCACTTCGGCGCGCTCGACGCCGACGTTCTTCAGGTCAGCCTCGTAAGCCTGGGTGTAGTTGCTCAGGTTCTCACCAGCCTTACCGTTGACGGCGGTGATCAGGTTGTTGGACTCGTTCAGCCCGGCAATGATTTCGGCCAGGCGCTTGCGCCCTTCTGCATCGTTGATCGCACCGGACTTACGCTGCTCCAGCAGGCTGGTGAACTCCTTCTGGTAGCAGCTCTGCGAGGCTTCGGCGTAGGCGATGCTGCGGTCGAAGGTGCTGGCACTGGCATTGATGTCGGTGGAATAGGAGCCGATGCGCTGACGGTCGTCGCTGATCTGCTGTTGCTTGGACGTGTAGTAGGCCGCTGCGCCGCCGACCAGGGCACCACCGGCGGCGCCGATGGCAGCATTGCGCTTGCGATCTTCCTTGTCGGCGGTCAACGCGCCGGTCAGGGCGCCGCCGACCGCACCGAGCACGGCGCCGGTAGCGATGGAGCGCGTCATGTTGGAGTCGGTATCACGCAGGTGCTGAACGGGTTGGTAGCAACTTGGGTAATAGGTGACCTCGGTGGTTTTACCGACACGGTTGACCGCGGAGGTGGAGCAGCCGCTGATCAGTACTGTCATCGAGGTAAAACCGATAGCGGCGAGTGTCAGAACGCGGCTACGAGGTTGCGAGGTGAGGTGCGGTTTGGATGGACGCATAGCTAGGCTTTCTCTGCTGGTGGTGGATTGATGTTTGTGGAACGGCTGATCACGCTCACGGCTGCGGCACCGTTTGCGTTTCCAGCAACTGCTTGAGAATCTCGGCCGAATCGGCCCGCTGTTGGGCGCGGTACAGGGCCACGTGATTGACGAACATCGTGGCGCGGTTGACCAGGCTGTTACCGATCACGGGTTTGCGCGCGAGCTCTTCCTTGATGCGCTGGAACTGCGCCTGGATCACCGCGTTGGTGTAACGGGTACCGCTGGCCATGTTGTCGATATAGATCGCCACAGCGCCGTTGAGCGCCTTGGTGCCATTCTCGATGGCGCCAGCGAAGATCTGCGCCGAGGCGGCATCATTGTTCTGCTGCGCCTGGCGTTGGCTCTGGCGCAGGTTGGTCAGGCGGATGTTGTAGTTGTTGATGGTTTCAGCAACCAGGGCGGCAGACTGGATCAGGTTGCCAGCGGCCTCTTCGCGCTGGCGGGCGATCAGCGAGACATTGCGCTTGAGCTCTTCGTTGACCAGCCCGAGTTCGGCTTGCAGGCGTGGGTCGGTGGCGCTGGCGATGATGCTGTCCAGGCGTTGGGTCGGGTCCTCGGCATCGCCGATATCATCGGTCAGCCCAGCCAGGCGTCCCTGTTTCTGCCATTGAGCGAACAGCTCTTCGTAGCGCGAGCGCGGAGCGGACAGGGCGCCGATGGCCACACGAAAGCCGGTGGTTTCGTTACGTTGCTCGCTACCATCGGCACCGAACAGCGGGTACTCGCGGCGCATGCCGGTGAACAGCGTGCCCTCGCCTTCCAGGTAGTTGCCGCCCTTGACCACGAAGCCGCCATAAGTGCCCTGGCGGCGCCCGGCACTGACCAGTTGGAAGGACTCCTGCACCATCTCGGCGGCGTTACCGATCACGTCGAACAGCCCCAACGGGTTGGCCTGCTTGGTGCCGATCGGCATCAGTCGGGGTGCCTGACCGGTACCGCCTGCCACCTGGTTGAACACGGCCCAGTTAGCCAACGGGCCATCATCGTCACTGCCCTCGATCGGACGCGGGAACAGCCGCGCCTCAAGCTCCTGACGACTGACTTGCGAGCCGCCCCGGGCGGCGAACTCCCATTCCACTTCGGTGGGCAGACGGACGAAGGCCGCGCCGCCTTCCTCCGCCTTGCTGCCTCTGCCGCTCACGGGTAACAGGTCTCGGTGATTGGTCAGCAGCCAGGCGCTGTAGACCGCAGCAAAACGTTCGGCCTCGAAACGCGACAGTTTGACCTGCGGCAGCCGCCCTGCCGCGCTGGTGAGGGGTACACATTCAGGTGCCGGCTCGCCACTGGCCAGTGCCTGAGCCTGGGCCATGACCTGAGCGTACTGACGGGCAGTCACCTCGTACTTGCCGATGAAATACATCATCGGTTTCAGCGGGCTGTCCGCGTCGATCCTGGGCAAGTGTTCGGTGATCTGTTTCTGCCACTGCGGCGCCAGGTCCTGCAGGCTGAACTGGCCGTTGATGAAGTCGCGGCGATAACCGGATATGAAGGATTGCTTGTAGCCGGCCTCACCTTCGCTGAACGGATAGCCCAGGCTGACTTCACGGTCGTCCAGGCTGCCCTGGGTGAGCACATAGACGTGACGGAAGACCATCTCGCCGCCACAGGGCAGTGGCAGGATGACGTCGCCTGGTAAAGGTTTGGGGTTATCCAGTCTGGCCAATTGCTCCGCATCGAGTTCGCGTGGCGCCTCGGCCTCTGACTGCGCAGGTGTGGCGGCTTTGCTCGCCGCTGGCGGCTCATCGGCTGGCGAGCAGGCCGCCAGCGCAAGTGTGGCGAGTATCAGGGCAGAGGGAGCGAAACGACTGTCAGACATCACGAATTCCTTGAGAGGCGTCGATCCGGGCCACGCGCCGGCCGCCCAGCGCAGCGGCAAGAGCGCTGGCCAGCAGAACGGCAGCAAGGGCCACCAGGTAATGCTTGGGCAGCAGGCGACTGGCGTAATCGCCTGGCACCTGCACGAAAAGATGGTTGAGACCGCCCTCCGCCAGTCGGTACAGCAGGGCCGACAGGACGCTGGCGAACAGGCCGCTGTACAGCGCCTGGAGGATCACGAACAGCAGCAGCGCGCCGCTGCCGAAGCCAAGCAGACGCAGCACTGCCAGTTCACGTTGCTTGCGCTCGACGGCGGCCAGGGCGCCGGCACTGGTGGCCGCCACCGCGCCGCCCAGAGCCAGGGTGGTGATCAGCCAGAACAGCAAATCGAGGTTGCGGCTCAGTGCCTGCACTTGTGCGATCTGCGCTGCCTGGGTAACGACCTGCACCTGCTGCGCGGCCAGGTACTGGCGCAGCGGTTCGACGTCATCCAGCGCGCGCGCGTACAGACGAAAACCGGGATAGATGCGTGGTGCTTGCGTCGCCGTCGCGCCCGGCCAGCCCAATGCGGTCACTGCCAGGCCGTCGCGGTAATTCTCGACGGCCTCCAGCAGCGCCGCCTGCGCGAACAGTGCGTCGCGCTCGAAGGCCGCCAGCGGCAGCACCGCCAGCACTTGCAGGGTGGTCTGCTGCCACTGCAGCACACTGCCGTGCTGGCGGCCGAAGCGAGCCAGTAACTGGCTGCCCGGCGTCACCCCAAGCTTCTCGGCAGCGGTATGGCTGAGCACCACCTGCTGCAGCGTCTGCGGCATCGGCAGACCCAGCAGCAACGGATCGCCGACCGCCGTCGGCAGCATCTCCACGTTCACCCGAACCTCCCCTGGAGCTACCTGCAATTCGCTGGTGGCGGCGATCTGTCGGGTACGGGGGATGGCGAAGGCGACATCCTCGCGTTGGCCCAGTGCTTCGATGAAGTCTGCCTGCAGGCGCGTACCGCCCAGCGGGATGATCTCGCGCACCGCAGGATCACGTTGCAGGCGTTCGGTGAGGCTGCCGACCAGGCCATGCTTGAGGCCGAACAGCACCAGCAGCGGCGCGATCACCGCCACCAGGGCCAGCACGCTGCACGCCGACAGGCGCGCCTCGCGGCGATAGTCCTGCCAGGCCAGGCCGGCGATCAGCAGCGGGCGCATCAGGCGGCCTGCTCCAGATGGGCGCTGACACCGCCGTCGGCATCGCGCCGACAGCTCATGCGTAGGATGGTCAGGCCGGCGCGCTGCGCCAGCGCCTCGTCGTGAGTCGCCACCACGCAGGTCGCGCCGGTCTCCTCGGCCTGAGCGAGCAGCAGTTGCATGACCCGCTCGGCATTGAGCGGGTCCAGCGCCGCAGTGGGTTCGTCGGCCAGCAACAACTGCGGTCCGTGAGCCAGCGCACGGGCACAGCTGACGCGCTGGCGCTGGCCGATCGACAACTGCGCGGGATACTTGTCCAACTGCTCCTGCACATCCAGCGCCTGTGCCAGACGCAGTACCTGGCCGCTGTCTGCCATCCCGAGCAATTGCCTGGGCAGAGCGATATTGCTGCGCACATCGAGAAAACCGAGCAGCCCGCCCGCCTGCAGCACGTAACCCAGGTGCTGGCTGCGTAGCTGGGCCAGCTGGTCGTGCCGGCCCTGCCGCCACAATCCGACGATATCGCTGACAGCTCCGGCCAGCTCCAGGTCGAAGGTCTCGGCGGCATCCGGTGCCAGCACCAGGGCCAGCAGGTCGAGCAGCGTGCTCTTGCCGCAACCGCTGGGGCCAACCAGTGCCACCCGCGCGCCGGCCTCCAGCTGCAACTGCTCGATGGCCAGGCTGTAGCGCTGCGCGCCCTGGCCACGTTGCTTGAGGACCTGCTGTAGGCGAATCATCATGGCAGCGTCGACAGCGGTACACGGTACAGGGCGTCGCCCGGCTCGGCATTGCCGAAGCGCACCCAGTTGGCCATGTCGTTGTGGAAGGTTTCGTAAAGGCGAATCTTCGACTCCAGCTCGTCGATGAAGTCCTCCTGCTCGGCCACCGACAGCGACAACCAGAGGTCCTGGGTCATGCTCAGCGCCTTGCTGCGATACGGCAGACCGTCGAGGTATTCGCCAAGCACGCCGCTCTGCGCCAGGTTGGCGCCCTGGCGCAGCGCCGCTGGGTCGCGACTCATATAGGCGCTGGCACTGGCGATCTCGCTGAAGAAGTCGGCGGGTGAGGTCTTGGTCTTGCGTGCGGCGTCGACGATCAGCTTGAGCGACTGCTGCAGGTCGTTGAGCTGCAGCTTGGTCAGCATCACGCACACCTGTAGTGTCGGCAGGCTCGGGTTGCTCAGGTCGCGGTCGGCGGTCCAGGCGCTCACTAACTGCGGCGCCTGACTGGCGCTGCGGCGGCCGAGAAAATCCATGTGCATGGCGTAGCCGATAGCCTGCGATTTGGCCGTCAGGTTGGTGCCACCGAACAGCTGTGGGGGCACTGGCGCTTGCTGTGCGCGAACCTGCTGCGCCAGTTGGGCGAAGGTCGAGCCGATCTCGCGCACGCGCTCGCCGAAGGCCTGGACATCGCCGCCCGGCACCGACACATAGAGGTCGCCGATCTGCGGGTTGCTGTCGGCCGTCAGCACGCGATACTGCTGCTCCGCCGAGGCGTGGTTGGTCTTGCCGGCCGGAGTGCGCAGGTGCAGGGCAAAGATCTTGATCTGCTTGCTCAGAGCCGCCTGGCGCACCTCGGCCTCGTTCATCTGGGTGCTGCTGAAGGGGTCGTTCTTGCGCAGCGCGCCGGCATCGCTGACCAGCAGGATCAGGCGCCCGCCATAACTCGACCAATCCATGCCTTCGACGGCCTGCATGACACCGGCGAACGCATCTTCGTTGAAGGAATGGCTGGATACCGTGGTCGCCTGCACTTGCTCGGCTGCACGCAGGAAACGCTGTGGATCACTGCCTTCCTGCAGGCTGACCAGGGTCTTGCTCAGGTATTGCAGACCCGGGGTACGCGCCGTGCTGTTGCGATAGCCGACCAGGCCGAAGCTGACGTTATCCAGCTCGCCGCGCGCCTGCAGTTGGCTCTGCAGTTCGCTGACCACCTGGCGCACGCGGTCGATGTAGGGCTGCATCGATACCGAGGTGTCGACCACCAGCACGATGCCGGTACGGAACCCCGAGTCGTTGGCAGCGGGCGGCTTTTCCACGGAGCCCTGGGCGGCGCTGCCGGGATCGATCGAGGCGATGTTGAGCAACTGCACCAGCTGGCCCTCGGCGTCGAAGGCCTCGCGGAAGTCGAAGATCGGCATCAGGTAGAACTGGTCCTGCGGAACCGCACTGCTCGTCGGCTCCAGTGCCACAACATGCGGTACCTGTTCGGGGTCGTTCTGCGCCTGTAGCAGTTGTTCGCGAGCCAGGCTGGTGCGGTCGATCAGGCGCTCCACGTCCGAGGCCTGTTGCATGAACAGCACCGGCGCCCGCCCGGAGCGCTCGGTGAACTTGAGTACCAGGCTCTGCTTCCAGTCGCTGGCCTGCTCGGCGGCGATCCAGCCTTGCACCCGGCCATCGCTGGCTGCGCCGACCTGCAACCAGGATTGGCCGTCCTGGCTGCGTCGGGCGTACACATAGAGCACCGAGAAGGCCGGCAACGCTTCGCCTGTGGCGGCGCCCGGAGCGCTCAGCAGCTGCGCCCCGGGTTTGGCCAGGATGCGTTGGTAGAGGGTTGTCTTGCCAGGCATGAGCAGCGGATGCTCGCCGGCCTCGCCTGTGTCGGCAGCCAGCGGCGCGGCACCTGCGCCCTGGCCGGTGCTTTGCGGCGAGCTATCTGCCGCCACCACAGTGGAAGGCTGGCCGAGCCACCAGTAGGTGCCCCCGCCCAGGCCCAGCGCGGCAGCTACGGCAACCGCCAGCAGCGCCATGCGTGGACTCTTGCTGCTAGTGGATGGTCGTGCCGCTGCGCTGCCAGCAGTGGCAGTCGCTGCGGGTGCCACGGTTGGAGCCGGGGTCGGCGTACCGCGTGGAATCTCGATGGATACCGGTTGCAGATCCCCCAGCTCGCTAGTCGAGGGCGCGCCCAGCGTGGCCTGCTGGGTGAACGCTGGGCGGATCAGGGTGGCATCCGGATCCGGTGCTGGCTGGATATCGAGCGCGGCCAGCAGTTCTCCGGCATTGTTGAAACGCTCATCCGGGTTCTTCGCCAGCAGGCGTTGCAGCAGGGTCTGATAACGACTGTGCTGCAGCGGCAGCTCCGGCAGTGGCTGAGTCAGGTGTGCCAGGGCGGTGGACAGCGCGTCGGTGCCCATGTACGGCAGCTCGCCGACCAGTATTTCGTAGAGCACGACGCCCAGCGCATAGAGGTCGGCGCGGCCATCGATATCCAGACCGCGCGCCTGCTCGGGGCTCATGTAGTTGGGCGTACCGACGGCAAAGCCGACCTGGGTGAACTGGGTACTGTCATCGAGTGACTTGGCGATGCCGAAGTCCGACAGCACCGCCGTACCGTCGGCGCGAAAGAGGATGTTGGCCGGTTTCACGTCGCGGTGGATCAAGCCCTGGCTATGGGCATAACCCAACGCCGAGGCGATCTGGCGGATGTACTGCAAGCCCTGCTCGGGGCTCAGGCCGGTGGCGATGCGCTCGCGCAGGGTACCGTTGGGCAGGTACTCCATGGCCATGTAGTAGTGTTCGCCGATGTTGCCGATGTCGTGCACGGTGACGATATGCGGGTGCGCCAGGCGCGCCAGGGTCTTGCCCTCGCGCAGGAAACGCTCGCAGAACGAGGCGTCGGCCGCCAGCGCCGGGGCCATGATCTTCAATGCCACCTTGCGCTCGAGGGAACGTTGCAGTGCCAGGTAGACGGTGGCCATGGCGCCTTCGCCAATCACCCTGTCGATGTCGAAACCGGGAATGTTCAGGTCCATGAGACGGGCTCGCTCGCCTTGATGACGATGGCGGTGATGTTGTCGGGTGCGCCGCGTGTCAGGCCCAGATGGACCAGGCTGCGCACCACCTGATAGGGGTCGCTGTGCGTCAGCACATCGCGGATCTCGTGGTCTTCGGCCGTGCGGGTAAGGCCGTCGCTGCACAGCAGCCAGCTGTCGCCGGGCTGGATGTCGAAGACGCTGCAGGCGAGCTCCAGCTGGTCCTGGACGCCAACGGCGCGGGTGACGATGTTGGCGCGCGGATGCAGGCGCGCTTCGGCCTCGCTGAGCAGACCGCTGTCCTGCAGGTCCTGCACATAGCTGTGGTCATGGGAAACTGCCTGCAGCTCACCCGCCCTCAGCCGGTACAGGCGGCTGTCGCCAGCCCACAGGCACAAACCCTGGTCGCCGCGGGTAACCAACAGCACCACGGTACTGCCCATCATGGTCACGCCGCGCAGATGGGTTTGCTCGCGCACGGCCGAGTTGACCTGACTCAGGGTGAGCCGCAGAACATGTTCGTAGTCACTCAGGTTGTCGCTCGCCTTGATGTTGCGCAGGCTGTCGACGATCAGGCTGCTGACGTAATCGCCGGCCGCGTGCCCGCCCATGCCATCGGCCACGACCCAAAGGCCCGCCTCGGGACGCTCCAGGTAGGCGTCTTCGTTGATCTGGCGAACCAGGCCGACATGACTGTAGGCCGCCGACTGGTAATGCAGTGCAGTCATTGCGCGACCACCTCCGGGCCCAGCAGATAAGCCGCGAAGGACTCGGTCGGTGGCAGCCCCTGGCAACGGCGCAGGCCAGCCGCGATGCGTTGCGAGCCACGCCCCCACCACAGACTGGCGCCGCTGCAGGCCTGGGCGGCGAGTGCCGCCAGACGCCCTGGGGCATCGACCACCGGCCAGTGCTGCAGACCATGCGCCTCGTCATACGCAGTCGTCGCTGTGTCCGGCAGGGGTTCCAGGCGCTGTACCTCGCTCTCGAAGTCTTCGAAGCGGGCACCCTCTTCCAGGGTGCTGAGCAGCAGATCTTCGATCCGTTCGAACCACGCTTCGCTTGTCTGCAAGGCTTGCAGCGGCTGCCCACCGGGGATGCGGCAGGCGACCGTCAGCGGGAAGTAGCGGCCGACGCGGTCGATGCTCGGCATCAGCACCCCGGCCATGGCCTCGCTACCGCACACGCCAGGTGCCAGGGCGAAGCGCCACAGTGGGCTGGTCAGATAGGCATCCAGCCAGCTTTCGCCGAGCTGGCCCTGGCTGGTCTGCAGGCCAGCCGATAGCCAGGCGTCCCAGCTGCGCTGGAAGTCCTTCGGCAGGTTGCGTTCGATGAAGTCGCCGCGACTGGCGACCTTGCCGTAGAAACCCATCATCGTCACAGTCGCTCCGGCAGGGTGAAGCCGGCCACTGCGCGACTCTTGAAAGGATTGAACGCACTGCTGGCGCGCAGTTCGTAGGCAACGCTGGAACGATCCAGGCGCACACGCAGGTTGAAGCGATCCGGCGAGGCGCCGCCGATCAGCTCGGACTGATCGAGCAGGCGGAACCAGGCCCATGGGCCCTCCAGGGTCAACGCCGAGCGTCCGCCTTCGACCGGTGGCGACACCGTGAGGCGTACCACGCCGACGCTGCCGGGGTTCGGCCATTGCACCGCGACCGGTCGGCTTGGGCCGTGGTCGAAGCCGATCAACTGGCCGTCGAGATCCAGCTGCGACTGGCTGAGGGTGGCATCCATGCTCACCGGCTTGAGGTCGAAGCGCACGCTGGGTTGCAGGCCACCGCTGCGGAAGAACTCGTCGCGGATCAGCGCCGCCCGCTGGAAGGTCTGCAGCACGCCGGCGGAAATACCCAACTTCTGCGCCGCGCCTGGCTGCCAGCGCCAGTTGCGTGCCGAGGTGTCGACGTAGGGCTGCAGGTACTTGCGAAAGTAGTTGTCCATGACCCCGCCGACGCCGAAGAACTGGCCGAAATCATCCAGCGTGGCGTCGCGCTGGCTGCCCGGCACCATCGGGTAACGGTCGCTCAGCGACTGCCGCCAGATGTTGACCACATCGCTTTGCCAGGCGGCGTTGAGCTGGTTGCGCACCCCGCCCATCATGCTGTTGGTGCTGGCAGCGACGACCGAACGTACCAGTCCCTGGACCAATGGTGGCTGGCGTGCGGCGGTCAGGTTGGCCCGCGCTGCTGCAGCGCTGGCTTGATTCTTCGCTTCGCCGAGCAGCGCCTCGCCGCTGGCGCCAACCATGCTGCTGAGTTGCACGTAGAGCTCGTTGAGGTCTGCCAGCAGGCCATCGATGGCCATCGGCGCCGACGGGTCCTGGCTGACCAGGCTGTTGAGTTCGGCGAAATGCGCGCTGACCGGATCGATCTGCGTAACCGCAGCCACGGCGTTACCGGCCGAGGTCTGGCCCAGCAGCGAGCCGAGTTTCTGCTTGAGTTGCTCGACACCCTCGTCGGTTGCCTTGGCCACGCCTTCGGACTCGGGCGCCTGCTGCAGGTCGGTTTCCCGTGCCACCGCGATCAACAGTTGCTTGAGCGGCGATGAGGGGCCCGACAGGATCCGCAGCACGTCGGCGGCCTGGGCCACGCTGGTGATCGGTACGAAGTCGAGGTCGGCCAGCAGCGCATCCCACTGTTGCACGTAATCGCGCAGGTACAGCTGGCGCACATCTGCGGCCAGATTCACGGCATCCTGGGTGCTGTCGAGCTGATGGCCCAGCACCCATTGTTCCTCGGCCACGACACTGGCCTGGCCGACGCTGGCGCGCAGGAAAGCTTCGCGGTAGCCACGGCGAGTGTAGAAGCCGCTCAGCGGGTCGCTCAGCGCCTTGCCACTCTTGCGCGTGAAGACCAGTGCGGCATCGCGCCCGGCGGCCTCGCTGAGGCGGAAGTCACTGACCCCGGCCGGCAGCTTCTGCCGCTTGACCCGGTCATATACACGCTGCGCCAGCGGGAGGCGCTGCAACTGCATGCGCAGCTCGTCGATCAGGCGCTGATCCAGGCGCGCATCCGGTGGGCGCCGCTCGAACAGCGCCTGCAGGTGCTCGTCGAGGGCCTGGCGCTGCTCGCCCGACAGATCGCGTGGCAGGCTCTGATCCCAGTCCAGGGCGATCCAGGCCTTGATGAACTCGGCGTCGTATTGCTCGCCGCCACCGAACATCAGGTAGGCCTTGAGCCCTTCGTAGAGGTAGTCGGAGCCACCGCCAGTGCGCAGCTGTTCCTCGATTCGGCTAACCAGGCGCGGGGCGAAGGTGGCCACCAGCAGGCGGCGATAGACGCTGGCGGCCTGCTCTTCGAGCATGTCGCCCTGATACAGACCCAGGCCCTTGGCCCAGTCCGGCGGGTTACCGGCCAGATTGCGTACGGCATCGAGCAACGGCAGCACGGCCAGCACATCGCGCTGGGCTGGGCTGAGGCTGCGCACCTGCTGCTCCAGCGGTGCGGTGCGGGCGCCGACCTGGGCGATATGCTCACGGTTGGCGTTGAAGCTGAGCAGCCATAGCGTGCTTACCACCAGTACCAGCGCCACACTGGCTGCCAGCGAGCCGATGGCCAGCCACCTGCGGCGGCGCTCGACCTTCTGGTCGACGCCGACCAGGCCGCGTTCGGCGAATGCGACGCGGCTGAATAGATGCTGGAGGAAATAGCTGCGACCACCGCCGCTTTGCCGGGCCAGGTGCTGGCGGTCGAGATTCATGCTCTGCGCCATGGCGCCGATCAGGCGGTCGATCGGGCTGCCTTCCTGGGTGCCGCTGGTAAAGTACAGGCCGCGCAGCAGGGTGCGCTCTTCATAGGCATTGGGTTTGAACACGCCATTGAGGAACTCGCCGAGCAAACTCTTGATCGCGGCGAACTGCTGGGGGAACCCGTAGATCAGGTCGCGTCGAGCCGGGTCGCGTTCGCGCTGCAGACGCTCGACCAGGCGCTGGTTGAGGCGTTGCTCGAGGGCGACGAACTCGCTGTCGAAACTCTCCAGCGGGCCGCCGATGCTCTTGCCGTCATCCAGGGCGAAGGTAAAGCCCCAGACCTGGGCGCGCTCCTCACGGCTGAGGTCATCGAAGAACTCCATGAAGCCCGGCACCAGGTCGCACTTGGTGAGCATGACGTAGACCGGGAAACGCACGCCGAGCTGGCTGTACAGTTCCTGCACCCGCGAGCGGATCGCCGCCACGTGCACGGCGCGCTCGCTGTCGCTGCTCTGCAGCAGGTCGGACAGGCTGATGGCGATGAAGGCACCATCGATCGGGCGGCGTGCGCGTTGGTTCTTGAGCAGGTCGAGAAAGCCGAGCCAGGCGGCCTTGTCCACCTGGGCATGGCTGTCCTGGGTGGTATAGCGCCCAGCGGTGTCGAGCAGCACGGCTTCGTCGGTGAACCACCAGTCGCAATTGCGCGTGCCGCCCACACCACGAATGGCACCAGCGCCGAGTTGGGCCGCGAGGGGGAAATTCAGCCCCGAGTTGACCAGCGCAGTGGTCTTGCCGGAGCCCGGCGGACCGATGATCACGTACCACGGCAGCTGATACAGGTTGCGTCGCTCATCGCCGCCCAGGCGCGCCTTCTTCAGCAGCGCCAGGGCTTCGTCCATGCGCTGGCGCAGGGTCGCCAGTTCCTCGGCGGTCGCCACGCTGGCGGCGTCCGGCGGCGTTTGCGCGGCCAGGCTGTCGAGCACCTTGCGCTCCTGCTGGCGTTCGCGCAGCAGACAGAACAGGCGCCAGCCGAGCCACAGCGCGAACAATACGATGATCAGCGTCCAGCGCGTCCAGGCCGGCTGCAGCACGTTGAGCAGCGGGCCGATGAACCAGATGATCAGGCTCAGGGCGATCAGCCCGAGCACAGGGATGACCCAGCGGGTGATGAATCCGAACAACGCCTTCACTCCACACCCTCCGCCAGCACGGTGATCTCTACCCGGCGATTCTTCGCCCGTCCTTCGGCCGTGGCATTGGATGCCAGCGGTTCGGTGTCGCTCAGGCCCTCGGCGCTGAAGCGCTCGGCCTGGCCGGTACGCGCCGCGAGTATCTGCAACACTTCCTCGGCGCGGGCGCGCGACAGCGCCCAGTTGGAGGGGAAGCGCAACGTGGCGATCGGCTGGTTGTCGCTGTGCCCGGTGATGCGCACCTGGCCCTTGACCTTGGCGACCGCCTCGGCGATGCGCAGCAGCAACGGCTGGAAGTCGTCGCGGATGCTGGCGCTGCCGGAGCTGAACAGCTCGTCGCCACGGATGGTCACCACCGAACGGTCGACGCCATCCTCGACCGCCACGCGGTTGGCGCGGATGTCATCGGCGAGGAAGGTGGCCAGGCGTGGTCGCTCGACCACGCGCGGCTTGACCACGGCCGGTTCGATGCTCTGCACCGGCACGTCGCCCAGAGCGTGAATCTGCCGGAACACCGGCTCGGCATCGGCCGTCAGCATCATCCGCAGCACCATCAGCAGCACCAGCAGCAACGCCAGCGCCACAGCCAGACCGACCCAGGGCGGCAGCAGCCGCGACAAGCGATCCGGCGCCACGCTGACCCCGCGCCAGTGTGGCGACAGCTCGTGTTCGCGCTCGCCACGCACGCTGCGCAGGGTCGCTGCGGTGCGCTCGCGCAGCGCTTCCAGCTGGCTGCGACCATCGTGCATGACCCGATAGCGACCCTCGAAGCCAAGGCTGGTGCACAGGTACAGCAGCTCCAGCAGGTCGAGGCGTTCGCGCGGGCTTTGCAGGCAGTGTTCGAGCAGCTGGAATACTTTCTCGCCACCCCATGCCTCGTTGTGCACGGTGATCAGCAGGCTTTGCTTGCCCCATTCGCTGGTACTGCCCCAGGGCGTACTCAGCACCGCTTCGTCGAGGGCTGTGCACAGCGCGTAGCGCGCCAGCAGCACATCGTTGCGCGGCACACCGGCCGCCTCGGCACGCTGTTCGAACTGGCGCAGGTAACCCAGCAGCTGTGCACGCAGGCTGGCCGGTGCGGGATGGGCGAGGGTGCTGCGCAGTCGGGTGAGCATGCTCAGCAGCGGGCCTGCGGCCTGCTCCAGCGGGTTCATGCCACGGGCCTGGCCCGCCGGCAGCGGTGCTGCCGGCATTTGCAGGGGAGCAGCCGGCGCCTCGGTGGCGGGCTGCGGGCCACGGCCACCCGGGCGCGGCATGAACTGGGTGCGCTCGTTGCTCGGCGGTTGTGCTGCCGGTGGCTTGTTCAGCCAGTCGTCTTGACCCGTCATGGATTAACCCCGTATTGCCCAGAAGGCCAGGTTCAGACCGGGGTATTCGCCCGCCACGTGGAAAGCGAAGCCACCGGACTGCGCCAACTGCTTCCAGTGTTCGCTGCCACGGTCGAGCTCGTAATAGGTCGAACCGGCGTGGAACGGAATCTGCCTTGGCGCCACCGGCAGCGGCAGCAGGTTGATTCCCGGTAACTGCAGGTTGACCAGGTCGCGGATGTGCTCCACCGAGCCGATCTTGCTCTGCTGGCCGAAGCGTCCGCGCAGGGTTTCGGCGGGCATGTCGGCGCGGACCACCAGGATGAAGCTGGCGCTGTCCAGCAGGCTGCGGTCGGCCAGCATGGCTACATGCACGCCATAGGCTTTTTCGACGATGGGAATCGGTACTGCCTTGCTGTCGATCAGCATCGACAGCGCTTCACGCAGCGCCTGCATCACCGGGGTGAAGCTGGCCTGCAAGTCGTCGTGGATGTAGGGCGGGAATTCCAGCGGTCGCCGGGCAGCGTTGGAGAAGGTGGCGAACTCACCCGCCAGTGCCAGCAACTCGCTGTACAGACGCTCCGGGTGCAAGGGCTGCAGCTGCGCCAGGTGGGCGAACAGCGGCTGGGCGCGGTTGACCAACTGCAGCAGCATGAAGTCGGCGATTTCCGAGGCTCCGCCAGCGCTGGAAGCTACCACCCGTCCGGCCAGTGCTTCGCCACGTTGGTGCAGCAGCCCCAGCAACTCGCCACGAAAGGCGGCCAGCGGCGCACTTGCCGCTACGTCGAGCAGCGGTGGGATGTACTGCTCGTCCAGCACCAGGGCGCGGTCGGCGCGTTTTTCCCGCACGCGCGCCACGCCCAGTACGGCGTATTCCTGCAGGCCGTCGGCGGCGGTCAGCAGGCGCAGGGCGCGTTCGCCGACCATCACCGGCACACGGCTTTCGAACGCGGCGTTGTCGTCGCGCACTTCGCGTACCTGGCCGCGATAGCGCGCGCCGCCCAGCGCTTCACTCGCTTCGACGGTGTCTCGTACACCGGCCCGGCGCAGCGGCAGGGCCAGGTAGACCACTCCATCGCGTAGGTCCTCGGGGATTTCCAGCGGCTCTGGCGCCACGTCGTCCTGCGGGATATTGAATGGGGTGCCGTCGGGTAACAGGCCACGGGCGCTGACGATGGCCAGCTTGCCTTGTGCCAGTAGCCCCATATCGAGCTGCAGATCGGCGAAGCCCCAGCCAGCCGCTGATAAGGGGCGGCTGCGCGCATCGATCAGCGCCTCCAGGTAGCGGTCGTGCTGCTGGAAATGCTGGGTGCCGATGAACATGCCTTCGGACCAGATCACACGGTTGTTCCAGGACATAAGAGGGTTCCTGTTAGCGAGAATCAAGGCGAGACGGCGCGGCGAGCTCAGCAGCGCTGGCGGCGTTGATCCCGAGGTCGATGCGGTAATGACTGAGCGTGCCCTGCTTCGGCTCCAGCACCAGGCGCCACTGCGCCCGGTCGATTTCGCGGTAGCCGACCAGCAGGCCGAGGTGGCGGGTTGCCGGCTCCAGCACACGGGTCAACTCACGGGTCTGGCCGGGATGTACCAGCCATTCATCCTCGGCCACCAGTTCGTTGCCCAGGCTTGCCGCCGCACGTTCGGCGAGGCTGAAGTAATCCGTCCGACTGAAAGCTGCGGCGCTGCGCAGCTCCAGCAGACGCACGCGCACGGGTGCGCTATAGCCGTCGACGGTGGGGTTCAGTTCATCGCCAGCCTGCAGCTGCAGCACGACGGTGGTCGGCCCCTGCTCGGCGTCGGCGTTATCCATAGCGTCCTTGCTGCAACCGCTGTTCAGCGCTGCCAGCAGAAGGCCCAACAGAACGGACCGGAGTGTTCGTTTACGCACGTTGCTCATCCTTGCCTACGCCTCAAGGGCGACGTTGACGGGCGATATGTTGCTCATAGGCTCGGCCGAACTCGCGGCCGAACAGGTCCTGGAAATCGTCTTCGGCTTCGCGCGAAAGGGTCGTGTACAGCCCCACGAACTGCTGCCAGCATTGCGCCTGGCGCGAGCCCGGCAGCAGGCTGGCCAACCCGCCACCCTTGCCCATGCGCGCTTCCAGTGCCTGCGGCTCGAAGCGCGCCAGCAGGTGACGAATGGCCGCCTGTACGCCCGCCATGACGGCCAACTGATGGGCGCGCAGATCATCGAAGCCGTCCTGCACGGCCTGGTCGGCCGACATGAACGCCGAATTGCCGCCGCGCAGTAGTAGGAGCAAGGCCTCTTCTGCGTTGGGTGCGAACTTCAGCGGGTTGTTTTCCACTGGCTGGACCATGGTCTGTTGCAGGCGGAACTCGCCCTTGAGGCTGCTGCGCGCCCGTAGCACGTCGATCAAACCATCGACCATCAAGCGGTAACTGCGTCCGATGTTTTCCATCTGCGTGGCTGCCTGCTGGGTATCCAGACGCAGGCGCTCCAGCCCGGCGCCGCGGAGAAAGGCGTGCAGCAGCGCATCGTCATCCTGCGCGACCTGTGGCTGACTGGCGACAGGGGGGGAGGGCGTGGATACGGGTATCGCAGGCGGAGGCGGTAGAGGAGTCGACTCGTTCGGTTCGACCGGCAGGGAAAAGTCCGCCGGTAGCGACGCAGCCGGGGCAGCGGCAGCAGAAGGGCTGTTGTCGAAGAGGTCCCAGTCATCGGGGATCAGGCCAGGCCCGTTGCTTGGCCTCTGCTCGACAGGAGGGGCTTTGACCTCGGGTGGGCGAAAGTCGTGCTGCTGAGCCGGAACATGGTCGGCAACGGGCTTTGGTGCCGATGCGCTCGGGCCGAGAAAATCGAACAGATCCGGCAATGTCTCGTGCGGGGCGACGCTCAGCAGGTGGACGCTGGCCGAGGCGTCGAAGGGGTTGGCTGCAGGGCCGAAAGGTGCGGGCGGAGCGTCTTGCCGGCTCGCCATCAGGGCTTCGAAACTACTCTCCGAAGAGGCGCTGGAAAACGGTGCCGAGCCTTCGTCAATGGAACTTTCCAGCGCGACTTCAATTTCGTATTCACCGATACGAATAACTTCGCCGTGATTCAGAAGTTCACTGTTGCCACGTTGCATGCGTATACCGGCCTTGGCCAGCTCTACGCCGTTGGTGCTGCTGTCGGTTATGTAGTAGCGACCGTCCTTGTTTTGCACGAGGCAATGTTTCGAAGAAACAAGGCGCGCCGGGTCGGGTAATACCCAGTCATTATCCGGGCTGCGGCCAATTGCCATCACGCCATGTTCCAAGGTTTTCTCGGGGCATTGGCCGGGGGTGATCTTGTGATAGCTGGTGATGGTCAAGCGCAGCGCCATGTGGCCTCCCTGCCCGGCTCTTGTGATACCTTGAAAAACCGTGAAAGCCTTTATTGGCAAGGCTTTCAGGCCTATTCGAGCCCTTGTTGAACGTCCGTCAATGGTGCTCTGGAATGCGGAAGCACGCGATCTTACCTATTGTTCCCAGATTCAAGTATGTGTTCAAGCTCACAACTTGATGAAACTTTGTCCAAGTTCACAAAGGTTTCTGATGGGCGCCCATACTACCTTGACTTTATATATTTTTAAGTTAAAAAATGCGCGGCGCCACCGACATTGTGTAGTGGCCAATTAATGCTAAGCGTTAATTGGCAAGGCGCCATCTAGGATGAAGTCGCAGCACTTTTGTGACGCAGTTCAAATCGATAAGGAGATCGAACACGTGGAGACTTCGTTGTTGCTCGCCGCCGTTTCAGATACTTCGCCGTGCGGTGAGGATCTGGAATACGACAGCGATTTTCTCCAACTTGAGCGCGATGCGCTGGGGCGTCCCGAGCGCAGCATGGGTGATGCCATCCAGGCAGCCGAGCCGCCGGAATGGCGACAGTTGGAACAGGCCTGTCACACCCTTCTGCAGCGCAGCAAGGATTTGCGCATCACTCACTACCTGCTGCAGAGTCGCCTGGCTTTGCGCGGTATCGAAGGCCTGGCCGACAGCCTCGAATTGATCCTCGAACTACTCTCGCGCTATTGGCCCGAGATTCACCCGCAGCTCGATGCCGCCGACGACAACGATCCCACCGTACGCATCAACACCCTTTCTGGTCTGGCCTGCGAGACCAATCTCGGTCTACTGCGCGGCGCCGTGCTGGTGCGTTCGCGGGTGTTCGGCAACATCACCCTGCGCGCAGCGCTGAATGCCGCCGGTTTGCACCTGGCCAGCAGCGAGAGCCTCAGCGTCGAAGAGCTCGGCGGTGCCCTGCAGGATGCCGATAGCGAAGCCTTGCAGCTCACTCACGAAGCCCTGAATCGTTCCCTGCACAGCTTGAGCGCCATCGAGCAACTGGTCAGTGAACAGGTTGGCTCCGCTCAGGGCGTCGATTTGTTTGCGCTGCAGCAACCACTCAAGCTTGCCCTGCAGATACTTGGCGACAGTCGAGCAGGGGCAGAGAGAGAAGGCTACCCGGCAGGCGGCGAAGCTGCGCAAGAGCAGCTGGCGCAGCACGCGTCGGCGCCTGCCGTAGCGCGCGCCAGCGGCGAAATCACCAATCGCGACGATGTGCTCAGAAGCCTGGAGCGGATCCTCGCCTATTACGCCCGCCACGAGCCATCCAGCCCGTTGCCGGTACTGCTCAACCGGGCTCGCAGCCTGGTCAATGCCGACTTCGCGACCATCGTGCGCAACCTGATACCCGATGGCATGAGCCAGTTCGAAAACCTGCGCGGCCCCGATGAGTACTAGGCCGACCGGCCCAGGTATGTGGGATCACGCTTCACCGTAGATGGCCGAAGGCCGACACGCCGCGTCGCGTCAGGCGACCAGGAGAAAAGCATGGCGAACAGCAGTTCTCAGAAATTCATCGCGCGCAACCGCGCGCCCCGTGTGCAGATCGAATACGACGTCGAGCTCTACGGCGCCGAGAAGAAGGTCCAACTGCCGTTCGTCATGGGCGTCATGTCCGACCTCACCGGCAAGCCGGCCGAGCCGCTGGCGCCGGTAGCCGAACGCAAGTTCCTGGAAATCGACGTCGACAACTTCGATTCGCGCCTCAAGGCGATGAAGCCGCGCGTGGCCTTCAACGTGCCCAACGAGCTGACCGGCGAAGGCAACCTGAGCATCGACATGACCTTCCAGAGCATGGACGACTTCAGCCCGGCCGCCGTGGCACGTCAGGTCGATGCCCTCAAGCAGTTGCTGGAGGCCCGTACCCAACTGGCCAACCTGCTGACCTACATGGACGGCAAGACCGGCGCCGAGGACATCATCATGAAGGCGATCAAGGACCCGGCACTGCTGCAGGCCCTGGCTAGCGCGCCGAAACCCCAGGACAACGAGCCCCAGGCTTGATTCGGAAGACCACCATGAGCGAACAGTTGCAACAAGACCGGGCCGCACTGGCCAGCACTGAGCAGACCAGCGAATTCGCTTCGCTGCTGATGCAGGAATTCAAACCCAAGACCGAACGTGCCAAGGAAGCGGTGGAGACTGCCGTGCGCACCCTGGCCGAGCAGGCGTTGGCGCAGACCGATCTGATCTCCAACGATGCGATCAAGTCGATCGAGTCGATCATCGCCGCCATCGACGCCAAGCTCACCGCTCAGGTCAACCAGATCATTCACCACAGCGACTTCCAGCAGGTGGAAAGTGCCTGGCGTGGCCTGCACTACCTGATCAACAACACCGAAAGCGACGAGCAGCTGAAGATTCGCGTGCTCAACATCTCCAAGCCGGAGCTGCACAAGACCCTGAAGAAGTTCAAGGGCACCGCCTGGGACCAGAGCCCGGTGTTCAAGAAGCTGTACGAAGAGGAATACGGCCAATTCGGTGGCGAGCCCTATGGCTGCCTGGTCGGCGACTACTATTTCGACCAGTCACCGCCCGATGTCGAGCTGCTCGGCGAGCTGTCCAAGGTCTGCGCAGCCATGCACGCACCGTTCATTTCGGCCGCCTCGCCGACCGTGATGGGCATGGGCTCCTGGCAGGAGCTGTCCAACCCGCGTGACCTGACCAAGATCTTCACCACCCCGGAATACGCCGGCTGGCGCTCGCTGCGCGAGTCCGAGGATTCGCGCTACATCGGCCTGACCATGCCGCGCTTCCTGGCGCGCCTGCCCTATGGCGCCAAGACCGATCCGGTGGAGGCGTTCGCCTTCGAGGAAAACACCGACGGCGCCGACAGCAGCAAGTACACCTGGGCCAATGCCGCCTACGCCATGGCGGTGAACATCAACCGCTCGTTCAAGCACTACGGCTGGTGCTCGCGCATCCGTGGCGTCGAGTCCGGCGGCGAAGTGCCGAACCTGCCGGCGCATACCTTCCCCACCGACGACGGTGGCGTGGACATGAAGTGCCCGACCGAAATCGCCATTTCCGATCGCCGCGAGGCCGAACTGGCGAAGAATGGCTTCATGCCGCTGCTGCACAAGAAGAACACCGACTTCGCGGCCTTCATCGGTGCGCAGTCGCTGCAGAAACCGACCGAGTACGACGATCCGGACGCCACCGCCAATGCCAACCTGGCTGCGCGCCTGCCGTACCTGTTCGCCACCTGCCGTTTCGCGCATTACCTCAAGTGCATCGTTCGCGACAAGATCGGTTCGTTCAAGGAGAGGGACGAAATGCAGCTTTGGCTGCAGGACTGGATCCTCAAGTACGTCGACGGTGACCCGGCTCACTCCACCGAGACCACCAAGGCGCAGCATCCGTTGGCCGCCGCCGAAGTGGTGGTGGAAGAGGTCGAGGGCAACCCGGGTTACTACAACTCGAAGTTCTTCCTGCGCCCGCACTACCAACTCGAAGGGCTGACTGTGTCGTTGCGGCTGGTTTCCAAGCTGCCGTCGGCCAAGGGCGCCTGAGCCCCGGCAGACAAGCCGGCCTCACGCGGCGTCGCCGAGTGAGGCCCCTGCCTGATACATGGAAAGCCC
Organism: uncultured Pseudomonas sp.; assembly: GCF_946885885.1. Next base: position 25,470 of record NZ_CAMPHN010000006.1, read on the forward strand.
CGGGCTTTTCGTAATTTTCTGACCCTCGTGGCGATGACCACACCCAGGAGAAAACATGGCTGTCGATATCTTCATCAAAATCGGTGACATCAAGGGCGAGTCTCAGGACAAGACCCACAAGGACGAAATCGAAGTGCTCAACTGGAGCTGGGGCATGTCCCAGTCCGGCAACATGCACACCGGTACCGGCGGTGGCGCGGGCAAGGTCAGCATTCAGGATCTGTCGCTGACCAAGTTCGTCGACAAGGCCACCCCCAACCTGATGATGCATTGCTCCAGCGGCAAGCACGTGCCCAAGGTCACCCTGACCGTGCGCAAGGCAGGCGGTGACTCTCAGGTCGAGTACCTGATCATCAACCTCGAGGAAGTGCTGATCTCCTCCCTGAGCACCGGCGGTTCGGGCAATGACGACCGCCTGATCGAGAACGTAACCCTGAACTTCGCCAAGGTCACGGTCGACTATCAGCCGCAGAAAGCCGACGGCACCAAGGAAGGCGGCCCGATCAAGTACGGCTGGAATATCCGCTCCAACGTCAAGATCTGACGCTCAACCACCTCTGGTGCCGTGCTCCGGGGGTGGTTGCTATCAGGAAGCTGGAAACAGCAAGGACTCTGTCATGGCCAAGCCTTCGTTCATCAATCTGCACAATGCCTACCAGAGGATTCTGGACGAGTATCCTGCAGGAAATCCCTGTGATGGCGGCTGGGACAACCAGTGCGCAATTCGCATGAGTATCGCCTTGTCCGACGAACTCACGATCCAGGTGAACAAATCCACCTACAGCGAACCCAAGTGTGCGCATGGTCATGCGCGCGGTGCCGAGTCGCTGGCCAACTGGCTATGGAAGCATCATCTCGGTCGACCCACGATTCTCACGGGCAGCGCCGAAGACCGGATCAAGCTAGGGCAGAAAACCGGCATCATCTTTTTCAAGGATTGCTTCGCCCGCCTGGGTGAAACGGATGAAAACCGTACGGGCGACCATATAGATGTATGGAATCGCGGTCGGACGGCCACCTACGACGATCCGGCCCACCGTTCGAAGCAAGTCTGGTTCTGGGAGTTGGCATGAATCGCCCCCTGCGTTGCGCTGCCTTGCTCTGCAGCCTTTCCTTTAGTCTGCTGGCCTGCGCCGAAGCGCCGGTGTCAGAGCAAGTAGCCCTGAACGGCGACACCCTGACGCTGCAACAACAGGCGCAGCACTGCGCATTGCAGCGCGCCGACGGCCAGCTTGTGCAACTGCAGGTCCCTAGCCCCTGTTCCTTCAGTACGAACCGCGAAGGTTTGCCACGGGTAGAGAAATTCAATGACGATGCGCAAATCGTCATCGTCTACCACGCCGTTGCCGAGCCGGCCCCAGACGCTCGCTGCACCAGTCTGTTCCAGGCTGTACGCCTACTCCAGGGAAAGCTGGAGGCCTCGCGAGTCGTGCAATCGCCGCTGTGCATGCAGATGCAGGGCCCCATCGACCAGAAAAATTTCGTGGCCTTCTTTGACTGGTAGCCCCATGACCCCGCGCGAGCGCCTGCAGCCATCGCTGCTCGATCGCCTGACCGACGATGACCCGGGCAATCCGCAGGAAAGCGCGGATCGCCGCGTGCTGTCGCTGAATCAGCTCAAGGCGTCGGTGCTGCGCGATCTGACCTGGCTGTTCAATACCATCGCCCTGCTCGATGCCGACACCACGCGGCACACGCCGGCAGGTACATCGGTGATCAACTATGGCCTGCCGGCGTTGGCCGGCAGCAGTGTTTCCGGGATCGATATCGCCGCGCTGGAGAATCTGATCCAGCGCGCCATCATCACCTTCGAGCCGCGCATCCTTGCCCACAGCGTGCGGGTACGGGCGCATGTCGGTCACGAACAGATGAACCATAACGCCCTGAGTTTCGAGATCCAGGGCGACCTGTGGGCGCAGCCGGCGCCCCTGCCCTTGCTGCTGCGCACCGAGCTGGACCTGGAGTCCGGCCATGTGCAGGTGCTGCCTGCCGAGCAGCGGAGACGCTCATGAACCCCCGTCTGCTGGAGCTGTACAACCAGGAACTGCTGCACATCCGCGAAAGCGCCCAGGAGTTTGCCCGCGAATACCCGAAGATCGCCGGGCGCCTGACGCTGTCGGGAATGGAGTGCGCCGACCCCTATGTCGAGCGCCTGCTCGAAGGCTTCGCCTACCTGACCGCCCGCGTGCAACTGAAGCTCGATGCCGAGTACCCGACCTTCACCCATAACCTGCTGGAAGTCGCCTACCCGCATTACCTGGCGCCGACGCCGTCGATGACCGTGGTACAGCTGCACACCGATGCCAATGACGGCGCGCTCAACGGCAGCTTCAACCTGCCGCGCGACAGCGTGTTGCGTGCCACGCTCGGCAAGGACAGCCAGACCCCCTGCGAATACCGCACGGCTCACCCGGTGACCCTGTGGCCGCTGCAAGTGGCGGATGCCGAGTACATCAGCAATCCCGCCGCCGCGCTGGGTCGCCTGGCCGCCAGCGAGCCGCGGACCAAGGCCGCGCTACGCATCACCCTGCGCAGCGGTGCCGAAATACCCCTCGCCAGCCTGGATCTGGACAACCTGCCGCTGTACCTCAACGGCCTCGATGAACTGCCGTTTCGTCTCTACGAGCAACTGCTGGGCAACCGCGTCGCCGTGTTCGCCCGCCAACCGGGGCGCGACTGGGTCGAGCGCCTGCCGGCCGACGCCCTGCGTCCCTGCGGTTTCGACGATGCCGAGGCGGCCCTGCCAGTGGTGCCGCAGGCCTTCCAGGGCTATCGCCTGCTGCAGGAATACTTCGCCCTGCCGCAGCGTTTCCTGTTCGTCGACTTCTGCGGTTTGCGCCGTGCCGTACGCCAGTGCAGCGGTGACGAGCTGGAGCTGATCGTGCTGTTCGACCGCTTGGACAGCCACCTGCAGAATCAGGTCGGCGCCAGTCAGTTCTTGCCGTTCTGCACCCCGGCGATCAACCTGTTCCCGCGTCGCCTGGATCGCATCCACCTGAGCGACAAGGTGCACGAGCACCACGCCATTGCCGACCGCACGCGCCCGATGGATTTCGAGATCCATTCGTTGCGCGGCGTCAGCGGCCATGGCAGTGGTCCGGAGCAGCCCTTCCTGCCCTTCTATGCCGTGCGCGACCCCGCTCGCTATGGCCGTGACCAGGCCTACTACTGCGTGCGCCGTGAACCGCGCGTGTTGTCGGCCGAGCAGCGCCGCAGCGGCACCCGCTCCAGCTATGTCGGCAGCGAAACCTTCATCAGCCTGGTCGACAGCCACCAGGCGCCGTATCGCCATGACCTGCGCCAGCTGGGGCTCAGTGCCCTGTGCACCAACCGCGACCTGCCGCTGTTCATGACTGTCGGCATTGGCAAGAGCGACTTCACCCTGGCCGATAGCGCGCCAGTGCAGAGCGTGCGCTGTGTAGCGGGGCCGAGCCGGCCGCGTGCCAGCCCGGCCCACGACAACCAGGCCTGGCGCTTGATCAGCCAGCTGTCACTGAACTACCTGTCACTGGCCGAACAGGGCCAGGGCGCCGCTGCCCTGCGTGAGATGCTGCGCCTGTATGGCGACATGCAGAATCCGGCGCTGCAACTGCAGATCGAAGGCCTGCGCGAAGTCAGTGCCAAACCTTGTACGCGGCGCCTGCCGATGCCCGGGCCAATTGTCTTCGGGCGGGGCCTGGAAATCACCCTGGAGTTCGACGAGAACGCCTTTCGCGGTACCGGGGTGTTTCTCCTCGGTGCGGTGTTCGAGCGCTTCCTGGCGCGCTACGTATCCCTCAACAGCTTTACCGAGACGGTGCTACGCAGCACCGAGCGCGGCGAGATCATGCGATGGAAAGCCCGGCCCGGCCGTCGTCCGAACCTGTAGACACGCTTGTGCAGATGCAGGCGCAGCCCTGGGAGTACGACTTCTTCCAGGCGCTGCGACGCATCGAGAACGAGCACCCGCATCTGCCGCGCCTGGGCCGTTCCCGGCGCCTGGCTGACGATCCGCTGCGCCTCGGGCAGCGCCAGGAAGGCACCTTCGCCCCCGCCACCCTGGCCGCCGTGACCCCCGCCAGCGACGAGCGTCCGGCGCGTCTGGAACAGTACTTCTTCGGCCTCGGCGGGCCCAACGGGCCGCTGCCGCTGCACCTGACCGAGTACGTGCGCGAGCGCCAGCGCAACCACGCTGACAGCACCAGCAAGCACTTCCTCGACCTGTTTCATCATCGCCTGCTGACCCTGTTCTATCGCGCCTGGGCCGAAGCCCGGCCGACCGTCAGCCACGACCGCCCCGACGATGACTACTGGTCGGCGCGCCTGGCCGCCTTCAGTGGCCGTGGCATGCCCAGTCTGCGCCAGCAGGGTTTGCTGGACGATGCCGCGAAGCTGCACTTCAGCGGTCACCTGGCCGCGCAGACGCGTTACCCCGATGGCCTCAAGGCGATCCTCGCCGACTACTTCGGCGTGCCGGTGCAGATCGAAGAATACGCCGGCAGCTGGCTGAGCCTGCCCGAGCGCACGCGCCTGGGCGTGGAGTCCAGCCAGCTGGGCGTGGACTTCTGCCTGGGCAGCCAGGTCTGGGACCGGCAGCACAGCTTCCGCATCTGCTTCGGGCCGCTGACGCTCGAGCAGTACAACGCCATGCTGCCCGATGGCGACTCGTTCGCCGCGCTGGTGGCCTGGGTCGCCGAGTACCAGGGCGACGAACTCGACTGGCAACTGAATCTCGTATTGCAGCGCGAGGAAGTCCCCGCGCTATGCCTCAACGGCCAGGCTCGCCTGGGCTACACCACCTGGCTTGGCCAGCCACAGCACGACGCCAGGGATCTGGTGCTGGCCCGCCATCACGCCACAGCGACCCCGCCGGCGGATCAATCAAGGAGAACTCCCCATGGGTGAAATCAGTCGTACCGCGCTATTCGGCAAGCTCAACAGCGTCGGCTACAAGGCCATCGAGGCCGCCACCGTGTTCTGCAAGCTGCGCGGCAACCCCTACGTCGAGCTGGCGCACTGGTTTCACCAGCTCCTGCAGCTGCAGGATTCCGACCTGCACCGCATCATCCGCCAGTTCAGCCTGGAGCCGGCGCGCCTGGCGCGTGATCTAACCGACGCACTCGACCGCCTGCCGCGCGGCTCGACCTCGATCACCGACCTGTCCTCCCACGTCGAGGAGGCAGTCGAGCGTGGCTGGGTCTACGGCAGCCTGATGTTCGGCGAGCACCAGGTGCGTACCGGCTACCTGATCATCGGCATCCTCAAGACGCCGAGCCTGCGCCAGGTGCTGCTGGGCCTGTCGGGCGAGTTCGCCAAGATCAAGGTGGAGACCCTGAGCGAGCGCTTCGACGAGTACGTCGGCGATTCGCCGGAGAATCATCTGGCTGCCAGCGACGGTTTCGCCGCCGCTGCACCGGGCGAGGCCAGTGGCGCCATGGCACCTGCGGCGATGGGCAAGCAGGAGGCGCTCAAGCGTTTCACCCTCGACCTTACCGAGCAGGCGCGCAAGGGTGAGCTCGACCCCATCGTCGGTCGCGACGAGGAGATCCGCCAGTTGGTAGATATCCTCATGCGCCGTCGGCAGAACAACCCGATCCTCACCGGTGAGGCTGGTGTGGGCAAGACCGCCGTGGTCGAAGGTTTCGCCCTGCGCATCGCCGCCGGTGACGTGCCGCCTTCGCTCAAGGACGTCGAGCTGCGCAGCCTGGATGTCGGCCTGTTGCAGGCCGGCGCCAGCATGAAAGGAGAGTTCGAGCAACGCCTGCGTCAGGTCATCGAAGACGTGCAGGCGTCGCCCAAGCCGATCATCCTGTTCATCGACGAAGCCCACACTCTGGTCGGCGCCGGTGGCGCGGCCGGCACCGGCGACGCGGCCAACCTGCTCAAGCCGGCGCTGGCGCGCGGTAGCCTGCGTACCGTGGCCGCGACCACCTGGGCCGAGTACAAGAAGCACATCGAGAAGGACCCGGCGCTGACCCGTCGCTTCCAGGTGGTGCAGGTGCCCGAGCCCTCCGAGGACAAGGCGCTGCTGATGATGCGCGGCGTGGCCTCGACCATGGAAAAATACCACCAGGTGCAGATCCTCGACGAAGCCCTGGAAGCCGCGGTCAAGCTGTCGCACCGCTACATCCCGGCGCGTCAGCTGCCGGACAAATCGGTCAGCCTACTCGACACCGCCTGCGCCCGCGTGGCCATCAGCTTGCACGCCGTGCCGGCCGAGGTAGACGACAGTCGCCGACGTATCGAAGCGCTGGAAACCGAGTTGCAGATCATCGCCCGCGAGCACTCCATCGGCATCGACGTCAGCCTGCGCCAGGCCAACAGCGAGGGCCTGCTGGCTGCCGAGCGCGAGCGTCTGGCCGAGCTGGAGAGCCGCTGGGCCGAAGAGAAGCAACTGGTCGATGAGCTGCTGGCCACCCGCGCCAGCCTGCGTGAAAGCGCCGGCGTGGTCGATCAGGACAGCGGCGCCGACCACCAGGCCTTGCGCGCTCAACTGGTCGAACTGCAACAGCGCCTCAACGCGCTGCAGGGCGAAACTCCGCTGATTCTGCCGACCGTCGATTACCAGGCCGTGGCCTCGGTGGTCGCCGACTGGACCGGTATCCCGGTAGGGCGCATGGCGCGCAACGAGGTGGAGACCGTGCTCAACCTCGACAGCCTGCTGGCCAAGCGCATCATCGGCCAGGACCACGCGCTGAAGATGATCGCCAAGCGTATCCAGACCTCGCGCGCCGGTCTCGACAACCCCAGCAAGCCGATTGGCGTGTTCATGCTTGCCGGCACCTCCGGCGTCGGCAAGACCGAGACCGCGCTGGCGCTGGCCGAGGCGCTATATGGCGGAGAGCAGAACCTGATCACCATCAACATGAGCGAATTCCAGGAAGCGCACACCGTTTCCACCCTCAAGGGTGCACCGCCCGGCTACGTCGGCTACGGCGAAGGTGGCGTGCTGACCGAGGCGGTGCGCCGCCGGCCTTACAGCGTGGTGCTGCTCGACGAGGTGGAAAAGGCCCACCCGGACGTGCACGAGATTTTCTTCCAGGTGTTCGACAAGGGCGTGATGGAAGACGGCGAAGGGCGCCTGATCGACTTCAAGAACACCCTGATCCTGCTCACCACCAACGCCGGCACCGAACAGGTGGCGCAGCTGTGTCAGGACCCGGACAACCTGCCCGAGCCTTCGAGCATCGCCCGCGACCTGCGTCAGCCGTTGCTGGATATCTTCCCGCCAGCCCTGCTCGGCCGTCTGGTGACCATTCCCTACTACCCGCTCAGCGACGCCATGCTCAAGGCCATCACCCGCCTGCAGCTGGGACGCATCAAGACGCGCATCGAGAGCACCCACAAGGTGCCGTTCGACTACGACGAGGCGGTGGTCGACCTGGTGGTTTCGCGCTGCACCGAGAGCGAGAGTGGCGGCCGGCAGATCGACGCCATTCTCACCAACGGCATGCTGCCGGACATGAGCCGCGAATTCCTCACCCGCATGATGGAAGGCAAACCGTTGGCCGGTGTGCGCGTCAGCGTGGCCGACAACGACCTGAACTACAGCTTCGCCGACAACGCCTGAGCCCGAGCGCGGGTCGGCTATTGCCGGCCCGCGCCATGGCAGGCCGGAACCCCGACCTATGCTATTCGCCCAATCCTCACGCTTTGCCCGCATCACCAGCCCGCTCGGGCCGGACGTTCTGTTGCTGCGCTCGATGCACGGCAGCGACGAGCTGGGCCGCCTGTTCGAGTACGAGCTGCAGTTGGTGTCTCATGATGGCAACCTCGATCTCAACCAGTTGCTCGGCAAGCCGCTGACGCTTTCCGTGCAACAGCACGGCGGTGGCGACCGACATTTCCATGGCATCGTCGCCGCCTGCGGGCAGACCGTCGACCGTGGCCAGTTCGCTGCTTATCGGGTGACCCTGCGGCCCTGGCTGTGGCTGCTCAGCCGCACCTCCGACTGCCGCATCTTCCAGCACATGAGCGTGCCGCAGATCATCAAGCAGGTGTTCCGCGACCTTGGTTTCTCCGATTTCGAAGACGCACTCAGTCGCCCCTATCGCGAGTGGGAGTACTGCGTGCAGTACCGCGAAACCAGCTTCGACTTCGTCAGCCGGTTGATGGAAAAGGAGGGCATCTACTACTACTTCCGCCACGAGGCCGATCGCCATGTGCTGGTACTGGCCGATGCTTACGGCGCGCACCTGCCGGCCCCCGGTTACGCCAGCGTGCCCTACTACCCGCCTGATGGGCAGCACCGCGAGCGCGACCATATCAACGACTGGCAGCTGGCCCAGCACGTGCAGCCGGGCTCGATGGAGCTCAACGACTACGACTTCCAGCGGCCCAGCGCGCGCATCGACGTGCGCTCGGTCATGCCCCGCCCGCACAGTGCCGGCGACTATCCGCTGTACGACTATCCCGGTACCTACGTGCAGAGCAGCGACGGTGAGCAGTACGCGCGCAATCGTATCGAGGCCCTGCAGAGCCTGCATGAGCGCGTCGAGGTCGGCGGCAGCGTGCGCGGCATCGCCTCGGGCAACCTGTTCAGCCTCATCGGCTTCGGCCGCGCCGACCAGAACCGTGAGTACCTGGTGGTTTGCGCGCGCTATCACGTCGCTCAGGAATCCCTGGAGAGCGGCAGTGGCGGCGGTGGCCAGTTCGAGTGCCAGCTCACCTGCACCGACGCGCAGCAGACCTTTCGCCCGCTGTGCGGCACGCCCAAGCCCATGGTGCAGGGGCCGCAGACCGCGGTGGTGGTCGGCCCTGCCGGCGAGGAGATCTGGACCGACCAGTACGGCCGGGTCAAGGTGCACTTCCATTGGGATCGTCACGACCAGTCCAACGAAAACAGCTCCTGCTGGATTCGCGTCTCGCAGTCCTGGGCCGGCAAGAACTGGGGTCATATCCAGATTCCGCGCATCGGTCAGGAAGTCATCGTCAGCTTCCTCGAGGGCGACCCCGACCAACCGATCATCACCGGGCGCGTCTACAACGCCGAGCAGACCGTGCCCTATGACCTGCCTGCCAACGCCACCCAGAGCGGCATCAAGAGCCGCTCCAGCAAGGGCGGCACGCCGGCCAACTTCAACGAAATCCGCATGGAGGACAAGAAGGGCGCCGAGCAGCTGTACATCCACGCCGAGCGCAACCAGGACATCGTCGTCGAGGTGGATGAAACCCACTCGGTGGGCAACAACCGGGTCAAGAGCATCGGCATGAACGAGACCGTGACCATCGGCAACAACCGCCTGCGCGCGGTGAAGCTCGACGACGTACTGCTGGTGGGTTCGACCAAGACCGACAGCATCAGCCAGAGCTACCTGATCGAGGTCGGGAAGAACCTGCGCCTGGTCTGTGGCAAGAGCATTCTCGAACTCAACGCCAGCGGCCAGATCAACCTCAGTGGCGTGGCGATCAACTTCCACGCCAGTGGCGACGCCGAATTCAACACCGGTGGCGTGCTCAACCTGAACATCGGCGGCGGCCCTGGCGCCACGCCTGATGGTCAGGGTGATCAGGGCAGCATCGACGCCGCCGTCAAATCCATGTTCGGGCAAGAGAAAGGAAACTCATGATGAGCTACACCACCCAGGAACTGAGCCTGCAACTGCCCGGCAAGGACCTGCAGGACAGCAGCATCAACATCCTGCGCCTCAATGACCTCGGTACCTCGCTGGTGATCACCCGCGGTGCATTGGGCGACGGCGAAACCCTGCGTGGCCACTTCGAGGCCCAGGTCGCCAAGCTGGCGAAACAGGTCAAGGATCTGCGCTGCAGCGCCCTGCAGGATGTCCAGGTCGGCCCGGCCCAGGCCATCGTCGGCGTCGAGCTGCGCAGCCAGTTCAGCAAGGGGCCGGAGCAGGTCTACCAGTTCCAGCTCGGCGTGTTGCTGGCCGATGGTCGTCGCCTGCTCGCCCTCAGCTACGTCAAGCCAACGCCGCTCGATGATGCCGACGCCGCGCACTGGGCGCAGATCAAGCACAGCCTCAGCCTCAACGGATGACCTGCGATGTCTGATGCGCTCTGGGCCGCCCGGCTCGGCGACGATCTGCTGCACACCACATTGCTCGCCGACATCGTCGGCGGCGTGCTGGAAGTGGCTGCCTATGCCGCCATCACCGCCGTGGCCTGTGCCGCAGTGGTCGCCGCCACCGGACTGACCGTCCTCACCGGCGGTCTCGGTGGCTTTGCCCTCGCCGCAGTAGTGGGTATCGCCGTGGGGGTCGGCATGAACAAAACCGGCTGGGACAAGGGTCTCACGACCCTCTGTGAAGGCCTGGGCAACGCTATCTCCCCGCCCAATGTCCAGGCCAAGATCGTCACCGGCGCCAACAAGACCAAAACCAACGGCCTGCCTTCAGCGCGCGCCGCTGGCAAGCTGGGTAGCGCCGCTGCGCCGTCCGGCACCGAGCTGGAGCAGGCGCCGCCCGCCGAGGAGCCGGAGCCCGGCTTCCTCGACATGGCCAAGAGCTTCTTCAGCGAGATGTGGCGCCCCACCGTCGCCCAGCCGGCACCCGGCGTCATCCCCTGCCCGCTGGATGCCATCGAGTGCAAGAAGCACCCACCGATGCCCGTGCAACTGCTGGCCGAAGGTTCCAGCAAGGTCAGCATCGAAGGCCAGCCGGCAGTGCGAAGCGGTGATCGCAGCACCTGCGAGGCCACGGTGGTGGAAAGCGGCAACATCTCGCCGAACGTGCGCATCGGTGGCGACGCCGTGGTGGTGCAGCCGATCCGCAGTGGCAAGACCCCCGGTATCGGCCTGGCCCTCGCCGTGCTCATGGCGCTGCGCGGCAACCCGCGCAAGCTGTGCAGCAAGCTGCCCTGCCTGGCCGCGGGTTTCGTCGGCAACATGGCCATGGGCGGTGCGACCGCCTATGCCACCAACGCAATCTCCAACGCCCTTGGTTCGGCCAGCAGCGGTGCGCCTAATCCGGTGCACGCCAGCACCGGGGCCAAGGTGCTCGGCGAAGACGACGACCTCGACTTCGTCCTGCCGGGGCTGATGCCCATCGAGTGGCAGCGCTTCTACAGCAGCCGCGACGAGCGTCGTGACGGCCTGCTGGGTGCCGGCTGGAGCCTGCCGTTCGAGATCGCCGTGCAGGTACGCGCCCACCCGGAGGGTGGCGAGGCGCTGACCTATATCGACGAGCAGGGCCGCCCCATCGAGATCGGCAGCCTGCCACCGGGCGATGCCTGCTACAGCCCGGGCGAAGGTTTGAGCTTCCGCCGCGATGACAGCGGTGCTCTGTTGGTGGAAAGCGTCGATGGCCTCTACCGCCTGTTCGAGCCCCTGCCCGAAGCGCCGCAGCGGTTGCGCCTGAGCAAGCTGGGTGATCGCAACGACAACCGCCTGCTGCTCGAATACGATGCCGCTGGCCGGTTACGCGCCGTGCGCGATGGTCACAACCAGCAGTGCATCGAACTGATTGCCGACGCCCTGCACCCGCAGCGCCTAGGCAGGGTCGAGCGCCTGCTCGCCGATGAGCGGCGCGAGGTGTTGGTCGCCTACGCCTATGACGCACAGGGCGATCTCAGCGAAGTCCGCGACGACAAGGGGCAACTGCTGCGCCGCTTCGTCTACGACAGCGGCCGGCGTCTGATCGAACACCAACGCCCCACCGGCCTGCGCTGCTTCTACGAATGGAGCGAGTTTCAGGGTGCCGATGGCCGCGAATGGCGGGTCACACGGCACTGGACCGACGACGGCGACGAGTACCTCCTGCAATACGATCTGGATGCGGGTATCACCCGGGTCACCGATGGCCTTGGCCGCGTCAGCGAACGCCACTGGAACAGCCAGTACCAGATCACCCGCTATCGCGACGCCCTCGGCCAGCTCTGGCTGTTCGAATGGAACGACGAGCGCCAACTGCTGGCCGCCGTCGCACCGGACGGCGCGCGTTGGCAATTCGCCTATGACGAGTCCGGCAACCTCTGCGAAACCCTCGACCCAATCGGGCGCCGTGACTTCACCCAATGGCTCGGCCACTGGTCGCTGCCCGAAGCCGAGACCGACGCCGCCGGCAATGCCTGGCAGTACCGCTACGACAAGCGCGGCAACTGCATCGCCGAGATCGACCCGCTGGGCCATGTCACCCGCTACCGCTACGACACCAGCGGCCTGCCGGTGGAGATCATCGACGCCAGCGGCAAGCGCAAGACCCTGCGCTGGAACGCCCTCGGCCAGCTCACCGAGCAGGTCGACTGCTCTGGCTACCCGACGCGGTTCGCCTACGACGAGCGCGGCAACCTGGTGCAGATCACCGACGCCCTCGGCGAGATCACCCGCTACCACTACGACAGCCAGGGACGCCTGTTGCAGACGCAACTCGCCGACGGCCGATACGAGGAATTTCAACGCGACGCCATTGGCCAGCTCAGCGCCTACCTCGATCCTGCCGGCAAACCCGTGCGCTATCGCTACGACCGCCGTGGTCAGGTGCGTCAGCGCATCGATGCCCTGGGCCGCAGCGTCGGCTTTGAATACGACACCTATGGCCGTCTGCTCGCCCTGAGCAACGAGAACGACGAGCGCTACCGCTTCACCTGGGACGTGCTCGACCGCCTCACCGCCCAGCATGACCTCGACGACAGCGCCCGCCATTACCGCTATGACCCGCAGGGTAATCTCATCGGCCTAGCCTATACCCCGGCGCCCCATGGCACCGGCCTGGGCAGTGTCCCGGAGGCGCCGCCGGCACCGATCATTCACCGCTTCGAGCGCGATGCCGTTGGCCGGATGATCGCCAAGCACACCGATGACGGTCGCACCGAATACGCCTACGACCCACTCGACCGCCTGCTCGGCATCGATTTTATCGCCGTCGATGGCCAGGTGCAGTCGCTGGCCTTCGCCTACGATGCCCTTGGCCAATTGCTCAGCGAGCAGAGCGCTGCTGGCGCCTTGCAGCATGCCTACGACGAGCTCGGCAACCTGCTGGAAACGCAACTGCCTGACCAGCGCCGTATCCGCCGTCTGTACTACGGCAGCGGTCACCTGCAGTTGCTCAACCTGGATGATCAGTTGGTCAGCCGTTTCGAGCGCGACCGTCTGCATCGCGAGGTGCTGCGCACCCAAGGGCAGCTCGTCACCCGCAGCCAGTACGATCGCAGCGGACGCCTTACCGCGCGCCTGCGCCGGCGCCTGGAGCAACCCGTGCAGCTGCCTGCCGAAGCCGAGCGGCGCTATGCCTACGACCCCAGCGACAACCTGATCGGCCGCCTCGACCGTGATCCGGCCAGCCAGCGCGAACAGAAGCAGCAACTGCACTACGATGCCAGCGGGCGCATCATCGCCAGCCAGGACCTGATTCGCGGCAATCTGGAAACCTACAGCTACGATGCCGCCGCCAACCTGCTCCACCCGGTCGGCGGCGATGCCGCCAGCAGCGGCTGGGTGCGCCACAACAAGCTGCTCACCTACCAGGACAAGCGCTACCGCTACGACGCCTTTGGCCGCCTGGTGGAAAAACGCAGCGGCCGTCACCAGGTGCAGCGCCTGAGCTACGACGCCGAACACCGCGTGCGTGAAGTGACCAACCACGACGGTAGCCGTGTGGTCATGCACTACGATCCGCTCGGCCGGCGTATCGGTAAAAGCCACTACGATGCCCGCGGTGCTCTGCTCGGCCAGACCGACTTCACCTGGGACGGCCTACGCCTGCTCAGCGAAACCCGCAACGGCCGGCACAGCCTCTACCTCTACGACGAAGGCAGCTACGACCCACTGGCGCGCGTCGACGGCCAGGGCGAACACGCCCGCCTGCGCTATTACCACACCGACCCCAATGGCCTACCCCAGCAGCTCACCGAAGACGACGGCCGCTGCATCTGGCAGGCCCGCTATCAGGTCTGGGGCAACACCCTTGCCGAACAGCAGGAAAGCTTCTTTGTCGAAGAGCAGAACCTGCGCTTCCAGGGCCAATACCTGGACCGCGAAACCGGGCTGCACTACAACACCTTCAGGTTCTACGATCCGGATATCGGTCGGTTTATCAGCCCGGATCCGATTGGGTTGGCGGGTGGGATCAATCTGTTCCAGTACGCGCCGGAGCCGTTTGGGTGGGTGGATCCTTGGGGGTGGAAGTGCTGGAGTTCCTCAAGACGTAGTTATTGGAAAAACGCGGCTAAAAATTCTCCGCCTGGAAAGTTCTCTCCTCGAAATCTAAGCAGAATGCGGAGGGGGCTCGCTCCACGGATGGTCGTAAAAGTAAGATATAAAGATACGCTGACGAATAGAGTCAAAGGTCGAGTTGGCCAAGAGAGAAACATTACGGTTCCTATTGAGCTAAATCACCAATATATCCCGCAGCGCTCAGGGTCGAGCACAGTTGCACATGAGGGCTGGAACCTTCAGCCAGCTACTCCATGGGGGCACGCATCAATGGACCCATATCGAAACCTTGGATGGGATTTGCTAAAAATAGTTACCCCTGTAAATAAGTTTTAGGAGAAGGTCATGGAAAAAGAAGAATTTGAAGATATTTTGGATGGTTTTCTAAATAAGGAAAAAAAGGCTTGCATTTTTACAGCAGGTGCGAATGTATTTGTAGATAAACTTTACTTAGAAATTTTGCAAGATAAGCCAAAGAATCCAAAAAAGTGGCTGGCTGAGAAGTTAGAAAGAAAATTTCTCTGTTTGTCAGAGCCGCCAATTTGGAGAGGTGAGCCGGACTGGCCTTTTTATAAAGGTGAGCCGATGATTTTTATGACACAGACATCTACCACGCTAGAAAAGAACAAAGAAATTGCAGAATATTTTCCGATAGGTGATACCGTTTACTTGTTTTCAAGTAAAAATCCTCCAAAACCAAAAGAGGGTGAGTCATGGACGACGGTTTATAAAATAGTTATTCAGGACAATGAAAGCGGTTATGCAGAAGAGGCTAACTACTTTGATGGGGTATAGGTGTAACTTGGAATTAGGTATTCAGTTAAGAACAGAAAAGGGATGTTCGCTTTCGAGGTATGAAGAATGTTTTTGAGAAAAAGCGACTATTCGATGGCGCTGAAAATGATTTCTACGTATTCAGCTCAATATTGAATACGCTCGACTTCCGATCAGTACTCTTCGACAACCGGCATGTTCAGTATTTATGGGAACTGAATGAACAGCAGACAGATGAGCTGATAGGCCTGATTCCTGGAGCAAGAAAGCATTTGGATTTTTCAGGCGATACTCCCGCTTATAAACAAGGAAATCTTACGCTGTATGTTCAACAGATAAATGGGCAAGGCGCCAATCATTCGGCATTCGTCGTTATAGCTGCAGGAGAAGCTCAACCATCGCGCTTCGTGATCGATCTGTGCGGCGTGTTTGTTATGACACCATGACACTACCTGCTTCAATGGCTCCGCCTAAAGGCCTTAGAGCAACACGTAGAAAAGGGTACGAGCGGGGCCCAAACGGCCTGCCGCCAACGGTGATATTTAGTTCGCCTCGGCCAATGGCAGGCCCGCTACCAGGTCTGGGGCAACACCCTTGCCGAACAGCAGGAAAGCTTCTTCGTCGAAGAGCAGAACCTGCGCTTCCAGGGCCAATACCTGGACCGCGAAACCGGGCTGCACTACAACACCTTCAGGTTCTACGATCCGGATATCGGTCGGTTTATCAGTCCGGATCCGACTGGGTTGGCGGGAGGGATCAATCTGTTCCAGTACGCGCCGGAGCCGTGGAATTGGCTCGACCCATTGGGCTGGTCGTGTCGTTTGAATTATGTTGGCAGAACGCTTGGTAAAAATAGTAAAACCGGAAAGGCGGTTATCGCACGTATGCGCACTGAGGGACGTATTAGAGGTGCGGGCGCCAATATTAAGTTTAAGAGTTCTGGCGGGCAGTGGTATTCCGTTAAATGTGCTGATATGGCCCACAAAACAGATGCGGTCCGTTATTGGAACCAGACCGGAGGCTTTCACGGGGCCACGTCAAAAGAAGTCCGCGCATAGATGCGTGACTCGAATAATTACGAGTTGGAGTATTTTTCACATAATCGCTCTAAAGGTGGAGCGTTTGGCAGGTACCAAGGAAGGAGGGTTAATGAAAGAGGCTATAGGGCGGCGGTTGTCTATTGAGTGCAATCGGCTTGGACTGACCGTGACAAAAGCGGCAGCAGACGCAGGGTGTAGCCGCCGCACTTGGTGCTACTACGAAAGCGGATCAACGATGCCGGACGCTGTTATTCTCAATCGACTGGATGCAATGGGCTTCGATGTGATGTTTATCATCACAGGCCGCCGAACTCGCCAGATGCTAGATGTTCCAGCTATGAACCATCCCATAGACTAGTGCTGGGCAAGATCAGGGTAGGTTGGGGCCCAACTGGCGGACAAGCCTACGGCATGCCCACCCTCGATTTCGCAGTCCTCTCAGTCCGGCAGCGGTTCCGTCCATAGGCTCAGGTCGAGCCGGTGCTCTGCGCCGGGGGCCAGGGTCAAGATGTCGCTCATGACATTGGCGTGCTCGATGCAGAGCATGCCGGTCCAGGCATCGTCGGCGAATTGCGACAGGCGCCGGGCCTTGTCGATCCAGGGATTCCACAGCACCGCCGAGCTGGAGCCGCTGCTATGCATGCAAATGCGCCGCTGCCAGAGCGGGTCGAGGATACCGAGCTGTGCAGGGGTGTCCAGGTAGATGCGGTCGGTCTCGCCGGCGAAGCCGAGGGGGCCGTCCTGCGCGCGCTGCTGCCAATCCTCCAGGGTTTCCAGATAATGGCAGCCTTGCAAGCCGTCGACCCTGACCTGGTGGATATCGCTCACCGCGAAGTAGCTGTGCAGCGCCTGGCTGATCGCCACGGGGGTGTCGCCGAGGTTGCGGTTGCTCAGTTGCAGATGCAGTTTGTCGTCGAGCTGAATGCGCAGTTTCAACTCGACCGCATGGGGCCAGGCCGGCAACGGTTGTTCGGCGCTGTTGTAGACGAATTCGAGGCTGACACCGTCGTCCTGCTGGTCGATGCCGAGCAGTTGCCATTCCAGGCCGCGTACCAGACCGTGGGCCGGCGCCGCTGCGCTGTCCCGGTACATGGCCCGTACCGCCTCGGGGTTGCGGCGCAGGTCGCCGAACCAGGGCCAGCATAGCGGCACGCCACCGCGCACGCTCTGGCCGCGGTTGAATTCGGCTTGCTCGCTCAGCCAGATCAGCGGCCGCTCGCCATGCCGTTGGTAGCTGAGGATCTGTGCGCCCTGCTGGGCGATCAGCAGTTCCGCATTGGCCGTGCGTACGCGCCAGCAGGCCAGTTCGTTCATATCCACCCGCTCGATCTGCGGGCGTTGTTCGGCGCCGTTCATGGTCGCTCCTTATCGGGGTTCGGCAGAAAGTGTGAACCGCCATGCCGGCAAAGACCAGCCGACGGTGTCATACACTGACCTGGCGCATTGTTGCGGTGTTCCCAGTGTCCTAGGCTGAGTGCACCGAGGAGCTGATAAATGCGCAAGTTATTCATCGCCGTGCCGCTATTGTTGGGCCTGGCCGCGGCGTTCTGGTGGTGGAGCCGGCCACAACCGTTGCCGGTGCCTTTGCTGACGGTGGAACGCGGCCCGGTGGAAACCCTGGTGGCGAATACCCGCGCCGGCACGCTCAAGGCCTGCCGGCGGACGTTACTGTCGTTCAATCAAGGCGGTCAGGTGAGCGAGCGTCTGGTCGAGGAGGGGCAGCGAGTCGAGGCCGGGCAAGTGTTGATGCGCCTGCGCCAGGACCAATTGCAGGCGCGGGTGCGCGAAGTCGAGGCGCGCTTGCAGGGTCTGGCCAACCAGAGCCAGCAGCGTTGCTTGCAGGCCGGGCTGGAGCAGCGCGACCACGAGCGTCTGGCGCGCCTGCAAGCCCGGCAATTGGTCGCCGAGGACCGGGTCGATCAGAGCGCCACCCGCGCCCGTCTGTCCGCACTGGCCTGCGACGCCGCCGCATCGAGCGTGCGCGAAACCGAGGCCAGCCTGGCGCTGCAGCGGGCGCTGCTCGATCAGGCCACCCTGCGCGCACCGTTCGCCGGCATAGTCGCCGAGATCAACGGCGAAGTCGGCGAGTTCGTCACCCCCTCGCCGCCGGGCATCCCGACGCCCCCAGCGGTGGATCTGATCGACGACAGCTGCCTGTATGTCGAAGCCCCGATCGACGAGGTGGACGCCGCCCGGGTGCGTCCGGGCATGCCGGTGCGCATCGGTCTGGACGCTTTTCGCGGTCAGCATTTCACCGGCAAGGTCAGTCGTATCGCGCCTTTTGTGCGCGACCTCGAACGTCAGGCGCGTACCGTCGATATCGAAGTGCGCTTCGCCCCGGAACCCACCGAGCTGGCGTTGTTGACCGGCTATAGCGCCGATGTGGAAATCATCATCGAGCAGCACCCCGACGCCCTGCGTATTCCCACCGAAAGCCTGTTGCAGGGCGACCGGGTGCTGCGCTACGACGCCGCGGCCGGGGTGCTGCATGAGGTGCGGCTGGATACCGGCCTGGCCAATTGGCGCTGGACCGAGGTGCTGGCCGGGCTGGCCGAGGGCGAGCGGATCGTCGCCAATCTCGAACAGGAAGCGCTGGCCGATGGCGTGGCGGCGATCCCCGAGGACGAGGCTGCGCGATGATCCGGCTGAGTGCGGTGAGCCGCTGCTTCGTGCTCGGCGATCAGCAGGTCAAGGGCCTGGACGCGGTGGACCTGCAAGTCGCCGCCGGCGAGTACCTGGCGGTGATGGGGCCTTCCGGTTCGGGCAAGTCGACGCTGCTGAACATCCTCGGCCTGCTCGATGCGCCGGACAGCGGCGAGTACTGGCTGAACGACGAAGCCACCGCGGCGTTGGACGAGAATCGTCGGGCCGAGCTGCGCAGCCGGCATATCGGCTTCGTGTTCCAGTCCTATCACCTGATTGCGCGCCTGACCGCTCTGGAGAATATCGAACTGCCGATGCTCCTGGCCGGCATCGAACCCGCCGAGCGGCGGCGGCGTAGCGCGCGCCTGGTCGAACGCCTGAACCTCGGCGACCGGGTCCGGCACCGTCCCGGCGAACTCTCCGGCGGTCAGCGCCAGCGCGTCGCCATCGCCCGCGCCATGGCCATGCAGCCGGCCCTGCTGCTGGCCGACGAGCCCACCGGCAACCTCGACAGCCATACCGGCGCCGAGGTGGTGGCGCTGCTCGAGGAGCTCAACGGCGAAGGCCTGACCCTGCTGATCGTCACCCACGACGCCGCCCTCGGTGCACGCGCCCGGCGCTGCTTGCGCATGCGCGACGGCAAGATCATCGAGGACCTTCGCCAAGGACCGGGCGATGCGCGCGGCTGATGCCCTCGGGCTGATGCTCGGCGCCCTGCGCGGGCACCGCTCGCGCAGCCTGATGTTGCTGTTGGCGATGGCCATCGGGGTGGTCGCGGTGAACCTGTTGACCGGCCTCGCCGAAGGCGCGCGGCAGTTCGTGATCGGCGAGTTCTCGATGCTCGGGCGCAACACCCTGATCGTGCTGCCGGGACGCAAGGAAACCACCGGCGGCATGCCGCCGCTCACCGGCCTGGCGACCCGCGACCTGACCTTGGGCGACACCGAAGCGATCGGCCGCTTGCCCAGCGTGCGCCGGGTGGCACCGCTGCAGGCCGGTCAGGTCGAGGTGAGTGTCGGCAATCGCTCGCGCGAGGCCTTTACCCTGGGCACCAGTCGGGATTTTTTCGCCATTCGGCAGCTCGAGGTGGGCCAGGGGCAGATATTGCCGGCACTGCCGTTGGACCAGGCCGAGGCGGTCTGCGTGATCGGCATCACCCTCAGGCGCGAGCTGTTCGGTACGGGGCCGGCATTGGGCGAGTGGCTGCGCGCCGGCGACCGGCGTTTTCGCGTGGTGGGCATCCTCGATGAGCGTGGCGAATCCTTAGGCATGGACTTCGGCGAGATGCTGATCATCCCGGTGGCCAGCGCTCAGGTGCTGTTCAATCGTGAGGGCTTGTTCCGGGTTTTCGCCGAATTGCGCGGGCCGCATTTTCTCGCCAGCGGTAAGCGGCAAATTATCGAAACGATCAAGGCCCGTCACGAGGGCAAGGAGGACGTCACCCTGATCAGCCAGGACAGCATGCTCGCCGCCTTCGACGGCATTCTCGGTGCGCTCGGCCTGGCCCTGGCTGGCATCGCCGCGATCAGCCTGTTGGTGGCCGGCATCCTGATCATGAACGTGACCTGGATCGCGGTGAACCAGCGCACCGCCGAAATCGGCTTGCTCAAAGCCCTGGGCGCGCGGCCGGCGCAGGTGCGCTTGTTGTTCGTCGGCGAGGCGGCGCTGCTGGCCCTGGCCGGCGGCCTGATCGGCCTGGGCTTGAGCGAAGCGCTGCTGTGGCTCGGCCGCCAGCTGTGGCAGATTCCTCTGCAAACCCCGCTTTGGGCACGGGTCGGCTCGTTGCTGTTGGCCACCCTGGCGGCACTGCTATTCGCCTGGCTACCGGCCAGCCAGGCGGCACGCATGGAACCGCTGGCGGCGTTGCGGCCGCCGGGAGCCAGGGCGTGAGCGGTCATGGTGCGCACGACCTGGGCGGCTCCGCGACACCCTACGGGCTGGGCGCGTTCTTCGGGGTAGGGTGCGTCGCGCGCACCGATCAGGGGGCGCTGCCATGATGCGCTGGCAGGATGGCCTGCGGCTGACCGCCACGACCCTTATCAGTCGGCCGTTGCGCAGTCTGTTGACGCTGCTCGGGGTGGCCATCGGCATCGCCGCGGTGGCCTTGCTCACCGCCATGGGCGAGGGCCTGCGCCTGTATGTACTGGACAACTTTTCGCAGTTCGGTACGCGGATCATTGCCGTGCATCCAGGCAAAACCCAGACCGGCGGCCTCGGCGGCATCCTCAGCAGCGTGCGCCCGCTTAGCCTGGCCGATGCCGATGCGCTGGCGCGTCTGCCGCATGTCGAGGCGGTGGTGCCGATCATTCAGGGCAGCGGCGAAATCCAGTTCGGGGTGCTCGGGCGGCGCAGCGATATCATCGGCAGCGGCCATCAACTGGCCGAAGCCTGGCGTTTTCGTTTGGCCCTCGGCCAGTTCCTGCCGGCGGCCCGCGACGGCCGCTCGCCGCCTTATGTGGTGCTCGGCCACAAGCTGCGCGAAGAGCTGTTCGGCGCGGCCAATCCGTTGGGCGAACCGGTGCGGGTCGGCGGCGTGCGCTTTCGGGTGATCGGGGTGATCGAGGAGAAGGGGCAACTGCTCGGCTTCGACCTCGACGACATCGCCTATATTCCGGTGGATTGGGCGCAGAGCCTGTTCAACCGCGACGGCCTGATGGAAATCAACGTGATGTTCACCGCGGGCACCGGATCAAAGCAGCTGAGCGCACGGATTCGCCAGGTACTGATCGAACGCCATGGCCGCGAGGATTTCAGCCTGACCACCCAGGACGACATGCTCGCCAGCCTCGACCGCATCCTCGGCACCCTGACCACCGCCGTCGCCGCCCTCGGCGGTATCTCGTTGCTGGTCGGCGCGGTGGGCATTCTCACCATCATGACCACCACGGTCGGCGAGCGCACTGCGGAGATCGGTTTGCTGCGCGCGATAGGCGCCACGCCGCGGCAGGTGCTGGGGTTGTTTCTCGCCGAGGCGGCGCTGTTGTCCCTGGCCGGGGGCGTGCTCGGGCTGCTGCTGATGGGGCTGCTGTTGGCGGCGATTCACTTCGGCGTGCCCGGCCTGCCGCTGAGCTTCGCGCCCGCTTTCGTACTGATGGCATTGGTGCTGTCGGCGCTTATCGGCCTGCTCGCCGGCATCGCCCCGGCACGCCGCGCGGCGCGTCTGCACCCGGTCGATGCGTTACGCAGCGAGTAGCGTTTCAGCCGCAGTAGAAAGCGCTGGCTGGCGGGGGCAGTTCATCGATTTTTTCGAGGGAAATATGCTTTCCCCGCACGTTGGTCGCTTTGTCAGGCCAGTGTCGCGGCATCAATGATCTGTCGCTTTTTGTGGGAGCGGTCTTGACCGCGAAGCTTTTGCTCACCCCATTCGCGGGCAAGCGGAACACCGCCCGCCCCTCCCACACAAGCCTGGTGTTGAACCGACATTTCATGGTTGTCGCCACACTAGCAGCGAGGCGGTGGTTTCCGCTCGGTTACCTAATCGACTCGCTGAGGCAGGGTGGATGGCTACGCGCTATCCACCCTGGGCTGGATGGCTACTGATCGTAACTGCCCGACCGCTTGCGATGCTGCCGGGGCTCCGACTCGTCAGGTTCCGGCTGCTGGCCGGCGGCGCTCGGTTGGCGTTCGAGCATTTCCGCGAAGCGTTCGCTGCTGCCGTCGGCGGATTCGTCGTGCTGCGATACCTGCCGCGCCAACGGGGTTTGATCGAAACCATCCTCGGCCATGGCGGAGCCGCTCAATACCAGGGCCGATGCCATCAATGCGCACTTCAATAGCGTTTTCATCTTTGGATCCTCCGAAAATGAAGTCCTACTGCAATGGCATTGATAAGTTTAGTTTTTCACAATCCTCCTGGCGCTTGAGGTGACCGGAGGATCTACATATTTATCATTAAAAATCAAATACTTGGATTTGATTATGAGGGTTCTGCCGAATGGTCGCGGATGGCGATGCAATACGCGATGGGTGTAGCGATAAAAAAGGCTCTGGTACCCGTTATGTGTTGAGTCGTCCCGAACAGCTATGAGGTGCATGAAGAGCGGTAAAACGTAGGGTGGGTTAGGCGCGAACCGGGCTCAGGCAAACACCATCAATGCCCAACGCGCCGTAACCCACCATAGCGGTCCACCGATAAACCGCAATGGTGGGTTACGCGGCGCTCGAAATGCGTGGTGCCCTGCCATAACCCGTCCCAGCGCCGCTAACCCACCCTACAAAAGCTGCGTGCAACAGGTAACTGGGACATAGCCATAAAAAAGCCCGGATGCGTGGTCCGGGCTCAATATGCTCACCGCCGAAATGGATGCAACAGATCGGCGGTGTAAAGCGGTTGCGGTTTTACAACAGCGGCAGGGTGTAGCTGAGGATCAGACGGTTCTCGTCGATGTCGCGACCGAAGTTGTTGCGCACCATGGCGTTGCGCCATTTCAGGCCCAGGTTCTTCAGCGGTCCGGTCTGGACCACGTAGGCGAGGTCCATATCGCGCTCCCACTCGCGACCGTCGGATACCCCGTCGCCGCGGTCGATGTTGTCGCCGCTCAGGTAGCGGGTCATAAAGGTCAGGCCGGGGATGCCGATCGAGGCGAAGTTGAAGTCGTAGCGCGCTTGCCAGGACTTTTCGTCTTTAGCGGCGAAGTTGCCGATCTGCACGTAGTTGACCAGGAACGGATCGGTGCCGCTGACATAGGCCGCGCCGGTATCGCCGCTCATGCTCTGGTAACCGAGGCCGAAGCTGTGACCGCTGAGGGCGTAGGTGACCATGGCGCCGAAGGCCTTGTTGTCGACATTGCTGTGACCGTCGTCGGTCGAGCGCGCGTAGCGCAGGTCGGTCTTCAGCGATTGCTTGTCGCCCAGCGGCAGCACGTGTACCAGGTTGAAAGAGTGCTGCTTATACAGGTCCTCCAGGTTGCTGTAGTAGTAGCCGCCACTGAGGCTATCGCTGAATTTGTAGGTGCCGCCGGCGAAGACGAACTCGTTGCTCAGGTTGCCGTCGTCGAAGGCGAAACCGCCGTGGGGGAAGGTGTTCAGGCTGAGGTCTTGATAATCGCCGGAGTTGCGATCGTTGACCTCGTCCAGGTAACCGGCGTCGAGCGTCAGCCCGGCGATTTCCTTGGAGACCAATTGGCCGCCGCGGAACACCTGCGGCAACAGGCGGCCGTCGCTGGAACCGATGGCCATATTCTTAAGCTGCAGCGAGCCGACTTTGAGCACGGTCTCGGAGACCTTGGCCTTGGCGGCCAGGCCGAGGTCGCCGTAGTTGTCCTGGGAACCGCCCGATTCGCGGTCGGGCACCAGCAGGCCGCTGTTGGCGGTACCGTCACCGGAATCCAGTTTGAAGCCGAAGGTGCCCAGGGCGTCGACACCGAAGCCCACGGTGCCCTCGGTGTAGCCGGACTCCAGGCGCAGCAGGAAGCCCTGGGCCCATTCTTCCTGCTTGGCCTGACCGGCGCCTTCGCGGAAGTCGCGGTTGAAATAGAAGTTACGCGCTTCGATGCTGGCCGTGCTGTCTTTGATGAATTCAGCCTGAGCCATCAACGACACACCGAGTGTGCCGGCTGCGACAGCCAATGCAAGGGAGGTTTTTTTCATTGTGGTTTTCTCCAGTGTTTTTATGGGTGTTGCATCGGCGCGTAATGGCTACGAACCGAATTCGTGGGCGCGCTCCCGCTGCCCTGGCGGTGCGCGAAGCGGCGCCGGGCGATTGAGATAGCTAGCGGAGCGAGCGATGAACTAGGTCGGCGGACTTCGCCGTAAAGGCATTACCGACAGGCGAGAGGCGAGAGTGCGAAGCGGATTGGTAAGCGTGAGCGACATGGAAGACCTCGACAGCTTTTGTTGTTATGGCCGGGCCAGGGGCACGGCAGCACACTGCACTGGGGGCGTCACGGTCCGAAGGACGCGATGCGTTTTACAACCGGCGCCCACCTACGTTTCGCGGGCAAGGCTTCGCCGACCGCGTTGTTCGCGGTGCAGCGAATACCGTTGAGGGATGCCCCGGCGCGGTGTAGGCGCCGGGGCGTTCGGGGTGTTACTTGCCGTATACCTGCTCAGGCAGCCAGGTGATCAGCCCAGGGAACTGGTAGGCGATGACCAGCAGGAGAATCTGGATCAGGATGAACGGCACTACGCCTTTGTAGATGGTGCTGGTGGATACCGACGGCGGGGTGACGCCGCGCAGGTAGAACAAGGCGAAGCCGAACGGTGGGGTGAGGAAGGAGGTTTGCAGGTTGAGGGCGATCATCACCCCGAGCCATACCGGGTCCAGCCCCATGGCCAGCAATACCGGCCCGACGATCGGCACCACCACGAAGGTGATCTCGATGAAGTCGAGGATAAAGCCGAGCAGGAAGATCACCACCATCACCAGGAAAAAGGCGCCGAGCACGCCGCCGGGCAACTGGGCGAACACGTCCTCGATCATCGCCTCGCCGCCGAAGCCGCGGAACACCAAGGAGAACAGCGAGGCCCCGATCAGGATCATGAACACCATGGCGCTGATTTCGGTGGTGCCGTAGGCCACTTCGCGCAGCTGGGCGAAGTTCAGTTTGCGCTTGTACAGGGCCAGCAGCATGGCGCCCATGGCGCCCAGCGCCGCCGCTTCGGTCGGCGTGGCGTAACCGGCGAGGATCGAGCCGAGCACCGCGCCGATCAACAGCAGCGGCGGGAACAGCGCGTTGATCAGCTTGTTCCACTCGATAGGACCGAGTTCTTCCTGGGGCAGGGCCGGTAGCTTCTTCGGTTGGAAGATCGCCACGCCGATGATGTAAAGAATGTACAAGCCGACCAACAGCAAGCCCGGAATCAAGGCACCGACGAACAAGTCGCCGACCGAAACGGTCTTCGGCGAGAAGATACCCATCTTCAGCTGCGCCTGCTGATAGGCGCTGGACATCACGTCCCCGAGCAGCACCAGGACGATCGACGGCGGAATGATCTGACCCAGGGTGCCGGTCGCCGCCAGGGTGCCGGTGGCGATCGCCGGATCGTAGCCGCGGCGCAGCATGGTCGGCAGCGCCAGCAGGCCCATGGTCACCACGGTGGCGCCGACGATGCCGGTCGAGGCGGCCAGCAGGGCGCCGACCACGCACACGGAAATCGCCAGGCCGCCGCGCAGGGTGCCGAACAGCCGCGACATGGATTCGAGCAGGTCTTCGGCGACCCGCGACTTCTCCAACATCACGCCCATAAAGACGAACAGTGGCACCGCCAGCATGGTCTGGTTGTTCATGATGCCGAACAGGCGGTTGGGCAGGGCGCCGAGGTATCCGGCATCGAAGGTACCGGTCACGATGCCGATACCGGCGAACACCAAGGACACGCCGCCGAGGGTGAAGGCGACCGGGTAGCCGGCCATCAACGCTGCGCAGATGCAGACGAACAGCAGAATCGCCATCAACTCAACCATGCTTCACCTCCGGTGCTGGCAGGCGGCCGGCCATGACGTAAATGGCTTTGATCAAGTCGGCGATGCCTTGCAACACCAGGCTGACGACCAACACCAGAATGATGCTCTTCTGCAGGTACACGAACGTCAGGCCGCCCGATTCGCTGGAGGCTTCCAGGGTCGCCCAGGAATTACTCACGTAATCCCAACTGGCCCAACCGAGGAACAGGCACACTGGGAGCAGAAACAGCAGGGTACCCACAGCGTCCACCAGGGCTTGCCGGCGACCGCTGAACTTCTGGTAGAAAATATCCACACGGACATGGCCGTTGCGTTGCAACACCCAGGCCGCCGCGCCCATGAACACCAGTGCGTGGGCATAGAGCACGGCTTCTTGCAGGGCGGTGGCGCCGATGCCGAAACCGTAGCGCAACACCACCACTATCGAGGTGCCGATTACGAGGAACAGCGTCAGCCAGGCGCAGGCTTTACCCAGCCCGGAATTTATCGAGTCGATGATGTGAGCGAGGCTCAGCAAGGGAGGGGAGGATATCGTCATGGCAGATCCTTGTTGTTATGAGCCAAGAAGGCCTGGGATTCTAGGAGTCGGGTAAAACGCCTCGCAACTCGCAATACTACGTACGTAGTCGCTGCGCTTGAGCGATGCTGGTGCCTATGATAGTCAGTATTAGCTGATTGCTGGCGATCCCAGTGCTCAGACCCTTAACAACAACAAGGAACCATTACATGAAACGTCGTCAAATTCTCGCAGCAGCGGGCGTAGGCCTTGCAGCTACGGCCTTGGCCGGTTGCAAAGACAAGGCTGAAACCGCCGCCAAGCCCCAAGAGGGTGCGGGTGCTCAAACCTTCAACTGGAAAATGGTCACCTCTTGGCCGAAGAATTTCCCGGGTGTCGGTGTGGGGGCCGAACGCTTCGCTAAATTGGTCGAAACGATGAGCAATGGCCGTCTCAAGGTCAAAATTTACGCTGCCGGCGAGCTGGTGCCCGCCCTGGAAGTGTTCGACGCGGTGTCCCGCGGCACCGCCGAAATGGGCCACGGCGCTCCGTATTACTGGAAGGGTAAGGTACCCGCAGCGCAATTTTTCTGCGCCTCGCCATTCGGCCCCAACGCTCAGGAAATGAACGCCTGGTTGCACCGTGGCGGCGGTATGCAACTCT
This sequence comes from uncultured Pseudomonas sp., assembly GCF_946885885.1. The sequence continues at coordinate 52,577 of NZ_CAMPHN010000006.1, forward strand.
GGGAGGAGGTCTACAAACCCTTCGGCGTATTGCCGATGGCATGCGGTTCCACCGGCGTACAGACCGCGGGCTGGTTCAACAAGGAAATCAATAGTGTCGCCGATTTCCAGGGCTTGAAAATGCGCACCCCGGGCCTGGGCGGCGAGGTGCTGACCAAGATGGGCGGCACCGTGGTCAACATGCCGGCCGGCGAGATCTTCACCGCCCTGCAAACCGGCGCGATCGACGCCACCGAGTGGATCGGACCATACAACGACCAGGCCTTGGGCCTGCACAAAGCCGCCAAGTACTACTACACCCCGGGCTGGCAAGAGCCGAACGTCACCTTCGAGCTGGACATCAACCTGAAGGCCTGGGAAACCCTGCCGGCCGACCTGCAAGCGATCGTTCGCGCGGCGGCACGCGATGTGAACGGCGACATGCTCGACGATTACAACGCCAAGAACATGGAAGCGCTGGAGCAGCTCAAGGCCGAAGGTGTGGAAGTCCGCCGCCTGCCCGATGAAGTGCTGGCCAAGCTCAAGGAAGTGGCGGCCGAAGTGGTCGACACCAGCGCCGCCGCCGACCCGGTCGCGAGCAAGGTGTGGGAACAGCAGAAAGCCTACCTGAAGCGTATGTTCGAGTACGCCGAACTCAACGAGAAGGATATCTATAATATCCGCGGTTGATATTCAGCCCATGTAAAACGCCGGCCTCGCGCCGGCGTTTTTATTGATAAAGCCATCATCCGGTCTTGTTCAATGGCTAGCAAAACCGAACTGTCTATTTAGGTCTGGATTGCCCTGGCGGATCCAGGAAGTGTCCCAGCATCCACTCGTAGATGTAGGTTGAGAGCGCGGGAGAGGGGATGTTGAAATTTTGCCGGATGACAGGTAGCGACTGAGGGATTCTAAGGAAGTTTTCCAGAACGATCCCGGTCGCTTTCATGATCTTGAGATCGGGACATTTATTACCTGCCCAATGACGAGCCAGAAAGCGTTTGGTGAGTTCGAAATGGCTTTTGAAGTCGGAATTCTTGATGCCGATGTATTGAGCAACGGCTTGGAATTTATAGAGCTCAACGCTTGAGTCCAATTGAAAAACCCGGTCGAAGGCTTCGAAGTTAAGGCTCACATGGCTATGGCGGTGTTGCGCCAGAGAGATGATGTAACCACTGTAATCATCCAGCGTCATGCCCAATGTCTCGGCGGCTACATCCAGGGCGGACTGAAGCCAAGCGCTGTTTTCCACCTGATGCAAAGCTTTAGCGTATTCCCGTGAGAAACCGTCGTCGGAAACGAATATCGCGCCCTTTTCTTTTGCAATGAAATAAGGCTCGAAGGGGGTTGAGCCGGTAAGTTTGAGTATTTGACTAATGGTCGGATCGATACGTGTTGGAAACGCATAGGTGACGACTTCGCAGCATTCGTTGAGCGCATCGATGCACGCCTGGATGGACTCCGGGCTGAGTATTTTTTGTACGGGCTCGGTTGCGCTTCTACTGAACGGAGCACTGTACCAATCCAGCGAAAGCTCATGCTCAAAAGCGCCGATTATCTCCACCGAAAGATGCCGGAGTTCCGTGATCGTAGAGTGGGATATATATACCCTGCCATAGGATTTCTGGAGTATGGGAAGAAGGCCGATGAACCCGGCTACGCTAGCCGTATAGGTATCAAGGACCAAGCCGCGGCCCCTATTATGTTTAAGAATTTCATAGGCGCGATGCCTTTCCTCGATGTGCCCTAAGCATGTGAAGATCTCGGATTTATATTTTCTGATCATGCTTGCGACGTGGGAGACCTTCTTTTTCCAAATGGCCGCAATTATCTCAATAGGTACTCTACGCTGAGTCAAGTCGCTGAACCTGGATTCGTCGTGCTCCGCCGCTTTCTTGATAAAGTCGAGTATCGGTCGTATGTCGTTCTTTTCCATCTTCATGGCCCAGGGCCCCTTGGCATCCGGGAACTCGGTCTCGAACGCCCTGAAGATGTGCTGGAAAGTTCGGAGGTACTTGTGCTGTATCTCCTTGATGGTCCAGGTTGTATTAGAGTGCATTCCTTCTCTGCTAAAGGAATCCCCAGCCTTCATGCCAAGAGATAATTTTATGAATGTGTCAACTTCATCAGGGCTCAGCTCTAAGAGGTCTTCGACGTTATCTGGAACAAGCCGTTCGATTAAATCGCCCTCATCGCTTTCCAATATAAAAAACACGGATGCGGCGACGGTATCGATTGCTTCGATATCGATTTTATTTTCGGCGAGCAGAAACAGATGCGCATAAGCTAATGCGACAGCGACGGCTTTGGGGTTTTGTTGATAAATCCGATAGCCATAAGACAAGCCTTTATTGGCGTCGGTATACAAAATCATAAGCTTCGCCAAGTGCATTTTTTGCTCGGGGGTTCCCTCCAGCTCTTCGGGGTTATACCGGTTCAATAATTCAATGATGAAGGCGCTATCATTCTCGGACTGGCATATGTCCGACAAAGCAAGCATTGCGCTGGCATCTATGCCGCCATGCTCGAAATATTGCGTCAGCGTAAACTTGGCATTCTTATAATCCTGCCTCTTCGTAAGGAACAGGCCGGACAATAGAAGGTGGTAGTTTTCTGCGGTTCCTTTTACTGCAAAACGCTCAAAAAATTTTACGGCATCTTCTGTGATCGGAGATTCGTTGATATATGCCAAAGCAAGCATTCTAGCGCCTTCGCTATCCTCATCCGGGAGGACGCTGGCTTGCAGAAGATCGATGATCGTTTGCCAATCGAAGACTTTTTTCGCGATGCGGCAAAATAAAATACGTTCATCGAGATCACGCTCTTTTGGGGCTTGAGCGATACCGTACTCATAAGCGATTTGGATGATCGCTGGAAGTTCGGTTTTAATGGAAAGATCGAATAGGAGCGTTCTCGCTCGTTTGTTCAGAGCAGTCTCGGCCAAATATTTTTCAAGCTTTCTTTTCCCCTCGGCTTTACGCAGTACAGCGTGCGCTAAATAACAAGCGATGCGCATGGAGGGTTTTAAGTCTGGGTCTGCTCTATTGAGCTGATAGTCCTGGATCTTTGCCAGCTCTGCCCAGTCAGCGTCTCGCACGTTTTTGACGAACTTATACTTGTGGCGAAGGTTTTCGGTTTTTAAGTGAGGTAAGGATTCTTTAAAAATATCGTCCAGGCCGAAATCAAGAGAAGACTGGACAACAAGCTCCATGGATTGACCGTCCTGTGCGCAGTGGGCCAAAAGATACCTGCAGAGCTCGCTCGTCTTGTTTCGATCTTTAAGGATGTTTTGACAAATAAGAAGGTTGCATAAATTGGCGTGATCCGAAGGGCGCACGGCCCGGCCGCTTCCTTTCAGCTCCTGCCATTCCGACTCGAATATTTCTTGCGCTTTGTTTATGAGCACCAGGCTTTCCCGGTCTGTGGAGATCATGCTTCTGGCGTTGCAGTGTTGAACCACCTCATCCAGATAACTTTGTGCAGCCAAGCCCCTTATATGTCTTCCTTCGGGATGCAATTCAAACGCTAATCTTGCAAGCGTCCGCCAACCCATATCTCCTTTACTTTGCAAGAACTCTATGTATGCAGCTTGGACTATAGCCTCCCCTTTGATTTCTTCACAAAAACCCGAATGGGGGTCCGGTAGTTGTTGATTAACTCTGGCGGCTTGTAGAACGTATGCAGCGACATTCTCGTTGGTCGGCGTCTCTTTTAACGTTGCCAGCCCAAATCGATATGCCTGTTCTGACTTGTTTTCCAGAAGATAGGCCAGAACCTTGTTTGCCTTCGCCCTTGGCTCCTCTGGTGAATAACTGCACGCTTCATGCATCAACTCCGCTGCTTTGGCATTCATTCCCTGAAGGTGCAGGCAGATAGCTATATTGGCTTTCAGCCTATAAACCAGGTGTGCGGTGAGGTTGGTTGCTTGGTTTGCAAGGAGATTCTCGAATAAGGCTTGTATGACTTTTACTTGTCCATGCTCTCTCTGGCTGGCGTACTCGTCGATCAGCCGCTCAATAGCTGAATGCCACTCGACTTTCTTAGTGTTCGGTAGTGCAGATACCAGCCCGCTGTCTGTTATTGCAATCTTTAAGGCGGCGGCCAACTCTGCCTGGCTTGGGCCGTTTTGGTAGACGACGGTGACAGGGGAATTCACACTACCCCCTATCGCCAGGCTTTGATTTTCTGCTTTTACGTCATTGCTTTCACTTATGTACGCCATGACTACCCCAATCAATCAGGAACTTTTTCCATGCTTGATAGTTATAGGAGCATTAGCGTCCCGACCAACAGCCACAGAACCTTCCTTGGCTTTCACACTGCTTTTCTTTTTAATAAATTTAATAGTGAAACTGATCGTCAACATTATACTCAGCGAGAGAGTTATCCAAAATTCAGGTTTGGCAAATAGCGAGATTTCAGTATTCATAAAAAATCCTCATTTTTAGTGTTTTTTCCTTTAAGGGAACACATCCGTGTGCTGGTCATCCGTCTGGAGAGGCACAAGCTATTAGATAGCGCCGCTTCTTGATAAATCCGTAGGGATGTCTTCGCGAGTCGATGGGCCTGAATAAGTCGACATTTAGTGACGAAATATCCGCTATCGGTCGGCTTCTTCTTGTTGTAATCATCTGTTTTGAGGTGTAGGCGGCCATTGTCCCTTTCGTACCGTCTATTAGACCGTTGAACAAATACCTGCGTTGGCGATACGGCGTTAAAAACCTCCTGAAAATGCGCAATTACAGCAGCTAAACGCCACTTTCCGGCGGTTTTTCCGGGGGCGGTCAAGTCTTGTCTCGCCTAGGTTTGGCAACGGCCCGCGATCCATCCCCATTGCACCGAATGAACTCCATCTGGCTGTCGATGTCTGTCTGCTGTCGGCCTACCGGGTGGGTTGTATGGTCATTCGCCATCGGGTGATTACGCGGACTCCATCCACCTGGATTGCATTTCTGTTTACAACATTTCGCCTGGCCGGCTTTTCGCGCCCATTTACCGGGTTTCGTTCTATCGCCATGTGAAGATTGCCCCATGTCCCCATTCCGTTATTCGCCCTTCCGTATTTCCCCGCTGCGTACTCGTGTCCTCGGTACCTGCCTGTTGGGTGGCCTGCTGTTGGCCGGCATTCCGGCGCAGGCCGAGGAGGCCGCCGGCAATGTGCGCTGGGTGAGCGATAGCTTGAATACGTATGTGCGTAGCGGACCGACTGATGGCTACCGCATCGTCGGCACCCTCAGCTCGGGGCAGAAGGTCGAGTTGTTGCGAAACCAGGGGGATTACAGCCAGGTGCGTGGCGAAAATGGCAGCGCCGTGTGGATTCCCAGTCGCGATCTGCAGGAGATGCCTGGTCAGGTCGAGCGGCTGCCTCAGTTGGAGCAGAAGGTCGCCGAGCTCAGTGCTGAGCTGGAAGGTATCAACGACAGCTGGAAGGCCCGTGTGCAGGGCATGCAGGAGACCTTGGACGCGCGTAAGGCGCTGATCGACGAGTCGCAGGCGGCACGCGCGGCGCTGGACGGCGAGCTGAGCCGGGCGCGTTCGGAGTTGCGCGAGTTGCAGGCGCAGTTGGGCGAGGAGAACCAGCAGGTGCTGATGCGCTATATGGTTTATGGCGGCAGCATCGCCGGTGCCGGACTGTTCGCCGGGCTGATCGTGCCAACCCTGTTGCGGGTGCGGCGCAAGCGTAACGATCAGTGGATCTGATGGCCCGGCAGGCTATTTAAGGTTCTGTTGCAACCGTTCCCCGACTCGGGGAGCGCCGGCTGGTTGAGCGAAGTTTCAGCGCCGTGCCGGTACCGGGCGGGTGCGGCCGCTGCCGTCGATGGCGACGAAAACGAATACCGCCTCGGTGACCT
>NZ_CAMPHN010000007.1 GCF_946885885.1 uncultured Pseudomonas sp.
GCTATGACGGCGTCAAACCCTTGTTCATCGGGCATTACTGGATGAGCGGCGTGCCGAAGTTGGTCAGCGATCACATCGCCTGCTTGGATTGGAGTGTTGCGGGCAGCGACGCGGCCAAGGCGAAGTTATGTGCCTATCGCTGGGGCGGCGAAGCCGTGCTGTCGGCCGATCACCTGGTGTGGGTGACAAGGTAGGCGCAGGCTCCTTGGGGGACGAGTGTGCCTCCGCCATAGATATCGGGGGATGGCTTTATCGAAGCCGAATATTCCGCTTTGCTGGGGTGCCGTTCGAATGAGGTTGCGGGTGGGTACGGGCCCAGGTGCTTAAGGATATTCCTTCAAAGCCGTAGGCACCCTGCTTGTTGGCAGGTAAACAGTAAGTTACATTTACTGAAACTTTCTGTTGAGTAAGACGGCATGCAGCCGAACGGCAACTCCCCGCAGCCGATGCGGCGCCTGATCCGTACTCTGGCTCGGCTGGCCAATGAAGAGCGCTATCTCTTCACGCCCGACGACCTCAGGGCTCTAGTGCCGGATATTTCCGACGGTGCCTACAAAACCTTGCTGAGCCGTGCGGCATCGGAAGGACATTTGGTTCGCGTATGCAGGGGCCTGTATCTGTTCGAGCCGGCTAATCCTTCGAACGGGCTTTTGCTGTTTCATGCGGCGGCGAGGCTGCGTGCTACTCAATTCAATTACATCAGCCTTGAGACCGCATTGAGTGATGCCGGGGTTATTTCACAGATTCCGATCAACTGGATCACGCTGATGTCGTCTGGCCGCAGCAGCATCATCACGTGTGGTCGCTGGGGCACTATCGAGTTCGTACATACCAAGCAGAAGCCGCAGGAGCTCGTTGATCAGCTTCGCTATGACTCGCGCTGCCGGTTATGGAGGGCCAGCCCTCGACAGGCGTTGCGCGATATGAAAGCCGCGCGACGAAACATGGACTTGATCGATTGGAGTGTTGCCAGTGAGTTTGTTTGATGAACTGGTGGATGAAGCGCTCAGAAATCACCAGGACTTGGCTCCGTTACGGAGCGTTGTAGAGAAGGAGTTGTTGCATCACGACATCATGTTGGCCATGAGCTCCGCCGGCATGCTTGCCAGGCTGACCTTTATCGGTGGCACCTGCTTACGCGCCTGCTACGGATCGAATCGGTTGAGCGAGGACCTCGACTTTACCGGCGGGGCGGACTTCAATCGTGAGAGCCTGGAAGACCTCGCCCGGGTGCTGGTCGAAGGTCTTAAGGCAAAGTACGGTCTGGAGGTCGAGGTCGGCGAGCCGATCCGCGAACAAGGCAATGTAGATACCTGGAAACTGAAAGTACAAACCAGGCCAGGGCGTAGGGATCTGCCCGCCCAGCGTATCAATATCGATGTATGCGCGATTCCGAGTTACCAGCCACAGCCGATGTTGCTGCTGAATCCCTATGGGGTCGATATGGGGACGAGCGGCCTGATCTTGCAAGCTGAAACCCGCGAAGAAATCTACGCAGATAAAATCCTGGCTTTTGCTTTAAGGCCCAACCGCATCAAGAATCGCGACTTGTGGGATATGCTTTGGTTGCGTCAGCAAGGGATAAAACCGCAACTGGATTTGCTCGATAAGAAACTTTCCGACCATCACTGCAGCCGGGAAACATTCTTGGCATTGTTCAAGCAGCGCAACGAGGTGCTTTTATCCGAACCGAAAGTTGCGGCCGAGTTTCGCCAGGAAATGAGTCGCTTCTTACCTATGGAACTGGTGACCCAAACCGTCAACCAGGCGGCATTCTGGACGCTTCTTGTCAGACACATCGCTGATCTTCATGCGCTGGTCGAGACGACCCTCCGCGGCGACGATGCCAGTCTTGGTTTCAAAATGTGATTACGCCACCAGGCTGACAAAAAACTCACTACGCCAACGGCACCCACCAATACCTCACGAAGTGAAAGAAGATCGGTGCGGCGAAGCACACCGAGTCCAGGCGGTCGAGCATACCGCCGTGACCTTCGATCATATGGCCCCAGTCTTTCACCCCGCGGTCGCGTTTGATCGCTGACATCACCAGGCCGCCGGCGAAGCCCAGGAGGTTGACGGTCAGGGCCATCAGTGCGGCCTGCCAGAAATTGAACGGGGTTATCCAGTACAACAACGCACCGGCCAGGCAAGCCAGGAACACGCCGCCGACAAAGCCTTCCACGGTCTTCGAGGGCGACAGGCGCGGGGCGATCTTGTGTTTGCCGAATAACTTGCCGCAGACGTACTGCAGCACATCGGAGAGCTGCACGACGATGATCAGCCAGGCGATCAGCAGCAGGTTGCGCCCTTCATAGCCAGGGATGTCCAGGGTCAGCAACGCTGGTACCGAAGAAATGCAGTACACCGCGATCATCAGCCCCCATTGCACCTTGGAGGCGCGTTCGAGGAAGCGTGTGGTGTCGCCGCCCAGGGACGCGAGGATCGGCAGCAACAGAAACAGATAAACCGGGATAAAGATCGAGAACAGGCCGTACCAGTCGACGCCGATCAGCAGGTATTGCATCGGCAAGGCGAAATAGAAGGCCGCCGCCAGCGCCGGGTAATCGCTGCGCCGTGTCGGCGTCAGGGTCATGAATTCGCGCAGGGCGTAGAAGGAGACGAAGTAGAACAGCAAAACCACGCCGATATCGCCGAACACGAAGGCGGCGCCTATTACGGCCACCATCACCCACCAGGCGTTGATCCGCGCGTTGAGGTTGTCGATCACCGGGTTGGGCGTGTCGCCGCTACGTCGCTTCAGGAAATAGCCGATGGCCGAAGCGAGCAACAGCAGGGCACCGATACCGGCGAACAGCATCAGGGTGTTGTTATCCATCTCAAGCCTCCTCGGGTGCCATAGCCAGTAATGCGTTGCGGGCGCGTTCGAGGAACGCCTGCTTGCTTTCCCCTTCCTGCGGTTGCAGCGGTGCGCCGAAGCTCAGGGTGCACAGCAACGGTAGCGGCAGCGCCCTGCCCTTGGGCATCACGCGGTTGAGATTGGCGATCCAGACAGGGATCAGCTCGACCTGCGGCCGCGCCTGGGCCAGATGGTAGAGACCGCTTTTAAATGGCAACAAACCCTCTTCCAGGTTGCGCGTGCCCTCGGGAAACAGGATCAATGAATCGCCGTTATCCAGGGCGTCGAGCATCGGTTGCAGGGGATTGTCATGGGCAGAGGTCCGTTCGCGGTCGATCAGCACGCCGTTGAACACGTTATTGATCAGATAGCGGCGCAGGCCATCGCGCTGCCAATAATCGGCGCCGGCCACCGGGCGGGTGCTGCGCCGCAGCTCCAGCGGCAACGAGGCCCAGAGCAGTACGAAGTCGCCGTGGCTGCTGTGATTGGCATAGTACAGGCGTTGCACCGGTTGCGCGGTGCAGCCGAGCCAGAGCGCGCGGGCGCCGGTCAGCAGGCGCGCGGCGGAGGTAATCGCAAAGGCGGTCAGGGAAGCGAGCATGACGATTCCTTATCCAGGGATTGAAAGCCAAGGCAGGCCGAGCACGATAATCACGGCCAGCAACAACTGTGCGAGCAGCGAGATTGCCTGCAGACGCAACAAGCGCAATGCGCCGCGGCTGCGTTCGTCCCAGCTGCGCGCGGCCTTTCCCGCCGGTTGCAAGCCGAGCCCGAGCAGCACCTGATCGAGCTCTATGGTACGCGCCGCCAGGCGCTCGGCATCGCCCGCCAGGTGCTGGAACAAGTCGGCATCCAGGGCGACGCGCAACGCCGAGTATTTTTCGATCAGCCCCAGCAGCACCAGTAAGGCGCTGAACACGGCGCCGAGAGGCTGCGCCGGGGCTCCAAGCAAAGGCGCCAGGCCGATCGCCAGGCCGAACAGGGTGAGGGCATTGGATAACCGATCCATGGCCCTGCCCCGGCGCAGCAGGCTGGCCACGGTGAACAGCTGCATTTCAGTAGCCATGGGCTGCCGCCAGGCTCGCAGGCGCGACGCTGTGCAGTTGCAACATCTCCCGTAACGCCTGTTGGTGGGCGACGCTGAGCACCACCTGCGGGCGTGCCCGGCGCAACTGCGCGAGCGCTTCAGGCAGGTCCTGGCAGCGTCCGCTGTGCAGCAGCCAGGCGGCCACCGCGCTGGCGCTGCGCGAATAGCCGAGCGCGCAACAGACCAACAACGGACCTTCTTGTCTCAGCGCTTCGATTGCCTGGGCGGCGGCCAGCAGCGTGTGCGAGCTGGGTACGCTGAGGTCGAGCACCGGCAGCGAGCGATAGGCCTTGACCGCTGCCCGCCTCGGCAGCTCGGCGCAGAGATCCAGTTGCGCATGAAACTGGTTGGCCTGCCCCGCCGCGGGAATGCGCCCGAGCCAGACGCCCTCGCCGACTTCATCGGCGTGCGGGTGGGCGCGGGTCCATAACCGCGAGTTGAGCCAGGCGGCGGCCAGGTAGGGCGCGAGCAACCAGCAGGCGGCGCTGCTCAGGCGGCCATCGGCATCTTTCTGGAAGCCCTGGGCATCGAACAGCGCATAGTTCAGGGCCACCAGCAGCAACGAGAAACCGGGCCATAGCAACCATAACCAGGCGCCGCCCAGATTTACCGCCACAGCCGCCATCAGCGCTGCGCCGAGGCTGTAGCGCAAGGTCAGTCGCCAGCGTTGCGGGTCGCGGGCCAAGCGCCAACTCAGCAATGGGCTGGTGCCCTGATGCGGCCATAGCCAGACGCACAGCCAACCCGCCAGCGCGCCGGTCGGCACATCGATGAAATGATGCTGCCAGGTGGTCAGCACCGACAGGCCGATCAGCGCGAACCAGCCGTGCAGCAACACCCGCCAGAGGCCCGTGGCATGGCGCGCGAAGCACACCCAGAGCACCACCAGCAGAGCGATATGCAGGGACGGCGCCTGGTTGAAGGGTTTGTCGAAGCCCATCAGCACATCGAACATAGTGCCGAACAGGCCGTCCAGTTCCGGCCGCTCGAAGGCGAAGCGCAGCGGCCAGAGCAGAAAGGCGGCTATACACAGCAACTGCGCACTGAGCAGACGCAGGCCGTGGCGATCCATTTCCCGGCGTGTAGCCGGTAGCAGAAAGGACAAGCCATACAGCAGGTCGATCGACCAGTAAGGCACGATGGTCCATGGCCATAGCGGCATTTGGCTTTCCCAGGCGAATACCAGGGTGCCGACGTCATCGCGCTGGCTGCTCAGCCAGTTGGCGAAGCTATAGCTGGCGAAGAACAGCGGCGCCAATAGCAGCAGCCAGAGCACGCCGCGCTTCCACAGCCCCGCTTCGCGGCTAACCGCAGCCCCCGTCATCAGGACACCCGCTGCGCCAGGGAGACGCTGAATATGCCCCATTCATCGATGCGCTGGGTCAGCTTGCGAAAGCCCGCGGCCTCGACCAGCTGGTCCATCTCCGTCTGGCTGCGTCGGCGCATCACCCAGGCCTCGCCGCCACGGTGGCTGGTCAGCGCGCGGGCAATCAGTTCCAGCTGCGGGTGCCAGGGCTGCCCGGTGTACACCAGGTAACCGCCCTCTTCCACCGCCGCCGCCAGCCCGGCCAGGGAGTCGCCGACCATCCGGTTGCTGCCGAACAGTTCGTACAGGCCAGAGACCACCGCCAGGGTCGGTTTGGGGTCAAGCGCGGCCAGGTCGTCGCGGTCGAAGGCGTCGCCTTTGACGAAGCGGGCGATCTCGGCCAAGCCCTTCTGCTCGATCAGCGCGGCGCCGTCGCGCACGTTGATATCGCTGTAGTCGCGTAGCAGGATCGAGTCCGGCTGTTGTTCCATGCCTTCCAGGGCTTCGAGGATATAGCGGCCGTGGCCGGCGGCGATATCGACGATGCGCACGGCTTCGCCCTGGACGCGCAGTTTGGCCATGGCCAGGCGCAGCAACTCCTCGGCGTGCACTTTGCGTTGGCGAATGCCGCGCCAGCCGATGGAGTTCAGGTAGTTCTGGTCGATCAGCTTGCCGAGCGCCGACTTGCCGCTGGGGCGGTTGCGGTAAACGTAATCGAGGGTGCTACCGGAATCGAAGCCGGTGTCGAAGCCCAGCTTGACCCCATCGGACAGGTTGCTGCCGAACTTCAGGCCGGCACGGGTGGCGCGCCAGTACAGATCGCGCGGCGAGTTATGCGGCAGCGGCGCGGCCAGGCTTTCGGCCTCGGCGCAGGTCGCGCCGAGGCGGTCGGCATCGAGCAGCGAGGGGCGCTGCACCGGCTCCTCGAAACAGCGCAGGAGAAAACGCCGGGCGCGGCTCAGGGCATGGCTGCGGTCGCGCTCGCCGAGGGTGTCGTGGAAGAAGCCGGGCAGTATGTGCATCTCCTTACGCAGGCTACCGAGGCGTTCGAAGAACTGTTCCTGGGGTTTACGGTGCACCACGAAGTCGGCGCCGGAGATCAGCAACTGCGTGGGGATCTGGATCGCCTGGGCGTCGGCCACCACCCGCTCGGCGGCGTCGTACAGGCCGAGCAACATGTTCACCGAGATCGCCCGGGTGATCAGCGGGTCGTTATCGAACGAGGCGATACGCGCCGGGTCGTGGCTGAGGAACTTGGCCTTCACATAGCTGTTGACGAAGAAGTTGCCGCGCCAGGCGCGCATCAGCTTGAGGCCGGTGCGGGCGAAGGGCACGTAGAGTTTGACCTTGAAGGCCGGCGAGGCGAGCACCAGGGCGCGAATCTTCGGCGCGTAGTCATGGGCCCAGGTCGCCACGACCACGGCACCGACGCTCTGCGCCAACACGGCGAGGTCTTCCTCGGCCAGCCCATGCTCGACGCGGATATGGTCGATAAAGATCTGCACGTCCCGTGCGCTGGTGGCAAAGCTCGGGCTGTCGCCGCGTTCGCCCGGGGACAGGCCATGGCCGCGGGCGTCCCAGGCGAAGAAATCGAAATCGGGCATATCCAGTTCGTCGACCAGATGGGCCATGCGCCCGCCGTGTTCGTGGCCGCGGTGGAACATCACCAGGGCACGCCGTGGCGCGCCCTCCTCGGCAGCGATGGCCGGCCAGTGGCGGTAGAACAACTCCACGCCGTCATGGGTGGTGAAACGCAGGTCTTGGGCTTCGCGCATCGAGATATCCTTATTTCGAGTCAATCGGTTATGCCGCTTCGGCCAGGCCTTGGCGCACGCGGTTGTAGAGGGTGTAGAGCAGTAGAGCGAGAATCAGGCCGAGCAGAGCGTCGATCCACATCGGCGGCAACAGGCCGCTGGCCACGCCGGCGCCGAGCACGCCGAAACAGAAGGCCCGGTCGCTCTTACCCATGGGCCCGTCGTAGCGCCGCGAGGCGCCGACCATTGGCCCGATTACGCCGGCGTATTCGCTGATCAGGGCCAGCAGCACCACCAGTACCACCAGCAGCGGCGAGACGTCGGGCAATAGCGCAAAGGGCAGGTACAGGGCGCTGTCGGCGATCAGGTCGCAGAGTTCGTTGAGGTAGGCGCCGAGCTTGGATTGCTGACCGAACTCGCGGGCCAGCATGCCGTCCACGGCGTTGAGCGCCATACGCAGAATCATCCACAACGGGATCAGGGCGAACAGCCATATATGTTGATGCAAGGCCGCGAGAAGGATGCCGAGGCCAACGGAAACCACGGCTGCGGCCAGGGTCACCTGATTGGCGGTGACGCCCCGCTCGTAGAGGCGCCTGACCCCCGGCCGCAGCAGGTTCTGGAAAGCCGGCTTGAGTTGGTAGATGGAGAGCATGAGGCAAAATTCCTTTTTGCTGCTGTGACGTTTCGAACCAGCTTAGCCGTTTGTCGGCCCGGCAGCTCGCCAAGACCGCGCGGGCGGGATTATCGCGTTGCGGCGAAACTTATCCCCGGTTTCAGGCTTTCCTTGCCTGAGTTTAAAACCGGGTCTTTTCAGTCCCTTATGTCGAATAATGGCACTTTGATTACATTCGATGCACAGCTTATCCACAATTCGGCTACACGGCTTCCGTGGCTTCGCAGGGCACAGCTTCGGGGCTCAGGGCGCCGATATCGCGTTGTGCCTGGCTGACCCAGGCGAAGGCGCGGTCGTTCAACTCGGCAATCGCTCGCGGCCCGGTGCCGTTGGCGTGCATCGCCGGACCTATCACCACCTGGATGGTGCCGGAGGTCTTGCCCCAGCCTTCCTTCGGCCAAAACTCGCCGGCGTTGTGCGCAATCGGCAAGACCGGCAAGCCGGCATTCACCGCCAACGACGCACCGCCGCGGGAGAATTTGCCGATCTGCCCCGTGGGAATCCGCGTGCCCTCTGGGAACACCAGCACCCAGGCGCCCTGCTCCAGACGCTTATGACCCATTTGCGCGACCTGCTTGAGCGCCGCTTTGGGGTTGCTGCGGTCGATCGCGATGGGTTTGAGCATGGCCATGGCCCAGCCAAAGAACGGCACATAGAGCAGCTCGCGTTTGACCACCTGGCTCAGCGGCTCGAAGAAACCGCAGAGGAAGAAGGTCTCCCAGGTGCTCTGGTGCTTGGCCAGAATCACGCAAGGGCGCTCGGGGATGTTTTCCAGGCCCTTGATCTCGTAGCGGATACCGATCACCACCTTGGCCAGCCAGGTGGCGCAGCGGCACCAGTTCTGCACGACGAAACGGTAGCGGGCGCGGAACGGCAGGAAGGGGGCGACGAAGACGCTGAGGGTGCACCAGAAGAAGGCGCTGGAAGACAACAACAGATAGAAGAGGAAAGTTCTGAGGACCAGCGCTGTCGACATGAGGGCTTGTACCGTCGCAGGCAGGGCCTGCTCTATTAGTGGAGTAGCTGAGCGGCAACCGCCGCCAGATCATCGAATATCAGGGTGCCCGCTGGCAATGCTTTGGCCAGGGTTCGTTCGCCTTTGCCGGTCTTTACCAACACGGGCTGACAGTCGACGGCACATGCCGCCGTCAGGTCACCGCTGCTGTCGCCGACGAACCAGACACCCTGAAGCGCTACGCCATAATGCGCGGCGATCTGCTGGAGCATACCCGGCTTTGGCTTGCGGCAGGCGCAACCGTCGTCCGGACCATGGGGGCAATGCACGATCAGCCCGACTTCCCCGCCTTGCTCGGCGACCAACTCACGCAGTTTCGCGTGCATCGCTTCGAGGGTCGGCAAATCGTAATAACCGCGGGCCAGGCCCGACTGATTGGTGGCGACCGCTACCGTCCAGCCGGCCTTGCTCAGGCGGGCGATGGCCTCGACCGAGCCGGGAATCGGAATCCACTCGTCGAGGCTTTTTATATAAGCATCGGAGTCGTAGTTGACCACGCCGTCGCGGTCGAGAATCAGTAACTTCATAGCGGCAAGCTCCAAGCTGCAAGCTGCAAGTCACAGCCGCTCATTTGCAGCTAGTGGCTTGCAGCTTGACGCTGTTTTAGCTCAGCAGGGATATATCGGCCACGCCGAGGAACAGGCCGCGCAGCTTGGCCAGCAAGGCATAGCGGTTGGCGCGCACGTCGGGGTTTTCGGCGTTCACCAGCACCGCCTCGAAGAACGCATCCACCGGCTCGCGCAGGTTGGCCAACTGGCTCAGCGCCAGGTTGTATTGGCGCGCTTGGGCCAAGGGTTGCACCGCGTGCTCGGCCTGCTGGATGGCGGCGTTGAGGGCGAATTCGCTCGGGCTGTCGAAGTGATGGGCCTCGACCTGCGCAGCGACTTGCCCCTCGGCCTTGCTCAGCAGGTTGGACACGCGCTTGTTGGCAGCGGCCAGGGCCTCGGCTTGCGGTAGGCCGCGGAACACTTGCACCGCCTGCACGCGCTGGTCGAAGTCCAGCGGCGAGGTCGGGGCGACCGCACGCACGGCCTGGTAGACGGCCACGTCGACGCCTTCGTCTTCGTAGCGCGCACGTAGACGGTCGAAGATAAAGTCCTGCACCTGGGGTGCCAGGCCCTGGGCTTTGACCTTGTCGCCGAACAGCTGAGCGGCATGGGCGATGGCGTCGGCCAGATCAAGGTCCAGCTGCTTCTCGATCAGAATACGCAGCACGCCCAGGGCCGCACGGCGCAGGGCATAGGGGTCCTTGGAGCCGGTGGGGAGCATGCCGATGCCGAAGATCCCGACCAGGGTATCGAGCTTGTCGGCCAGGGCCACGGCGGCGCCGGTCAGGGTGCTTGGCAACTCCGCCCCTGCCCCGCGCGGCATATATTGCTCGTTCAGCGCCAGGGCCACGTCTTCCGGCTCGCCGTCGTGCTTGGCGTAGTAGTAGCCGGCGATGCCCTGCATTTCCGGGAACTCGCCGACCATCTCGCTGGCCAGGTCGCACTTGCACAGCAGGCCGGCGCGCGCGGCGCGGGTGGCGTCGCCGCCGATGCGCTCGGCGATGAAAGCGGCCAGGGCCGAGACGCGCTGGGCCTTGTCGTAGACCGAACCGAGCTGGGCCTGGAACACCACATTGGCCAGGCGCTGGTTGAAGCTTTCCAGCTTCTGCTTCTTGTCCTGTTTGAAGAAGAATTCGGCGTCGGTCAGGCGCGGGCGCACGACTTTCTCGTTGCCTGCGATGATCTGCGTCGGGTCCTTGCTTTCGATATTGGCCACGGTGATAAAGCGTGGCAGCAGTTTGCCGTTGGCATCGAGCAGGCAGAAGTACTTCTGGTTGTCCTGCATGGTAGTGATCAGCGCTTCCTGCGGTACTTCGAGGAAGCGATCCTCGAACGAGCAGACCAGCGGCACCGGCCACTCGACCAGGGCGCTGACTTCATCGAGCAACGCCGGCGGCACTATGGCGGTGCCCTGCTGCTCGGCGGCCAATTGCTCGATACGCGCGGCGATCTGCTGGCGACGCTCGGCGAAATCGGCGATCACGTAGGCGCTGCGCAGGTCCTCGGCATAGCTGGCCGGGCTGCTGATACGCACCTCGTGGTTGGCGTGGAAGCGATGGCCGCGGGATACCCGGCCGGATTTCTGCGCAAGGATTTCGCAATCGATTACCTGGTCGCCGAACAGCATTACCAGCCACTGGCTCGGGCGGACGAATTCGGTTTTACGCGCGCCCCAGCGCATGCGCTTGGGGATCGGCAGCTCGTTCAGCGAGGTTTCGACGATACCGGGTAACAACTCTTGAATAGGCTGTCCTGGAATAGTCTTGGTGTACTTGAGTTTGGGGCCGCTGCGGTCGATATCGGCGAGGTCGACCCCGCACTTCTTGGCGAAACCCAGGGCGGCTTGGGTTGGATTGCCGCTGGCGTCGAAGGCCGCCTGCACCGGCGGGCCATCGATAGTCTGCACTGTCGATCGAGTTTCAGCATGGAGCGACTCTATGTAGACAGCGAGTCGCCGAGGAGCAGCATAGAAACGAACATCACCGCCATAGGCAGCCAATGCAGCCTTCAGGCCCTTTTCAATACCGGCGAGAAAGGCCTCGCCGAGGGTGTTCAGGGATTTTGGCGGCAGCTCTTCGGTGCCCAGTTCTACCAGAAAATCGTGCGCACTCATTCTGCTGCCTCCAGCTTGGCCAATACTTCATCACGCAGGTCGGGGGCGGCGAGCGGGAAGCCGAGTTTGCGCCGCGCTTGCAGGTAGCTCTGCGCCACGGCGCGGGCCAGGGCGCGTACGCGCAGGATGTATTGCTGGCGCGCGGTCACCGAAATGGCGCGACGGGCATCCAGCAGGTTGAAGGTATGGGAGGCCTTGAGCACCATCTCGTAGGTCGGTAGCGGCAGCTCCAGTTCGATCAGGCGATTGGCTTCGCTCTCGTAGAAATCGAACAGCTCGAACAGCTTGTCGACATTGGCGTGCTCGAAGTTGTAGGTCGACTGCTCCACCTCGTTCTGGTGGAACACGTCGCCATAGGTGACGGTGCCGAATTGGCCGTCGGTCCAGATCAGGTCGTAGACCGAGTCGACGCCCTGCAGGTACATGGCCAGGCGCTCGAGGCCGTAGGTGATCTCGCCGGTCACCGGATAGCACTCGATACCGCCGACCTGCTGGAAGTAGGTGAACTGGGTGACTTCCATGCCGTTCAGCCAGATTTCCCAGCCCAGACCCCAGGCGCCGAGGGTCGGCGATTCCCAGTTGTCTTCGACGAAGCGGATGTCGTGCACCAGCGGGTCGATGCCGATAGCCTTCAACGAGCCGAGGTACAGCTCCTGGAAGTTCTCCGGGTTCGGTTTCAACACCACCTGGAACTGATAGTAGTGCTGCAGGCGGTTGGGGTTCTCGCCGTAACGGCCGTCGGCGGGACGGCGCGAAGGCTGCACATAGGCGGCGTTCCAGGTTTCCGGGCCGATGGCGCGCAGAAAAGTGGCGGTGTGGAAGGTGCCGGCGCCCACTTCCATATCGTAAGGTTGCAACACCACACAACCTTGCTCGGCCCAGTATTGCTGCAGGACGAGGATCAAGTCTTGGAAGGTGCGCACGGCAGGCGTAGTCTGGCTCACGAAAAATTCACCTGTTGGCTGCGACGGAAAGGGCGGGAGTATACCCCAATCCGCGCCGCCTCCACTGCCCTGGAAGGCCCTATGCCGCGCTGCTTCTGGTGTAACCAAGACCCGCTCTATATCAGCTACCACGATGAGGAATGGGGCGTACCGCAACGCGACCCCAAAGCGCTGTTCGAGTTGTTGCTGCTCGAAGGCTTTCAGGCCGGGCTGTCCTGGATCACCGTACTGAAGAAACGCGAACGCTACCGCGAGGTGCTGTTCGGCTTCGATCCCGAACGCCTGGCGCAAATGAGCGACGAATACATCGAACAGCTGATGCAGGATCCGGGCATCATCCGTAACTTGCTCAAACTAAAAGCCGCCCGGCAGAACGCCCAGGCCTGGCTCGCGCTGGAAGACCCGGTGGCGTGGCTGTGGTCGTTCGTCGGTGGCATGCCTAAGATCAACCACTTCCAGGATCGCAGCCAGGTGCCGGCGGTGACCCCGGAAGCCGAGGCCATGAGCAAGGCGCTGCGCAAAGCCGGCTTCAATTTCGTCGGCCCGACCATCTGCTACGCCTATATGCAGGCCACTGGCATGGTCATGGACCACACGGCCGACTGCGACCGCTACGCAGTGTTGGTCGGTGTTTAACGGGGCAAGAGCGCGACCCTGTAGGGCGGGTGCAACCCGCCTGGATCGTCCTTGTCACCGACGGGTTGCACCCGCCCTACGTTACTGCGCTCAGCGCCAACCTACGTCTCCAGCCAAGCAGTTACACTAGGCGCTTTTTACTTGGTGGAGTTTCCTGTGGAAAAACTCAAAGGTGCCTTGGTCGTGGGCTTTTTGCGCTTGTTTGCCCTTCTGCCTTGGCGGGTCGCGCAGAACCTGGGCGCGGCCATCGGCTGGTTGATGTGGAAACTGCCCAATGGCTCGCGCGATGTCGCCAGCATCAACCTGCGCAAATGTTTTCCCGAGCTCGACGAAGCCGACCATCGACGTTTGCTGCGCCAGAGCCTGATGGCCATCGGTAAAACCCTGACCGAAAGCGCCTGCGCCTGGATCTGGCCGGCCGAGAGAACCCTCAAACTGATCCGTCAGATCGACGGCCTGGACGTATTGCAGGCCGCCCTGGACAGCGGCAAGGGCGTGGTGCTGATCAGCAGCCACCTGGGCAACTGGGAGGTGCTGCTGCAATACGCCAGCTCGGTGAGCAAACCGATGCTGTTGTATCGGCCGATCAAGATGCAGGCGGTCGACGAGTTGCTGATCCGCAAGCGCACTCAACAGGGCAACAGCTTGGCGCCTTCGACCAAGGAAGGCATTCTCAGCCTGATCAAAACCGTGCGCCGTGGCGGCGTTGCCGGGATTGCCGCCGATCCCGAGCCCAGCGTGTCGAGCGGTCTGTTCGTGCCCTTCCTCGGGGTGCCGGCGTTGACCAGCAAGTTTGTGCCTTCTCTGGTAAACGGCCACAAAGCCGTTGCGGTGTTTATCCATGCGCTACGTCTGGAGGACGGCAAGGGTTATCGCGTAGTGGTCGAGGCGGCGCCGGAAGCGCTCTACGGCGACGACCTGGAGGCGGCTGTCGCGGCGCTCAATCAGGGCATCGAGAAGCAGGTGCGCAAAGATCCGAGCCAGTACATGTGGAATATGAAACGCTTCAAGAAGCGCCCGGCCGGCGAGGCCAAATGGTACTGAGGCGAGCCGCGCGCGGTGGATCTGCTCGGTGGATGCTAAGGCCCGTGGGCTATGGCTTGCGAGTTTCGCCAAGTCTCGGCTAGTCTGCCTGAACGCACACCGACGGATGCAGCATGAGCAATCAGCGAAAGAATGTCCGCACCCCCCTCAAGGTTCGCCTGCGTATCGAGCATCCGCTGCACGGCGAGCTGCTGGTAAGCACCCGCGATATTTCCGATTGCGGCGTCTATGTGCTGATGGATCAAGGCGCGGATCTGCTGACCCTGGGCGAACAGGTGACCGGCCAGGTGCAAGGTCTGCCGATGGAGGCACCGATCCTGCAACTGGAGGTGGTGCGCGTCGAGCCCATGGGCGTCGGCCTGCGCTTCGTGCGTAGCTGAAGCATCCCGCAGTGGTTTGGCGTGTTTAGGCTTGCTAGAGCTGTAGCTCCTGACGGCTGCCGACAAAATCTTCCATCTGACCTTTCTCCAGCAACTGACGGATCCACGGGCCGAGCAGATCCTGACGGCCATCCAGCGGCCCTGTCGGCCCCCAACTGCTGGCGCAACCGGCAAAGCGCGGGTGATTGGCGCTGACTGCCTCAAGCATACGTCTATCCTGGCTCAGCACCACACCGAATAGTGGCCGCAGAAGCATGCGCTTGAGCCATCCCGGTAAAACTCCGCAGCGTGTGGCGACCCGTGCGATCACCTGTATCTGGCCGCTCTCGGCAGGCACTAGCCAGGCGCTGATCAGTAGATTGAGTCGGCCGGCGCGGTCGCGATATTCGATTTCTGCCAGCCCAGGCAGACGAAAGCGCCCGAAGCTCTCGCCACGGCTGCCCTCCAGTAGGCGAGAAATTAGCCCCGCCTGCTTATCTTCCTCGCTGTAGCGCGCCTCGACGCCGTTATCCAGCGCCCGGACGTCGGCGATCACCCGCTGGCGCTGCGCATCTCGGCGAATCCAGCCGGCATGCACGAAGTGGGTGTGGAAGGCATCGAGAAAGTTTTCCGCCGCCTCCAGCAGGCTACAGTGCACCTGATCGTGAACCCAGAACACATCCAGCACGCCTTCGGTCAGCGCCGGAGCACGGGGCGCGGGGCCTACGCTGGCGGCGCCGCGAACCCAGACCAGCCCGTGTGCCTCGCAGGTCTGCAGCCTTTGCAGCAGTGGCGCCCGGCTGCGTTGATCGAGACTGCCTGGCGCCCGCGTACAGTGCCCGGCCGCATCGAAGCGCCAGCCGTGATAGGGACACTCGACGTTGCCATCGCGCACGCAACCCTGGCTGAGCGGTGCAAGGCGATGCGGACAACGGTCAGGAAGCGCCGCCGGGCTGCCATCCGTGGCGCGGAACAGCACCAGCGGACGACCGTGCAGCACTCGCGCCAGCGGTTTGCGCGTGCCCAGCTGGCAACTGTTCGCCAGTGGCCACCAGTGATCCAGCGGATTGTCGCTCGGATTCATAGCTTGAGCATCCTCATCAGCGGCACGCCTATGCCCTGCAGTAGCGCGGCGAGCAAGCGCCAGACCAGACGCTTGCGTAATGGCAAGTGGGCGATCTGCACCATGCTGTACTCGATCTGCGGTTGGCCGCCGCGCAGGCGCTTGAAGTGCGCTGCACCGGAGCTGAAGTTGAGCAGCATGCGCTGCTTGGCCGCCTCCTCCAGACACAGCTGCGTCAGCTGGCGATAGAGACCGGTGCGCTGTGGCAGCGCTGTGTCATAGCCGACGATGGGTGCGCTCAGCACTGCGTCGCTGGCGAACCAGCCGACCACTCCGTCGATCCGCCCGCAGGCGCTGCGCAGTACACGTAGCTCGAGCCAGCCGTCCGTTGCGCCCTGGCGCAGCCAGGCGGCGCTGTAATGCGGATTGAGCGGCGAGTATTTGTCCAGATAGAGCAGATTGTAGAGCTGCTCCAGGCGCTCGAACTCGTCCACGTTCAGCGCGTCGCCGCGTTCGATCAGATAGCCGTTGCGGTGCAGCAACCTGGCATCGAGGCAACAGTTGTGATGACGCAGGTAGGCGCTGTCCGCGCCGGCGCGGCCGTCGAACAGGTAGACCTGCCGGCTTGGTACCGCCAGGTAACCCAACGCGCGCAGCCTGACGAGCAACTCGCTGTTGCTTGCCGGGTTCAGCGAGCGGAAGCTAAAGGCGTGCTCGGGAAAGTGGCTGCGCAACAGCTCGGTCAGTTCGCCGAGCTGCTCGCCGCGCCAGTCGCTGGGGTAGAGATTGGTCGACAGCAGCCAGTTGTTGACCTGCACAATGCGCTCGATCTGGGCACGCGCCAGCAGTCGCTCTACGCCGCCAATCAGTGGGCGCAGCAGGCGCGCCAGCCAGGGGCGCTGTAGACGTTGCAACTCGTCGCGGGCATAGCCGCTGTAGGCGGTCAGTGGCGAGACCACGTAACAGTTGTCCGGCCGTTCGCCGCCCTGGTTGAGCGAGACCGGCATTTGCCAGCGACCGAGATCGAGCAGCAGCAATTGCGTTTGCAGATTGCCGATTCCGCGCTCGGCATGGCCGCGCACATAGTGCGCGGCGGGGCTGTCGAACGCGGTCAGACTCGGATCATCGGCGGGCAGCAGCTTCATGATTCCTGGGTATCCAGCGGCTGGCCGTCCCACTCGATGTCTGCAGTCGAGGCGGCGAGCAATCCGCGTCGGCGCGCCAGGGCGCGGCCGGCGATCTCGCCGATGCCGACCAGTTGCGCCCACAGCGGACCCAGGTCGCCGTCACGCGCGATCACGTCGCGGCCGAGGCGATAGTCCCGCCAGAAGTCCGTCGAGAACAGCTGGCGCGGCGCGGCCACCAGCAGCATCGCCAGCGCGACCATGCGTGGCGCCGGGGTGGCCTGCAGCGGCGCCGCCTGACCCGCGCAAAGGGCGGCGAGCAGCTGCTGCGGCTGGTCGTCGAACAGGTGGATGCCGCTGGTGGCGCGCGGGTTGCACTCCAGCACCTGGAAGCGGCCATCGGCCTGTTCGATGAAGTCGAAGCCGACCTGTCCGGTGTAACCGGTGGCGCGGCCAAAGGCTTCAAGAAATGCTAATACGGCGGCGGGTCGGGTCGGACTGAAGTAGATGCCCGAGCCGCTTCCGACGCGGTAGCGTGGCTGGTAGCAGGCGTGGGCGCGCAGCTCGCCATCCACCAGCAGGCTGAAGCTGCAATGTTCCTGGCCGGCGACAAAGCGCTGGGCGACCCAGGGCTGTTGAGCTGTCGGCTGCAGTGCACGAACCTGTGCCGCGGACGGGCAAATCAGGGTGCGCGAGGCAAAGCGCGAGTAGGCCGGCTTGAACACCCAGGCCCGGCTGTCCGCGGTTAGCGCTTCGGCCTGAGGCTGATCCTCCAGCAGCAGTGTCTGCGGCGCCTCGATCGGCCAACCCTGGGTCAGCTCGGCAAAGCGCCCCTTGTGGTGCAACTGATGCAGCAGCGCGAAATCACTGGTCAGCACTCGGCACAGTGGCGTCAGTTGCGTCAGCCCGTGGGCTAGGTAGAAGACTTCTTCGCAGGTCGGCAACAGCAGATCGATCTGTCGTTCGCGGATCAGGCTGGCCAGCGCTTCGATCCAGACCTGTGGATTGCTGCGCGGCTCAGGCAGGCGGACGAACGCCTGTACGGCGCGGCTGGAACGGGCGAGCGGCCAGGCCAGGGAATCGGCGACTGTCACCCGGTGGCCGCAGACGGCGCAGGCGCGTGCCCACTCCAGGCAGGCCGGGGCGCGGGCGCCGAGGATCAGGACGTGCATGCAGGCTCCTGCGGACGCTGCTCGAGCAACAGCCTGCGGCGCTTGGCGCCGGTTTCGGGTGCCTGCCACGGGCCGAACTGCAGCTGTGCCGGGCGTACGCCCTGCTGTTGGAAGAGGTTGCCCAGCGCCTGTTCGATGGCCGGCCGTTGTCGCTCCGGGTCGTCTGCCAGCAGGCCCAGCTGCCAGGTCATGCCCTGCTGACGGATGCTCCACTCGCGGATCTCCGCGGCAGCGGTGGTCAGCGCGCGGCGCACCAGATCCGGATACAGCGGACGCAGTTCGCCGCCATCCAGCGCCGGCAGCCAGAGCACTTCGTCGGCGCGGCCTTCGATGGCCTCGATGGTTCTTTCCGCCCTGCCGCACGGGCATGGCTGCGGCGCAAGACGCAGAACATCGTTGAGGCGATAGCGGACGATGGTCTGGGTGGTCCGGGAGAAGTCGGTGATCACCGGCTGGAAGCGCCGCTGCTCGGCGTCGAGCCACTCGGCTTCGATATGCAGATGGCTTTCGTTCAAATGCAAATTGTCCTGCTCGCAGCTGTAGCCGAGAAAGCCCTCGCTGGCCTGGTAGATCTGCGCCGGACGACGGCCGAAGGCCTGTTCGATAAGGTCGGCGTCGGCCGGTTCGAGCACTTCGGCGACCGACACCAGGTGCCTGGGGGCAATACGCAAGCGTCCGGCCAGCTTCGCCTCGGCCAGACCGCGCAGCACGGTGGCGGGCGCCACCAGCACGTCCGGTTGCTGGCGCTCGAGTTCTGGCAGCGCAGCGTCGACGCCGAGCAACAGATCGTGGAAGGCAAAATCGATCCGGCGGCTGGCCAACGTGGTGTAGAGACGGCTGTTGGCGCGCAAGAAGAAAGCGATGCGCAGCGGCGCCTGCCAGGGCAGCAGGTGCCGCAGCAGCGCGCGTGGCAAAGTGTGGGCGAGCAGGGTTCCGGCCCAGCGTTCGCGCTCCTCGGCGCTGACCAGAAAGACCCCGCGATGGCCGGAGGTGCCGCTGGACAGGCCGACGGTGAACTCCCCCAGCAGCGGTGCGAAATCGCGCGACTGCTCGGCGCGCAGCGCCACCTCGAGCGCAGGCTGCAGCTCGATGCCACGGGTGTTGCAGGCGGTGAACTGCTCCATCAGCACTTGCTTGTCCATGTACGGCAGTTGCTCCAGGGGCGTCCCGGCCAAGTCGCGAAAACGCGGCGCGCGGGGCATCACCTCGCGCAGAAAGTGCTGCAGCTGGCGTCGCTGCCAGGCTTCCAGCTGTGCACGGCTGCGAAAGCGCAGGCACCAGCGACTGTGGATGAAGCTGGCCGCTATTCGCGCCAGGCCGCGCAACCGTTCAAGTGCCATGCTGGAAGTCCTCCCGCGCCGCACTGCAGTGCGACGGCAATATCGCCAGTGCCGGCTCGCGCAGGCTCAGGGCGCCAAGCGCGGCGAAGGTTCTGCGGTAGGCCTGGTGATCGGCACTGCTGAACCAGAGCGTCGGCGCTGGCGGCAGACGGCCTTCGCGGCAGGCCGGCAGGGAGTAGCAGGCATCTGCCGTCAGCAGTACCGGGCGACCATCGGCATCGGCGATGTACAGGCCGAGCTGGCCGTTGCTGTGCCCCGGCAGCGGCACGCCGAGCAGGCTGCCGTCGGCGAACAGGTCCAGGCCGCTTTCAAAGGGTGCCATCCAGGCCGGCAACGGCCGCGTCGGGCAGTCGTCGGCGTGTTGCAGACGGGTGAGAAAATCCTCCGGCAGCAGGCCCGGCAACTGACCGGAGAGGGTCGCCCGCCAGCGCTTGCCGCGCAGCCCCAGCAGCGCCTCGCTGTCGGCGCGCAGGGCGATGTAGCGGGCCCGCGGAAAGTCGCGCAGGCCGGCGACATGGTCACCGTGATAGTGGGAAACGATGATGTGGCCGATGTCGTCGGCACTCAGTCCGCGTGCGGCGAGCTGTGTCAGCAGGCATTCCTCGGCCGGTAGCTGGACCGGCAGCATGCTGCGGTAGAGACGCTCGGGAAGGCGCTCGGTGGCGCCGAAGAACTGCGCGGAGTAACCCGTGTCGTAGAGCATCCAGCCATGTTGCGGGTGCTGCAGCAGACCGCAGTAGGAAGGGAAATCCATCCGAGCCAGGCGCGCGCCGCGTGCTGCCATGCATTCCAGATGGCGGCACCAGCCCACCCGCAGCCACTCGAAGCGCACAGCGCTCACGGGTTCTGCTCCAGCCACCAGCGCGCGTGACGCTGGATGCCCTCGTCCAGGCTGACCCGTGGCTGCCAGCCGAGCTCATCACGAATGGCGCGGGTATCCAGCGTCTGGCTGAAGGCCAGGACCCCTGCGCTATAGCGCGTCAGCAGCGGCTCGGCGCCAGAGCCCAGGCGCGCACGGGTCTCGAGCACGCGGGCGATGGCAGACACCAGCGGCCACGGAACTCGTCGCGTACGCAACGGCAGTTCGAAAGCCTCGGCCACTCGCGCCAGCAGGTGATCGAGGCGGATCGGCTCGCCGTTGCTCAGGTTGTAGAGGTTGTAGCGGCGCGGCAGTGGCTGCGTCAGGCCAAGCCAGATGGCATCGACCAGATTATCGATATAGGTCAGGTCGAGCTCGGCTTTGCCGCCGCGCATCAGCGGAATCGCTCCGCGGCGCATGACCCGCAGCATGCGTGGCATCAGGGTGGCGTCCCAGGGGCCGAAGATCGCCCGCGGACGCAGTACCAGGGTCTGGCCGAGGTCTGCCTGCTGCAGCAGCACTTCCGCCTCGCCCTTGGTCTGCGCATAGAGATTGACCGGTGCCGGCAAGGGCTCGTCTTCGCGGATGCCCAGCCGATCACGGAAATCGAAGTACAGGCTGGGAGTCGAGAGGTGAACCAGACGCGCCGCTCTATGCGCACGGCAGGCCTCGATCACCTCGCGGGTCGAGTCGAGGTTGGCCTGGCGAAAGGCTACGGCACTGCCCCAAGGCGCGGACAGCGCCGCACAGTGAACCAGCGCATCGGCGCCCTCGGCTGCCTGCAGCAGGCGCGCAGCGGCGCCATCGACGCCATGTTCGAGCGGTACGAAGCGCATGGGCACCGCCGCCAGGCGCTGCACTTCGTCCGCCGCGGCCTGGTTGCGGCCGCAGAAGACCACCTCGCAGCCCTCTTCCGCCAGGCGCCAGGCGACATGTCGGCCTACGAAGCCGGTGCCGCCGGTGACCAGTACTTTCATCCCTCCAGCTCCAACAGCATGCCGCCGAGTGAAAGGCCGGCGCCGGTACCGAGCAGCAGCAGACGCTGGCCCGGTTGGATGCGCCCGTCACGCCGGGCGATGTCCAGTGCCGTCGGCAGCGAAGCAGCAACCTGGTTGCCATGCTCGGCGAAGATGTCGACCACCTTCTGCGACGCAAAACCCAGGCGCCGGCTGAGGTGATCCATGGCCAGGCGACTGGCCTGGTGTGGAATCACCCAGTCGATCTGCTCGCGGCTGAGTTGGGCTTCGGCGAGCAGCTCTTCGAGAAATTCCGGCAGATGGGTCGACGCCAGGCGATAGACAGCCTTGCCCTGCATGGCGAACTGCGTCAGCGGCAGGAACGCCTCACCGACCCGCGATGGATGGTGCCGGGATCCGCCCGCAGGAATCTGGCAGAACGCTGCGCCCTCGGAATAGGTGCGCAGCTTCGAGGCGAGAATGCGTATGTCCTGTCCACTACCTGAAGGACCCAGCACCACTGCAGCGGCGCCGTCGCCGAAGATTGCTGCGCATTCCAGTTGTTGCCAGTCCAGCCCGCAGGAGGCAATGTCGGCGCAGACCAACAGCACCCGCTGATAGTGCCCGGCGGCGAGCGGCCAGGACAGTTGGTCGAGGGCGGCGATGAAACCCAGACAGCTGGCATTGATGTCGAATGCCGGAATACCAGTGGTAGCGAGACCGAGCTCCCGATGTATCAGTGCCGCATTGCAGGGCATACCCTGATCCATGGTGCCGCTGGCAGCGACCATGCAGTCGAGCTGCGTTGCGCTCAGGCCGGCGGCGCCCAGGGCGCGCTGGGCGGCCAATGCGGCAAGGCTGGCGGCGCTCTCCTCGGCCGTGGCGAAAGCGCGCGTGTGTACGCCTCCGACGCGTTCCACGGTACCGGCCTGCAAGCCCAGAGAGAGGTCGAGTTCAGCGCTCGTTATGTGTCGTTGAGGCAAAGCGTGACCACTGCCGAGAAGGGCCAGGGTACGCTTGGGGAGCGAAGTGGTATTCAACATTAACAATCCATTGTTTAGGGCAGTTCCTGTCGGCCATGATCCTTCAGTCGTGGAGGCCTGCATAGCATGGCTGGCAATCGGCGTCAGCCAAGCCGCTCCAGGCGGCGCAGGAATACTGTCATTTCTTTCTCCGCCTGTTTGTCGCCTTTTGCCTGGGCAGCGGCGATACCCTGTTGCCAGGCGTGGCGCGCTGCAGTGACGTCGCCGTTGTTCTTGAGCGCCTGCCCCAGCAGCTTCCAGGCCGCCGAGTAGCTGGGGTCGAATGCCACGCAACGCTGAAAATGCTCGGCCGCGCGGGCGAAGTCGCCGGCATCCAGATAGCCCTTGCCCAAGCCGAAACGCAGCAAGGCGTTGTCCATGCCTTTGCCGAGCATCTTTTCCAGGGCTTCGATGGTCATGGGGGGCTCCTCCGGAGAGCTGCAAGCGGCAAGCTATAAGCCGCAAGTAAGAGCAAAAGCTTGACGCTGTCTGTATGGGCAGCACATTGATTCGCTGGCAGCTAAAAAAACGTCAAGCCGACCTGGAACAGGCGCTCGGCGTCGCGGATGTATTTCTTGTCGACCAGGAACAGGATCACATGGTCGCCGGACTCGATCACCGTATTGTCATGGGCGATCAAGACTTCTTCGTTGCGGATGATCGCGCCGATCGTGGTGCCCGGCGGCAGCGCGATATCCTCGATGGCGCGGCCGACCACCTTGCTCGATTTGGCATCGCCATGGGCGATCGCCTCGATCGCTTCGGCGGCGCCGCGGCGCAGGGAATGCACGCTGACGATATCGCCGCGGCGCACGTGGGTCAGCAAGGTGCCGATGGTGGCCATCTGCGGGCTGATGGCGATATCGATCTCGCCGCCCTGCACCAGGTCGACGTAGGCCGGGTTGTTGATGATGGTCATCACCTTGCGCGCGCCCAGGCGTTTGGCCAGCAAGGACGACATGATATTGGCTTCGTCGTCGTTGGTCAGGGCGAGGAAGATGTCGGCGTCGTTGATGTTCTCTTCCACCAGCAGGTCGCGGTCCGAGGCGCTGCCCTGCAGCACTATGGTGCTGTCGAGGGTTTCCGAGAGGTAGCGGCAACGCGCCGGGCTCATCTCGATGATCTTCACCTGGTAACGGCTTTCGATGGCCTCGGCCAGGCGCTCGCCGATATGCCCGCCGCCGGCGATCACCACCTTCTTGTAGCTGTCTTCCAGGCGGCGCATTTCGCTCATCACCGCGCGGATATGGCCCTTGGCGGCGATGAAGAAGACTTCATCGTCGGCCTCGATCACCGTATCGCCCTGGGGAATGATCGGCCGGTTGCGGCGGAAGATCGCCGCGACCCGGGTGTCGACGTTCGGCATGTGCTGACGTAACTGACGCAGTTGCTGGCCGACCAGCGGGCCGCCGTAGTAGGCGCGCACCGCGACCAGCTGGGCTTTGCCCTCGGCGAAGTCGATGACCTGTAAGGCACCGGGGTATTCGATCAGGCGCTTGATGTAGTTGGTCACCACCTGTTCCGGGCTGATCAGCACGTCGACCGGGATCGCCTCGTTGTCGAACAATCCGGCGCGGGTCAGGTAGGCCGGTTCGCGCACCCGGGCGATCTTGGTCGGGGTGTGGAACAGGGTGAAGGAGACCTGGCAGGCGACCATATTAATTTCGTCGCTGTTGGTCACCGCGATCAGCATATCGGCATCGTCGGCACCGGCCTGGCGCAGCACCGTGGGCAGGGAGCCGCGGCCCTGTACGGTGCGGATATCCAGGCGGTCGCCGAGGTCGCGCAGGCGGTCGCCGTCGGTGTCCACCACGGTGATGTCGTTGGCTTCGCTGGCCAGGTGTTCCGCCAGTGTGCCGCCGACCTGGCCGGCACCGAGAATGATGATTTTCATGCAATCTGTTCCTTAGCTTGGCGCGGTGGCGGTTTTCATCAGCTTGGCATAGTAAAAGCCATCGTGGCCGTCGATTTGCGGCAGCAGTTGGCGGCCGTGGGCGGGTGCGAGGCCGAAGTCGGCGGCGATTTGCAGTTCTTGCGCATCGGCCGTGCGCTGCAGAAAGGCGGCGATGGTGTCGCTGTTTTCCAGGGGCAGCACCGAGCAGGTGGCATAGACAAGAATGCCGCCGACGGCCAGGGTCGGCCAGATCCGGTCGAGCAGCTCACCCTGTAATTGCGCCAGGGCGGCGATGTCCTCGGGCTGGCGGGTCAGCTTGATATCCGGATGACGGCGAATCACTCCGGTGGCCGAGCAAGGCGCATCGAGCAGGATGCGCTGGAACGGCACGCCATCCCACCAGGCGGCGGTATCGCGGCCATCGGCGGCGATCAGTTCGGCTGTGAGGCCGAGGCGCGCAAGGTTTTCGCGTACGCGCACCAGGCGCTTTTCTTCCAGGTCCACCGCGACCACGCCGGCCAACCCGGGCTCGGTTTCGAGGATATGGCAGGTCTTGCCGCCAGGCGCGCAGCAGGCGTCCAGCACACGTTGGCCGGGGGCCAATTCGAGCAGATCGGCGGCCAGTTGCGCGGCTTCGTCCTGCACGCTGACCCGCCCTTCGGCAAAGCCCGGCAAGGTGGTGACGTCGCAGGCCTGGAGCAGGCGGATGCCGTCGCGGCTGAACAGGCAAGGCTCGGCTTCGAAACCGACCCGGCGCAATTCGGCCAGATAATTGTCACGGCTAGCGAGGCGCCGATTGACCCGCAATATCAGTGGCGGATGGGCGTTGTTGGCCGCGCAGATGGCCTGCCAATGCTCCGGCCAATGGGCTTTCAGGGCTTTTTGCAGCCAACGCGGGTGGGCGCTGTGCAGCACCGGATCGCGATCGAGGCTGGCGATAATCGCCTCGCCCTCGCGCTGGGCATTGCGCAGCACGGCATTGAGCAGGCCCTTGAGCGAGGGTTTCTTCAGCTTGTCGATGCAGGCGACGGTTTCGCCGATCGCGGCATGCGCGGGGATGCGCGTGTGGAACAGCTGATAGAGGCCGATCAGCAGCAGCGCTTCGACGTCGCGGTCGGCCGCCTTGAACGGCTTCTGCAGGAGTTTTTCGGCGATCAATGCCAGGCGCGGCTGCCAGCGCGCGGTGCCGAAGGCCAGATCCTGGGCCAGGCCACGGTCGCGTTGTTCGACCCGTTCCAGCAGCGGCGGCAGGCTGCTGCCCAGCGAGGCCTTACCGGCCAGCACCGAGGCCAGGGCGCGGGCAGCGGCGAGACGCGGGTTCATGGGCAGGTCCTCGTCACACCAGCACCAGGCCGACGGCGAATTGTTCGCGACGGCTGTTGTACAGGTCGGCGAAATTCAGCGCCTTGCCGCCCGGCAGTTGCAGACGGGTCAGGCACAGCGCGCCCTGGCCGCAGGCGACGGTCAGTCCGTCCCTGCTGGCTGCGAGAATTGTGCCGGGTTGGCCCTGGCCGTCGGCCAGATGGCCGGCGAGGATCTTCAGCGGCGTCTCGCTCAGGTTGCTGTGACAGATCGGCCAGGGGTTGAAGGCGCGAATCAGGCGTTCCAGCTCGACCGCCGGGCGCGTCCAATCCAGCCGCGCTTCGTCTTTATTCAGCTTGTGCGCGTAGGTGGCCAGGCTGTCGTCCTGCACTTCGCCGACCAGGCTACCGGCGGCCAGGCCGGCGATGGCTTCGACGACCGCCTGCGGGCCGAGCGCGGCCAGACGGTCGTGCAGGCTGCCGCCGGTGTCTTCGGCGGCAATCGGCGTATGCACTTTCAGCAGCATCGGCCCGGTATCCAGGCCGGCTTCCATCCGCATCACGGTAACGCCGGATTCGCTGTCCCCGGCTTCGATGGCGCGCTGAATAGGCGCGGCGCCACGCCAGCGCGGCAGCAGGGAGGCGTGGCTGTTGATGCAGCCCAGACGCGGAATATCCAGCACCGCTTGCGGCAGGATCAGCCCGTAAGCCACCACCACCAGCAGGTCCGGTACGAGCGCGGCCAACTCGGCTTGCGCGGCAGGGTCACGCAGACTCTGCGGCTGGTACACCGGAATCTCATGCTGCAAGGCGAGTTGCTTGACCGGGCTGGGCGTGAGTTTCTGCCCGCGCCCGGCCGGGCGATCCGGCTGGCTGTAGACGGCAACGATCTGGTGGGACGTATCGAGCAGCGCCTTGAGGTGTTCGGCGGCGAATTCCGGGGTGCCGGCAAAGACGATGCGCAAAGACTCGGTCATGGGTTCTCGCTAATCATTACTGAAAAGAAAAAGGCTTGCCGCGGCAAGCCTTCTGTCTTGTGGCTCAAGCCTGCTGGCGATGTTGCTTTTCCAGCTTCTTCTTGATCCGGTCGCGTTTGAGATTGGACAGGTAGTCGACGAACAGCTTGCCGTTGAGGTGATCGCACTCGTGCTGGATGCACACCGCGAGCAGGCCTTCGGCAATCAACTCGTAGGGCTGGCCGTCGCGGTCCAGCGCCTTGACCTTGACCTTCTGCGGGCGGTCGATGTTTTCGTAGAAGCCCGGCACCGACAGGCAGCCTTCCTGGTACTGACCGACTTCCTCGGTCAGCGGCTCCAGCTCGGGGTTGATGAATACCCGCGGTTCGGAGCGGTCTTCGGACAGGTCCATGACCACCAGACGCTTATGCACATTGACCTGAGTCGCCGCCAGGCCGATGCCCGGCGCCTCGTACATGGTTTCGAACATGTCGTCGATCAACTGACGCAATGCATCGTCCACCGCACTCACCGGTTTGGCGATGGTGCGCAGGCGCGGATCGGGAAATTCAAGGATATTCAGGATCGCCATATGCGTTTGTGATGCACTTGTGGAATAAAGTCAAAATCCGCTGCTAAGATGATGAGCAGCATTGGAAAACGGCTTCACGCCGCATTCCCGTGGGGTAAGTCGCGGCGCTAGGGCGCTCTACGTGAAGACACATAATAAAGGGATTCACCGCATGAGGAAATCACTACTCGCCCTGCTGCTGCTCGCGGCAAGCGGCTTGACCCAGACCGGGATGGCCCAGGCAGAAGTGCAACTCAAGGACGGTCACCCCGACCGTTATACCGTGGTCAAAGGCGATACCCTCTGGGATATCTCCGGCCGATTTCTCAGCCAACCGTGGAAATGGCCGGAAATCTGGCACGCCAACCCACAGGTGGAAAACCCGCACCTTATCTATCCCGGCGACGAACTCAGCCTGGTTTACATCGACGGCCAACCACGTCTGATGCTCAACCGCGGCGCCTCGCGTGGGACCATCAAACTGTCGCCGCAAGTGCGCAGCACGCCGATGGCCGAAGCCATCCCGGCGATTCCGCTGGAGGCGATCAACAGCTTCCTGCTGAGCAACCGCATCGTCGACACCCCGGAACAGTTCGAGGGCGCGCCCTATATAGTCGCCGGCAACGCCGAGCGCGTGGTCAGCGGTTCGGGCGACCGGGTCTACGCCCGCGGCGCCTTCGACGAATCGGCACCGGTGTACGGCATTTTCCGCCAAGGCAAGACCTATATCGACCCGGAAACCCAGGAATTCCTCGGGATCAATGCCGACGACATTGGTGGCGGCGAGATCGTGGCCGAAGAAGGCGATATCGGCACCATGATGCTGACCCGCACCACCCAGGAAGTGCGCCTCGGCGACCGCTTGTTCCCCACCGAGGAACGCGCGATCAATTCGACCTTTATGCCCAGCGAGCCGGCTAGCGAGATTCGCGGTCTGATTCTCGATGTGCCGCGCGGCGTGACCCAGATCGGACAGTTCGACGTGGTCACCCTGAACAAGGGCGCCCGCGACGGTCTGGTCGAAGGTAACGTGCTGGCGATCTACAAAACCGGCGAAACCGTGCGCGACCGCGTTACCGGCGAATCGGTGAAGATCCCCGACGAGCGCGCCGGCCTGTTGATGGTGTTCCGCACCTACGACAAGCTCAGCTATGGCCTGGTGCTCAATGCCACGCGCCAACTGGCGATCATGGATAAAGTGCGTAACCCGTAACATCTAACAAGCCCCGCGATTGCGGGGCTTGTGGTTTCTGCCGCCGCAGCTGCGGCGCGACCGATCAAGGATGATCCCATGTCGCCTCTCCTTTACGCCGCTCTATCCCCTGCCGAACTCGAAGCCCGCTTGCGCCTGCATTGTCTGCCGGAGCTGGGACCGCGGCGTTTCCGTAAACTGCTCAGCGCCTTCGACAGCGCCTCGGCCGCGTTAAGCGCACCCGCCAGCGCCTGGCGCTCCCTGGGTTTGCCGGCCGCCTGCGCCGAGCCACGTCGTAGCGCCGAGATCCGCCAACGCGCGGCTGCCGCCCTGGCCTGGCTGGAGGTCGATAACCAGCACCTATTGATGTGGGACGACGCCCTCTATCCCGGATTGCTCGCCGAACTGAACGATGCCCCGCCGCTGCTGTTCGTCGCCGGCGCCCCGACGCTGCTGGAGCGCCCGCAACTGGCCATGGTCGGCAGCCGTCGCGCTTCGCGCCCGGGCTTGGATACCGCACATAGCTTTGCCCGCAGTCTGGCCGCCGGCGGTTTCGTGATCACCAGCGGTCTGGCCCTGGGCATCGACGGCGCCGCCCACCAGGGCGCGCTGGATGTGGCGGGCAAAACCATCGCGGTGCTGGGCACCGGCTTGCAGTGCCTGTATCCGGCGCGGCATAAGCAGCTCGCCGCGGATATCGTCGAACACGGCGGTGCACTGGTGTCCGAGTTGCCGCTGGATAGTCCGCCCCAGGCCAGCAACTTTCCCCGGCGCAATAGAATCATCAGCGGCCTGTCGCTCGGCGTGCTGGTGGTCGAGGCCAGCCCCTCCAGCGGGTCGCTGATCACCGCGCGGCTGGCCGCCGAGCAGGGCCGCGAGGTCTATGCGATCCCCGGGTCGATCCACCATCCCGGTGCGCGGGGTTGCCATCAATTGATCCGCGACGGCGCGGTGCTGGTGGAAAGCATCGAGCATATTCTCGAGGCGTTGCGCGGTTGGCAGGCACAGACGCCAGTCGAACAAACATCCGTCTCGCCTGCACCGAGTCATCCGCTGCTGGATTTGCTGCACGCCGCGCCGCACAGCAGCGAAGCCTTGGCCGCCGCCAGCGGTTGGGCGCTGCCCGAGGTATTAGCGGCGCTTACCGAGCTGGAATTGGATGGTCGTATCGCCTGTGAAAACGGTCGCTGGGTGGGCCGCGGCGGGTAGTGTCGCGACACGAATAGTCTGTCGATTTCCGTGGGAGGGGCCGGGCGGCGTTCCGCTTCAGCCGCGATGCTTTCAGCGCCTTCAAGGTCAATCGCGGCTAAAGCCCCTCCCACCCAGCCTGGCCACGTTGTCGGTACCTGACCCAGTGCTTAACCTAGGATCCGACATTTCATGGCTGACACGACATCAGCTTGGATACACTGCCGACAAGGTTTAGTGGAGAGCGGTGAATGACGAGCAAGTGGCAGGTACAACAAGCGGCGCGGGTGGTGCACGCCGGGGGCGTCATCGCCTACCCGACCGAAGCGGTATGGGGTTTGGGCTGCGATCCTTGGGACGAACTGGCGGTGGCGCGTCTGTTGGCGTTGAAAGAGCGGCCGATGGAAAAAGGCCTGATCCTGGTCGCCGACGACATCCGCCAGTTCGACTTTCTGCTCGAAGACCTACCGGAAATCTGGCAGGACCGTCTGGCCGGCAGCTGGCCGGGACCGAACACCTGGCTGGTGCCGCATCAGGACCGTTTGCCGCAGTGGATCACCGGTAAGCACGGCAGCGTCGCCTTGCGCGTCAGCGATCATCCCGTGGTCCGTGCGCTTTGCGCGCTCACCGGGCCACTGGTCTCGACCTCGGTCAACCCGGCCGGCCGGCCGGCGGCGCGTAGCCGTTTGCGGGTCGAGCAGTACTTTCCGCGTCAGTTGGACAAAGTCCTCGGCGGCGCCCTGGGCGGGCGCAAGAACCCCAGTTTGATTCGCGATCTGATCACCGGTGATGTGATCCGGCCGTCCTGAAGGAGCAGCCTCAAGCTGCAAGCCACAAGCTTCAAGTCAGAGCGAAAAGCAATCAGGGTGCTTGGTCGTCTCGGATTTGTGCCGTCACGCTGAGCAGCTTGCAGCTGCTTTCAGGGCAGCAGAATGGTCGACCCGGTGGTCTGCCGAGCGCTTAACGCCGCTTGCGCGGCGGCGGCGTCCTTCAGCGCATAGCGGTTGCTGATGTCCACCTTGAGTTGGTCGCTTTCGATCATGGCGAACAGGTCGTCGGCCATCATCTGCAAACGCTCCGGGGTATCGGCGTAACCGGCCAGCGACGGCCGGGTGACGAACAACGAGCCCTTCTGCGCCAATATGCCCAAGTTGACTCCGCTGACCGCGCCCGAGGCGTTGCCGAAGCTGACCAGCAGGCCGCGTGGCGCGACGCAGTCCAGCGAAGTTTCCCAGGTGTCTTTGCCCACGCCGTCGTAGACCACCGGGCATTTCCGTCCGTCGGTCAGCTCCAGTACGCGCTGCGCGACATTCTCGTGGCTGTAGTCGATGGTGGCCCAGGCGCCCTGCTGCATCGCCGTTTCGGCTTTCTCCGCGGAGCTGACGGTGCCGATCAATTTCACCCCGAGGGCCTTGGCCCATTGGCAGGCGAAGGAGCCGACGCCACCGGCTGCGGCATGGAACAGAATGGTTTCGCCGCCCTTGAGCGCGAAGGTCTGGCGCAACAGGTATTGCACGGTCAAGCCTTTGAGCATCACCGCCGCGGCTTGCTCGAAGCTGATCGAGTCTGGCAGCTTCACCAGTTTGTCCGCCGGCAACACATGCAGCTCGCTATAGGCGCCTAAGGGGCCGGTGGCATAGGCGACGCGCTCGCCGACCTGGAAGCGGGTAACCGCCGAGCCCACCGCTTCGACGATACCCGCACCTTCGCTGCCCAGCCCGGAGGGCAAGGCGGCAGGCGGATACAGGCCGCTGCGGTAATAGGTGTCGATAAAGTTCAGGCCGATCGCCTGATTGCGCACTAACACCTCGTTGGGTCCGGGGGCGGCGGCTTGATAGTCGAGGTACTCGAGTACTTCGGGTCCGCCATGGCGGCTGAACTGGATACGTTTAGGCATCTCGGGCTCCTGTCCAAGGAATGGGGCGAGGCACCATGCAGCGCTGTCGGCTTGCAAGGGCGCGGGTAGGCCATCCGACCACCTCCGATAAGCGGCGTCAACAGCGGCAGTGCCCATACAAATGCTATGCTGCCCGCCGATTTCGCCTGCCAGCCGCAGAGGCTGGATGACGCCAACCGTTTTCAAGGTGCCCGCCGTGAGTGACCGTACCGAGGCCGTAAAAGCCTACCTGCTCGACCTGCAAGACCGAATCTGCGCCACGCTCCAGGCCGAGGACGGCGCTGCCGAATTCGTCGAGGATGCCTGGCAACGTCCGGCTGGCGGCGGCGGGCGCACGCGGGTGATCGAGAACGGCGCGCTGATCGAAAAAGGCGGGGTGAATTTTTCCCACGTATTCGGCGACGGCCTGCCGCCATCGGCCAGCGCCCATCGGCCGGAACTGGCCGGGCGCGGCTTCGAGGCCCTCGGCGTGTCCCTGGTGATCCACCCGGAAAACCCCTATGTGCCGACCTCCCACGCCAACGTGCGCTTCTTTAGCGCCGAAAAAATGGGCGACCGAGCCGAGAAAGACGGCGAGGAGCCGGTCTGGTGGTTCGGCGGCGGCTTCGACCTGACCCCCTACTACGGCAACGAGGAAGACTGCGCGCATTGGCACCGGGTTGCCTTTGAGGCCTGCGCGCCTTTCGGCGCCGAGGTCTACCCGAAGTTCAAGGCGTGGTGCGACCGCTACTTCCATATCAAGCACCGCGGTGAGCCGCGCGGCATCGGCGGGCTGTTCTTCGACGACCTCAACCAGTGGGATTTCGACACCAGCTTCGCCTTTATGCGCGCCATCGGCGACGCCTATCTCGAGGCCTACCTGCCCATCGTGCAGCGACGCAAACTGACTCCCTACGGCGAGCGCGAGCGCGAGTTCCAGGCGTTTCGCCGTGGCCGCTATGTCGAGTTCAACCTGGTCTACGACCGCGGCACGCTGTTCGGTTTGCAGTCCGGCGGGCGTACCGAATCGATCCTCATGTCGCTGCCGCCCCAGGTGCGTTGGGGCTACGACTGGAAGGCCGAGCCGGGCAGCATTGAGGCGCGCCTGACCGAGTATTTCCTGACCGATCGCGATTGGCTGGCGGCAGAGTCGTAATTTTGTAACCCGGATGCAATCCGGGGAAGGCTGTGCATTCACCGCCGCTCCCGGATTGCGCCTGGGCTTATCCGGGCTACGAGCTGTTGACGCTGTGTTGGGTTACGCGGCGCCTTATACCGTTGTCTTTAATCTGAAAGTGTGTGCGCCGCTAACCCAACCTACGCGGCGTATCGATTAATACAAGGATGCTCCATGGACCGCTACGGCGTTTTCGGCAACCCCATCGGCCACAGCAAGTCGCCGTTGATCCATCGCCTGTTCGCCGCGCAGACCGGCGAACAGCTGAGCTACGAGGCATTGCTGGCGCCGCTGGAGGATTTCGTCGGCTTTGCCCGGGCTTTCTTCGTCGAAGGTAAGGGCGCCAACGTGACGGTGCCGTTCAAGGAGCAGGCCTTTCAATTGGCCGATAGCCTCAGCGCGCGTGCCCAGCGGGCCGGTGCGGTGAACACCCTGAAGAAGCTCGACGACGGCAGCCTGCTCGGCGACAACACCGATGGCGCCGGGCTGGTGCGCGACCTGACGATCAATGCCGGCTTTGAGCTGACCGGCAAACGCATCCTCCTGCTCGGCGCCGGCGGTGCCGCGCGCGGGGTGCTCGAACCCTTTCTGGCGCAACAGCCGGCGGCCCTGATCATCGCCAACCGCACGGTGGCCAAGGCCGAGCAATTGGCCAACGAGTTCGCCGACCTCGGCCCGGTCGCGGCCAGTGCCTTCGACTGGCTGCAAGAGCCGGTGGACCTGATCGTCAACGCCACTTCGGCGAGCCTGGCCGGCGAATTGCCGCCGCTCGCCGCCAGTCTGATCGAACCAGGCCATACCCTGTGCTACGACATGATGTACGGCAAGGAGCCGACCGCGTTCAACCGCTGGGCCGCCGAGCAGGGCGCGGCGCGTACGCTGGATGGTTTGGGCATGCTGGTCGAGCAGGCCGCCGAGGCGTTTTTCGTCTGGCGCGGCGTGCGCCCGGGCAGTGCGCCGGTGCTGGCCGAGTTGCGCAGCCAGTTGGCCTGACGCGGCCACCCCAGGAGGCTGTCCGAGAATACGGATTTGTGTAGGTTGGGTCGGGCCGCGCAGGCTGAGCTGCGCGAAGCCCAACATGCCGACTTCGTTGGGCTTCGTTCCTCAGCGCCAACCTACAATTTGCAGGCAATGGCTATTCCTAGGTTTCAATCCTCGAAGCGCACCGGGCATAGTTCGGCGCCTTCGAGTTTCTGCAGCTCTTCGATCACCTGGGGTCGGGCGCGGCGCAGCACCAGCGTGCGCTGTTGCGTTTGTAGGCGGCGGGCTTCCTGGTGCAGCATCTCCACCCCGGCGTAGTCGATGAAGTTGACGTGGTGGGCGTCGATGACCACCCGTTCGCCGGTGCTGCGCTGGATGATCTGTTGCAGGTAGTGGCAGGCGCCGAAAAAAATCGAGCCTTCCACCCGCAGCACTTCCTCCTCGCCTTCCTGCCAGAACTTCACCCGCGGCTGCGAGGTGCGTTTGAGGTAGAAAAACAGCGAAGCCAGGACCCCGGCATAGATCGCCGTTTGCAGCTCCAGCAGCAGGGTGGCGAGCAGCGTCAGCAGCATCACCAGGAACTCCGAGCGGCTGACGCGGAACAGCGCGCGTACGCTGGGGATATCCACCAGCCCCCAGCAGATCAGCAGAATCCCCGCGGCCATGCTCGGCAGCGGGATATGCGCGATCAGCCTGGCGCCGAACAGCGCGAACACCGCGACCAGCAGCGCGGAAAACACCCCGGCCAGGGGCGATTTGGCCCCCGCTTGCAGGTTCAGCGCCGAGCGGGTGAAGGAGCCGGCCGACAGCGAGGCGGAGAACCAGGGGCCGACCATATTCGACAGGCCCTGGGCGCGCACTTCCTGATTGGCGTCGAGAAACTGTTGGGATTTGCCGGCCAGGGCGCGGGCGATCGACAGGCTGGTGACCAGCCCGAGCATGCCGCAGGCCACGGCGGCGGGCAGCAATTGCTGCACGCTCGACAGCTCGAAACGCAGCGGGCTGAACGGCGGCAGGCTGCCTTCGAAGGCACTGACCAGGGCGATGCCGCCGAGCTGCGCCGGCCAAGCCAGCACCGCCAGGCTGGCGACCGCCAAGCCGATCAGCAGCGCCGGCGAGCGCGGCCACAGTTGTTTGCACAGCAGGCTGACCGCCAGGGTGAACCCGGCCAGGGCCAACGAGCGCCAATCGGTTTCCGGCAGATGCTGGCCGATATCCAGCAGGCTGGCCAAGGCCGTGGTCTGGCTCGGTACGCTGATGCCGAGCAGGTTCGGCAGCTGGCCGAGGGCGATCACTACCGCGGCGCCGAGGGTGAAGCCCAGCACCACCGAGTGCGAGACGAAGTTCACCAGGGCGCCGAAACGCAGCAGCCCGAGCAGCCACTGGAACACCCCGGCGAGAAACGTCAGCAACAGAATCAGGGCGACGAACTGGTCGCTGCCCGGCGTGGCCAAAGGGCTGACGCTGGTGAACAGGACGATGGAAATCGCCGCGGTCGGCCCCGAGATCAGGTGCCACGAGGAGCCCCACAAACAGGCGACGATCACCGGCACTATCGCGGCGTACAGGCCGTACTCCGCGGGCAAGCCGGCGATCAGGGCATAGGCGATGGATTGCGGCAGCGCGAGGATCGCGCCGCTGAGGCCGACCAGCAGATCGTTGGCCAGGCTGCGCCGGCTGCTGTTGGGCAGCCAGCGGAGGAACGGCAATAGGGTCTGGCGGCTGGGTAGCGGCATCGAATGGGTTCTTCAACAAGGGCAGGACGATAGGGCGCCAGGAGGCAGTCCGAGAATAGCAATTGGCAGCAAGTTGTAGGTTGGGCTGAGCTTCGCGTAGCCCAGCCTACAAAAATCCGCACTCTCGGACAGGCTCCCTGCCAATCACCCTACGCAATCAAGACCTTATTTCAAGGCTATGTCCCAATGGCGTGTGGCACGGCGATAAGCCGTTGGGCCGGGCGGGGCTCCGTTGAGGAGCGCCGCGACGAAGCCCAACGAGACATGCCGATGCCTGTTGGGCTTCGCTACGCTCAGCGCCAACCTACCCATTGCATGCAATACCTAACGGGTACATAGCTTATTTCAAAGCGGCGACTATCGCCTGCTGGCCATTGCCGCCGTCTCGGGTATTGACGCCTTTCAACCAGCTTTCGACCACCCAGGGGTTGGCGCGCAGCCAGGTTTTGATCGCATCGCTATTGCTCGCCTGTTTGCTCAGCACCTGGTCCATGATGTCGTTCTCCATTTCTTGGGTGAAGGTCAGGTTTGCCAGTAGTTTGCCGACGTTCGGGCACTGC
Organism: uncultured Pseudomonas sp.; assembly: GCF_946885885.1. The sequence goes on from NZ_CAMPHN010000007.1 coordinate 35,311, forward strand.
TGTGCATAGCCTTTGCGGGCCAGGGTGTTGACGCTGCCGCTGGCGCCGAAGTACTTCTCGCCGCCCTTGAGGTAGTTCATCGCGTACTGCACGTTCATCGGGTGCGGCGTCCAGCCAAGGAAGACCACGAATTTATCGCGTTTGACCGCCCGGCCGACCTGCACCAGCATGGCCTGCTCGCTGGACTCGACCAGCGTCCAGTCCTTCAGGCCGAACTCGTTGGCGGCGATCATCTGCTTGATCGATTCGTTGGCCGGCGATCCCGAGGCGATGCCGTAGATTTTGCGTTCGAACTTGTCGGCGAACTTCTCCAGGTCGGCGAAGTTCTTCACTCCGGCGTCGAAGGCGTAGGTGGGCACCGCCAGGGTGTATTCGGTGCCGGCGAGGTTTTCCACCAGCTTGTCGACCTCGCCAGTGGCGACGAACTTGTCGTAGTTGCTTTGCTGGGCCGGCATCCAGTTGCCGAGGAACGCATCGACCTGGCCCTTTTGCAGGCCGGCGTAGATGATCGGCACCGCCAGGGTCTGGGTCTCCACTTTGTAACCCAGGCCTTCGAGCAGCAGGCCGGCGATGCCGTTGGTCACGGCGATATCGCTCCAACCGGGATCGCCGAGTTTCACCGTGGCGCACTGGGCTTCCTCGGCCTGGGTCTGCAAGCTCGTGGCGGCGATCGCCAAGGCGGCGGCTAATACGGTGCTGAATTTGTTCATGGGCTTCTCCAGTCTTTTTAGTTGTAGTTGCACGCTTATCGCTTGTGGCATTCAGACCTGTGGGTAACGGGCGCGGCGCTCCATATCGTCGAGGTCGATGTGGTTGCGCATGTATTGCTGGCTGGCGTCGACCAGCGGTTGGTGATCCCAGCTTTTCAGCTTGCCCTGGCTCAGCGCCTCGGCGACCAGCCGGCGGCGGCGCTGGCTGGCCAGGGTCGCTTGATGAATCGCCGGCAGGTCCCAGCGCGCTTGCGCCTCGTCGATGAAGTCGGCCAGCAGTGCCTGGTGCTCGGCGGAGTCGGCGAGGTTCTCGCGCTCCTGCGGGTCGTTGCGCAGGTCGAACAGCAGCAGCGGGTCCTGTGCGCTGTAGATGAATTTCCAGGCGCCGCGGCGGATCATCATCAGCGGACCGTTGCTGCCTTCGGCCATATATTCGCCAATCACTTCATCGTGGCCCTGATGCCCCTCGAGGTGCGGCAGCAACGAGCGGCCATCCAGCGGCAGAGCGGCTTCGACGGCGCCGCCGGCCAACTCCACCAGGGTCGGCAACAGGTCCATGGTCGACACGCTCTGGGCGACCCGCTGCGCGGCAAAGCGTTTGGGCGCGTGCACTAGCAACGGCACCCGCGCGGACATTTCGAACCAGTGCATTTTGTACCAGAGGCCGCGTTCGCCGAGCATGTCGCCGTGGTCGCCGGAGAAGACGATGATGGTGTCCTCGGCCATCCCGCAGTCTTCGAGGGTTTTCAGCAGTTTGCCGATATTCGCGTCGATATAGCTGCAGGCGCCGAAGTAGGCGCGCCGCGCGTCCTGGATCTTGTCCTCGGGCAGGGTCTTGCCCCAGAGGTCGATGACTTTGAGGATGCGTTGCGAATGCGGGTCCTGCTCGGCCTGGTCGATGACCTGGCTGGGCAGCGGGATCTCGACGTCCTCGTACAGGTTCCAGAACGCTTCGGGAATCGTGTAGGGGTCGTGCGGGTGGGTCATCGACACGGTCAGGCAGAACGGCTGGTCCGGCGTCATGCGTACGTGGTCGTAGAGGTATTGCTGGGCCTTGAACACCACTTCCTCGTCGAAATCCAGCTGATTGCTGCGCACGCACGGCCCGGCCTGCAACACCGAGGACATGTTGTGGTACCAGCTCAGGCGCTCGTCCGGCGCATCCCAGTTCACCGCCCAACCATAGTCGGCCGGGTAGATGTCGCTGGTCAGGCGCTCCTCATAGCCGTGCAGCTGATCCGGGCCGCAGAAGTGCATTTTCCCGGACAGCGCGGTGCGGTAGCCGAGGCGGCGCAGGTAGTGGGCGTAGGTCGGCACATCGGCGGGCAAATCGGCGGCGTTGTCGTAGGCGCCGATCTTGCTCGGCAACTGGCCGCTGACCAGGACGAAACGCGACGGCGCGCAGAGCGGGCTATTGCAGTAGGCCGAGTCGAACACCACGGCCTCCTCGGCCAGACGGGCGAGGTGCGGCATCTTGATCGGCGACGCCGCCTGGTAGATCGGCAGAATAGGCGCGGCCATCTGGTCGGCCATGATGAAGAGGATATTCGGGCGTTTCATGGGGCGCGGCTATTCCATATTTAATATTTATGCGACATTGCGGCTTCGATCATCTTCCCTACGAAAATCCCGGTAAACCCGGCGTCAGTACATGCTTTGGATAACTACAGCTTATGTTTAGTCAACTCGAAGGCCTGTCCCTGGACGTGTTGCGGGTATTCGAATCCGCGGCGCGGCAGCTGAGTTTCACCGCGGCGGCGGCCGAACTGGGCAGCAGCCAACCGGCGATCAGCCAGCAGATCAAACGGCTCGAACAGCAGCTGGCGGTCCGCCTGTTCGATCGTGTCTACCGTGGTATCGTCCTGACCGATGCCGGCACCTTGCTGCTGCGCTATGCCCAGGACGGCCTGCATAGCCTGGATGCCGGGTTGCAGGCGGTGACCGCGCAGCAGCAGCACGAGGTGCTGCAGGTGGCCACCGATTTCGCTTTCGCCGCTTATTGGTTGATGCCGCGCTTGCAGCGCTTCCACCAACTGCACCCCGAGGTGGACGTCAGCCTGATTACCAGCGAACGCGACCTGGGCACCCTGTCGTCGGAGATCGACGTGGCGATCAGCTTCGGCGACGGCCGTTTCAAGCACGCCGAGGCGCAATTGCTGTTCGCCGAGGAAGTGTTCGCGGTATGCAGCCCGGGCCTGCTCAAGAAGCGGCCGCCGCCATTGCCGGTCGATGCCCTGGTCGAGTTGCCGCTGCTGCACTTGCGCCCGGAGAGCCGCAACCGTTGGTTCGACTGGAACGGCCTGTTCCAGGCCTATGGCATCGTCGAGGCGCCAAGCCCCGGTAGCCTGCGCTTCGATAACTACACTCTGCTGATCCAGGCGGCGATCGCCGGACAGGGCGTGGCGATCGGTTGGCGGCATCTGGTCGACGAGTTGCTCGCGCAGAAACTGCTATGCCGGGTGTGCGCCGAAGTCGCGCACTCCGCCTACGGCTATTACCTGGTGTTGCCCGAGCGCAAACGCCGGCAACGTTTGACCCAGGCCTTCGTCGACTGGTTGCAGGCCGAACTGCGCGTTGCGGCCTGAGAACAAGCGCACCGCTCGGCGGGCAGGAACTTGGCGCCTGGAAAACATCCTAGACTCCAAGTACCGTTGCGTATACTCGCAGCCCCGCTGCGTACGCCGCTCCCGCCCACCGACTCTGTGAACCGCCGCCGTGAAACTTCGCCATTCGTTAGTAAGCCTGCTGCTCTGCGCCGGCCTTGTCGTCGCATCGAACAGCCCGGCCGCACCCAAGGCCCCGGCGCAGCAGGAACTCGCCGCCGGCAGCGCCATGCTGGTCGACCTCAAGACCAACCAAGTGCTCTACGCCAGCAACCCGGACATGGTGGTGCCGATCGCCTCGGTGACCAAACTGATGACGGGCATGGTGACCCTGGATGCCAAGCAGCCGCTGGAGCAGGTATTGCCGATCACCATCCGCGATAACTGGGAGATGCGCGGCGTCTATTCGCGGGTGCGCATCGGCAGCGAACTCAGCCGCCACGACATGTTGCTGCTGGCGCTGATGTCCTCGGAAAACCGCGCGGCATCGAGCCTGGCCCACCACTATCCGGGCGGCTACGGCGCCTTTATCGCGGCGATGAACGCCAAGGCCAAGGCCTTGGGCATGCACAGCACGCGGTTCGTCGAGCCGACCGGGCTATCGCTGCACAACGTCTCCACCGCCCGCGATCTGGTGCTGCTGCTCAAGGCCACCGCGGACTACCCGCTGCTCACCGAATTGAGCACCACCTCCGAGCGCACCGTGGCCTTCCGTAAACCCAACTACACCCTGGGTTTCCGCAATACCAACGCGCTGGTGCGCAAGCCGGGCTGGGATATCCAGGTGACCAAAACCGGCTTCACCAACGCCGCCGGCCATTGCCTGGTGATGCGCACGGAAATGGCCAACAAACCGGTGGCCTTCGTGGTGCTCGACGCCTTCGGCAAATACACCCATATGGCCGACGCCAACCGCCTCAAGCGCTGGTTGGAAACCGGCAAGATCACCCCCGTGCCGGCCGCCGCCATCAGTTACCGCAAGCAGAAGATGGCCGAACGGCAACTGCATGCGGCGCAGTAGTTATTCAAGGGGCTGTAGGGATCGACTCTGTATCTGGTCTATACCATCCCATCCTTTGGTTGGGTTGAGTAGAATTTAGGGATCGCGCTTAAGTTGGAGCACGGCGTTGCAACGGTTCTGCCATAAACGCCGGCTATTACTGCTCAACTCCAACAACAAACAGAGCGCCTTCCCCATGAAAACCCTCACCACTCTCGTAGTTGGTCTAGGCCTGGCTTTTGCCGCCGGCCAGGCCAGTGCCTGGTCGCAACCCACCCACAAAAATATCGTCAAGGACGCCTTGGCCTTTCTCAATTCGGCCTATGCGACGCCGGAGATGCAGCGCGCCTATCGGTTCTACGTCGGTGCGGCCGGCAGCGAGGCCCGTGCCGGCGAGATCCTCGGCCAGGCCGCCTACGATGTCGACGACTTCCAGGACACCCGCCTCGGCGGCTGGTGGGTCGGCTACGAGCACGCACCGGTCTATGGCGCGGCGGCTTCGATCGTCAATTACACCTCCTACTGGCACTTCATCAACATGGCCCGTCAGGGCGATGCCCATGGCAACGACCACGGCGGCTACGATTACCGCTACCGCAAGGTCGACGGCAGCTGGAGCGGCGATGTCGATTGGTACGCCATGGTCTACCTGTACAACCGCGAGCTGAAAAAGAGCGACTTCGACACCACCGAAGCGCACTACCGACAGGGCAGCAGCTCCGATTGGCAGAGCCATTACGGCGACTTCCAGACCGCCGCCTTCCAGCCGATCGATAACCTCGCCAAGTACTGGTTCGACCAGTTCAGGAACGCCCCCTCGCTGCAAACCATCGGCTACTCGCTGCACACCACCGGCGACGTGGCGCAGCCGCACCATGCCTGGGTCACCTCGGGCAACGGCCACTCCGGCTGGGAAGGTTGGGTCGACGACCATTACTTCAGCGAAGGCCTCAACGACATGGCGGCAGTGGCCGGCCGGGTCGGCAGCTACGACCCGCAACGACCGATCCGCGATCTGCTGACCCAGACCGCGCAAGTCGCCTACCAGCGCCCCGAGCCGTTGTACGACACCAGCTACGCCACCCGCCTGCGCATCGCCAAAGAGCTGATCCCGGAATCCATCGCGCTGACCGTCAGCGTGCTGACCAAGGGCGCCAACAGCTTCCACGGCCAGGGCGGCCTCTAAGTGCTGGGCATCTTCCAGCGCGCTTCGCTGGTACTGGGGCTGACCGGCATCTGCCTGTCGGCCTCGGCCAGTCAGGATCTGCGCATCGACGACGAGCGCCTGCCCGGCAAGAGCATCGAGGTGTTGGAAAAGGCCGTGACCCGGGTCAAGTTCAACACCGACCTGCGCCTGCTGCGCATCGGTCTGGCGGAGAACCACCTGCTCGCCCGCGAGGTGGAAGCCGAGCTGGACGGTAAGTACCGCCGCGACCTCGAGGCGCTGGTCGAACGCGAAGCCGCCAACCTGATCGAGCAGGTTTACGGCAAGCAGTTCGATCGGGATGTGCGGCCATTCCTGCGCCAACCGCAAGGGCTGAGCAGCGAACGCTTGCGGCGGATTCTCGCGGCGCCGCAGCAGGGCGTGGTACTCGACAGCCTGCAATTGAGCGCCGAACAGCAAGCCGAGGCGGCGGCCCTGAGCTTGATCGCCTGGCAGTTTCCCGGTCAGGCCGAACGCCAGCTGACGCTGCTGGATCTGTATCAGGGCGACAACGTCCAGGGCCAGGTCGAGCTGCAACAGGGCAATCTGCGTTACCTCGCCGAACAGGTGCGTCAGCAGGCGCAGCGCGACTATCTCTGGTATCAGCTGGGTAAAAAGGGCTTCGATGCCGCCGAGCAGGCCGGTTTGCGCCAACTGGTGCGCGACAAACTGATCCGCCACAAGTACCTGCACCAGCTCGGCTTGCACAACGACTTCCACCACGAAACCGACAGCCTCAAACAGCGCGCCAGGCAGGTCAGCGATGCCGATGCCGAGGCCTACTACCGGCGCAATCTGCCGCTGTTCCTCAACGTCGCCCAGGTGCGCGCCGCGCATATCCGCCTCGCCGATCAGGCCACGGCCGACCGGGTGCATGCCGAATTGCAGGCCGGGCTGGCCTTCGACGAAGCAGTACGCCGCTATTCCCTGGCCGAGGACAAAGATCAAATGCCGCCCGGCGACCTCGGCCTGATTCGCCCGCAGGACGCGCAACTGGATTTCCTGCGTAAAACCGCGCTGCTGCAAAAGGCCGACAGCATCTCCTTGCCGATGCTGATCGATGGCGTCTTCGAGATCGTCCAGGTGCGCAGCCGCGCGGACAAACAGCTGCCGCTCAGCGACCCCAGTGTGCGCTACGAGGTCAACCAGGCCGTGGCCAAGGAACAACTGAGCCGCGAGTTCCAGCAGCGCGTCGATGCCCTGCTGGCCAATGCCAAGGTCGAAGGGCTATGAAGCGTTGGCTGATTGGGGCTGTGTTCTCCGCCACCGCGGCGATAGCCCTGGGCATTTGGTGGGGGCCGGATGCCCAGCCGGTAGCAAGGGCTGCGATGCCGGAGATGGTGCCAAAGCGCTCGATTGAGCCGCCCTCACCGCATGCGCCAGGACCGCGCGCGCAACCCGTCGCAGCCAGTCCAGCATCGATAGCGCCGGTTATCGATAGCTCCGCCGAGCCAGCGCTAAACGCCGAGGAGGCGCAGGTGCTGATGCAACTGATGGCCGACCAGGGCGACCCGCGTAGCCCACCGCTCGGCACGCTGAAACCGCGCGAGCAGGCGACGCCGGCACAACTGGCCGACCCGGCGCAGTACCAGGCGTTCGAGGACAAGCAAAGTCGCGCGCTGATCCAGGCTTACGTAAGCGGCGTGCAGCAGATCCCGGCGATTCGCGCGCGCATCGAACAAGCCGCGCAAACCGGCGAACGCAACGCCACGGAAATCGACGAAGCCCGCGCCGCTCTGGAGCAATTGGAGATGTTGCGATTGGTAGACCCGTAGGTTGGGTTAGCGGCGCATACCCGTAACGCTCGAACGACACCACTATCGAACGCCGCGTAACCCAACATAGCGTTGCCATCATTACCGGGTTACGCCGCCGCTTGTATCTATTCGTCCGAACCACCGTGCAGGCGGCTAACCTGCGCGGCCCGACCCAGCCTACGGGTTCGGTGCTCGCCATCGACAGATCCGTAGGTCGGGTTAGCGGCGCACGCCCGTAACGCTCGAACGACCTCGCTATCGACTGCCGCGTAACCCGACATGGCGTTGTTGCCATTCCCGGGTTACGCCGCCGCCTTTATCTCTATTTACCAGGCCACCGCGCAGGCGGCTAACCCGGGCTACGGTTCGGCGCTCGCCGTTCCAACCGCGCGTCATCGTCAGTCCCGTAGGCTGGGTTGGCGGCGCGTACCTGCGAAGTTCAGGCGACATCATTTCGAACGCCGCGTAACCCAGCAAGCGCCAGCAGCCGCGCCGCCGTTAAAAGCACCCTCACCCCTAGCCCCTCTCCCGGAGGGAGAGGGGGAACAAAAGCGCAGCGTGGCAGATCCTGATCTGGCTGCTTGCCTTACACCCGCGCGCCACGCACGCCGTCGGCCAGGGATTTACACAGGCCGAGCACGCCGTCCACCGCCTGGGCGTCGTTTTCGGCGTTGGCGATCTGGTCGATCAGCGCCGAGCCGACCACCACACCGTCGGCCAGGCGGGCGATGGTCGCCGCGTGTTCCGGGGTGCGGATGCCGAAGCCGATGCTGATCGGCAGGTCGGTATGCCGGCGCAGGCGGGCGACGGCTTGTTCGACATGCTCGATGGTGGCCGAGCCGGCGCCGGTGACGCCCGCCACCGAGACGTAGTAAACGAAGCCGGAGCTGCCGTTGAGCACTTTCGGCAGGCGCGCGTCGTCGGTGGTCGGCGTGGTCAGGCGGATGAAATCCAGGCCCGCGGCTTGCGCCGGGTCGCACAGGTCGGCGTTATGTTCCGGCGGCAGGTCGACGACGATCAAGCCATCGACCCCGGCTTCCTTGGCTTCGGCGATAAAGCGCGCGACGCCCATCTTGTGGATCGGGTTGAAGTAGCCCATCAGCACCAGCGGCGTGCTCTGGTCGTCTTCGCGGAAGGCGCGGACCATCTGCAGGGTCTTGGCCAGATTCTGCTTGGCGCTCAGGGCACGGATATTCGCCAGCTGAATCGCCGGGCCGTCGGCCATCGGGTCGGTGAACGGCATGCCCAGCTCGATCACGTCGGCACCCGCGGCGGGCAGACCCTTGAGGATCGCCAGGGAGGCGTCGTAGTTCGGGTCGCCGGCGGTAACGAAGGTCACCAGGGCGGCGCGGTTTTCTTGCTTGAGCTGGGCAAAACGGCTTTGCAGACGGCTCATCAGTGTTTCTCCTGCTGATCTTGTTGCATGTGGTGCATAACGGTCTGCATATCCTTGTCGCCGCGGCCGGACAGGTTGATCACCATCAGGTGGTCTTTCGGCAGGGTCGGCGCGCGTTTGAAGGCTTCGGCCAGGGCGTGGGACGATTCCAGGGCCGGGATGATGCCTTCCAGGCGGCAGCAGGTATGGAAGGCTGCGAGGGCTTCGTCGTCGGTCACCGAGGTGTATTCGACGCGGCCGATCTCATGCAACCAGGCGTGCTCGGGGCCGATGCCGGGATAGTCGAGGCCGGCGGAAATCGAGTGGGCATCGATGATCTGACCATCGTCGTCCTGCAGCAGGAAGGTGCGGTTGCCGTGTAGCACGCCCGGTACGCCGCCGTTGAGGCTGGCCGCGTGCTTGCCGGTTGCGATGCCGTAACCCGCCGCTTCGACGCCGACGATCTGGATGTCTTTATCGTCGAGGAACGGGTGGAACAGGCCGATGGCGTTGGAGCCGCCGCCGATGCAGGCCACCAGGCTGTCGGGCAGACGGCCTTCCTGGGCGAGGATCTGCTCGCGGGTTTCCTTGCCGATCACCGCCTGGAAGTCGCGGACCATCGCCGGGTACGGGTGCGGGCCGGCCACGGTGCCGATCATGTAGAAGGTGTTGTCGACGTTGGTCACCCAGTCGCGCAGGGCTTCGTTCATCGCGTCTTTCAAGGTGCCGGTGCCAGCGACGACCGGGATCACGGTGGCGCCCAGCAGCTTCATGCGGAAGACGTTGGCCTGCTGGCGGTCGATATCGGTGGTGCCCATGAAAATCACGCATTCCATGCCGAAGCGTGCCGCTACGGTGGCGGTCGCCACGCCGTGCATGCCGGCGCCGGTCTCGGCGATGATGCGTTTTTTGCCCATGCGCTTGGCCAGCAGGGCTTGGCCGATGCAGTTGTTGATCTTGTGCGCGCCGGTGTGATTCAGCTCTTCGCGCTTGAAGTAGATCTTCGCGCCGCCGCAGTGCTCGGTCAGGCGTTCGGCGAAATACAGCGGGCTCGGGCGGCCGACGAAATCGCGCTGGAAGTAGGCCAGCTCCTTGGCGAATTCGGGATCGAGCTTGGCCTTTTCGTACTCGGCGGCCAGGTCGTGGATCAGCGGCATCAGGGTTTCGGCGACGTATTGGCCGCCGAACGAGCCGAACAGGCCGGTGGCGTCGGGGCCGCTGCGATAGGAAGTCATGGCATTCTCCTGCGGGTATCGAGGATTTGCAGGAGCCAGCACCGGGCTCCTACGACAATGGCCAAAGGATAAGGCTGTGTGACCCTGGACAAAAGCGATAAGATTGCGCAAACACGTCAGGAAAACTCACAGATGAGCCAGGACCTTCCCCCGCTCAACGCCCTGCGTGCCTTCGAGGCCGCCGCCCGTCTGCTTAGCGTCAGCAAGGCCGGCGAGGAGCTGCACGTCACCCATGGCGCGATCAGCCGGCAGATCCGAGCCCTGGAGGAGGAACTCGGCATCCGCCTGGTGAGCAAGGACGGTCGCGGCATAAAACTCACCGATGCCGGCATGCGTCTGCGCGATGCGGCGGGCGAGACGTTCGAACGCCTGCGCCTGGCCTGCGCCGAGCTCAAGCGTCAGACCCGGGATGCGCCTTTTGTCCTCGGTTGCCCCGGCAGTTTGTTGGCCCGCTGGTTTATCCCGCGCCTGGATCGGCTCAATCGCGAGCTGCCGGAACTGCGCCTGCAACTGTCGACCAGCCATGGCGAACTCGACCCGCGCAGCCCCCAGGTCGATGCCACCCTGCTGTTCGCCGAACCGCCCTGGCCGGCGGATATGCAGGTGTTCGAGCTGGCCGTCGAACGCATCGGCCCGGTGCTCAGCCCGCGTTATGCGCGCTTCGCCGAGTTGCACCGGGCACCGGCCGCGGCGCTGCTCGGCGAGCCGCTGCTGTACACCAGCTCGCGCCCGCAAGCCTGGCCGAGCTGGGCCGCCGGCAATGCCCTGGATAGCGGCGCGTTGCGTTACGGCCAGGGTTTCGAACACCTTTACTACCTGCTTGAAGCCGCCGCCGCCGGGCTCGGCGTGGCCATCGCGCCGCAGCAGTTGGTGGCCGACGACCTGGCGGCCGGTCGTCTGCTGGCGCCCTGGGGCTTCGTCGAAACGCCGGCGCGCCTGGCGCTGTGGCAACCGCTGCGCAGTCGCGACAGTCGTGCCGCGCAGCTGGCGCGCTGGTTGGCAAACGAGTTGGGCGTCCTTGCCGAGGTCCCGGCCGTCGATTAGCCTGTGCGCGCCTGAGCCATCCGCCGGATGGACGCGCCCACGACATGGAGTGACAAGGATGAAAGAAAGCCGCGATTACCTGGAAATGGCCTTCCGTTCGATTCAGTGCTTCGCCGACGACGGCAAGCTACTGGTGCATGAACTGGAAAGCCTGGTGGATATCGCCCGCCGCGACGGCGTGGTGGATGACAACGAAAAGCGCATCCTGCAAGGCATCGTCGAACGCCTCAACCCGGCCGAGCTGACCGCGGCGATGCAGGCCAAGATCGCCGATCTGCGCAGCGAACTGCAATTCTAAATCGCCCGGCAACCACCGCCGCGCTTGTGCTTTCTCCGTGCTTGGCTAGCGTGAAACCAGGAACCTGTCGATTTGCCATGCAGTCGACAGTTCAGGGGCAGCCCCCCGCTCACGTCTTAGCCACGGAGAATTTCCATGACCGATCATCACACCTACAAGAAAATCGAAATCGTCGGCTCGTCCAAGACCGGCATCGAAGACGCCATCGAGAACGCCCTGGCCGAGTGTGCCAAGTCGGTGCGCAACATGGACTGGTTCGAGGTGGTGGAAACCCGCGGGCATATCCAGGACGGCAAGGTCGGCCACTATCAGGTCACCCTGAAAGTCGGGTTTCGTCTGAGCGATAGCTGAGCGGTCAGGAATGTCCATGTCGTAGCCCGGGCAGTGGGTAGGTGCGTTACGATTCATGGCGGACTCCTCCTCTCTACGTCGTTTGTCGGTGACCCTTCTCAGGTACAGACAATCTGGCACATCGCGATGCCGTCCGTGGGAGGAGGAGTCCATCCCATCAGATAAGCCTTGGCGCAATCCGGGAGCGGTTGTGCGGCGCAGAGTTTCCCCGGATTTCATCCGGGCTACGGGGCTGCAAGGTCTGCAACATCGTAGGGCGGACATGCCGAAGGCTTGTCCGCCAGCGGTATCGTCCACGGTGGACAAGGCTTCGCCATGTCCACCCTACAATGGCGCGCCGGCGTCAATCGCCTTGTGCCCTTGGAATCGCCGAAACAAACCCCACTGTTTAACTCGGATATAGCCGCAGCGGTGCGCCTATGCCACTGGCCAACCCGCAGGCAGAACTTATGAGCGCTCTGACCAACACACGATTCTCCACCCTCGACCTGGCGCCTATCCGCGACGACGGCGGCCCGCAGCAGGCGTTGCGCAATTCCCTGGCATTGGCCCAGCATGTCGAGCGCCTGGGCTTCACCCGCTTCTGGGTCGCCGAGCACCACAATATGGACGGTATCGCCAGCTCGGCCACGGCCGTGTTGCTTGGCTACCTGGCGGCCGGCACCTCGTGCATTCGCCTCGGCGCCGGCGGGGTGATGCTGCCCAACCACGCGCCCCTGGTGATCGCCGAGCAGTTCGGCACCCTCGCCACGCTCTACCCCGGTCGCATCGACTTGGGTTTGGGCCGCGCGCCGGGCGCCGATCAATTCACCGCCCACGCCTTGCGCCGCGAGCGCTCCGGCAGCGCCGACGACTTCCCCCGCGATGTCGAGGAACTGCAAAGCTACCTCGGCCCGCGCACGCCGGGGCAACGGGTGATCGCTATGCCCGGCAGCGGCACCGAGGTGCCGATCTGGCTGCTCGGCTCCAGCCTGTTCAGCGCGCAACTGGCCGGCGAGAAAGGCTTGCCCTACGCCTTCGCCTCGCACTTCGCGCCGCGCCTGATGCACGAGGCGATTCGCATCTACCGCAACCACTTCAAGCCTTCGGCGGTGCTCGATAAGCCCTATGTGATGCTCGGCGTGCCCTTGATCGCGGCGGACAGCGACGAGCAGGCGGAGTATCTGGCGACCTCGGTCTACCAGCGCATCCTCGCGTTGATCCGCGGCCAGAGCCTGGTGCAACGTCCGCCGGTGAAAAGCATGGAAGGCCTATGGCTGCCCCATGAAAAAGACGCGGTCGGTAGCTTTCTCGGCATGGCGATGATCGGCGGCCCGGAGAAGATCCGCGCGCGGCTCGATGTGCTGCTCGAGCAAACCGGCGCCGACGAGCTGATTTTCACCTGCGACTTATATGAGTTCGCCGACCGCCTGCGTGCCTTCGAGATACTTGCCAGCCTGCGCTAGTGTGGCGACAACCATGAAATGTCGGTTCAACACCAAGCTTGTGTGGGAAGCGACAAATGATCGTGTCGCGACACTAGCCGCACAACATGCGCTCGAACGCCTCGGCCGGCACCGCTTCCGAAAACAGGAAGCCCTGGCCGAAGTCGCATTGCGCCTCGATCAGCAGCTTCTGCTGTTCGACGGTCTCGATGCCCTCGGCGATCACCTGCAAGCCGAGCTCGTGGGCCATGGCGGTCACCGACCTGACGATCGCGCGGTCGCTCTCGTTTGTCACCATGTCGCGGATGAAGGACTGATCGATCTTCAGGTAGTCGATATCGAATTTCTTCAGGTAGGCCATGGAAGAGTAACCAGTGCCGAAATCGTCGATGGCAACTTGGATACCGGCATCGCGGTATTGCAGCAGTTTGTCGGCAATGGCGGGCGATGCATTCAACAGCAGACCTTCGGTGATTTCGACCGATACGTTGCTTCCATCCATGCCCATATCCTTCAGATAGGCGGGCCAATTCACCTCCTTCGCTCGGGAGAGGAACTGGACCGGTGACTTGTTGACGCTCACCTGGAACGTCTTGCCCAGATGCCGGCTCCACTGGCGCGAACAGTCGACCGCCTCCCTGAATACCCAGTCGCCGATCTCGGTGATGAGCCCGGATTCCTCGGCAAATGAAATGAACCGCTGCGGCGCGATCATGCCGAGGCGCGGATGCTGCCAGCGCAGCAATGCCTCGGCCTTGACCACCCGGTTCGTCGCCAGGTCGACCACCGGCTGATAGTAAACCTTCAATTCGCCGTGGCCGAGGGCATCGCGCAAATCCGCGATCAGGCGCAGGCGGTCGTGCGCTTCGCGCTGCATCGAGGGTGTGAAATAGCTGAACTGGTTGCGTCCGGCATTCTTGGCGACATACATCGCCTGGTCGGCATTACGGATCAGGTTCTCCGCGTTGTCCGCATCCTCTGGGTACAGGGTGATACCGATACTGGCCGAGAGGTAGACCACCTCGTTGCCGATACGAAAGGGCGTCACCAGCGCTTCGTTGATCTTTTGCACAATCGGCTCTATGTGTGTCAGGTCGTCCAGCTCTGACAAGATGGCGGTGAATTCGTCCCCGCCCAGCCGCGCGACGGTGTCCGATTCGCGCACGCAGGTGCAGATGCGTCGCGCCGCCTTTATCAGGATCTGGTCGCCGACGTTGTGGCCGAGCAGATCGTTCGCTTCCTTGAAACGATCCAGGTCGATGAACAGCAAGGCCAGCGGCTGGCCGGTACGGCGCGCCTTCTTGATTTCATGGTCGAGCCGGTCGCGAAACAGGCGGCGGTTCGGCAACGATGTGAGTGCGTCGAAGTTCGCGTGACGCCATATGACTTCCTCCGAACGGCGCTTTTCCGAAATATCGGTCACGGTGCCGGTCATGCGCAGCGGCGCGCCCTGTTCGTCGCGGCGCACGACGATGGCGCGCGCCAGCACCCAGCGCCACTCCCCGTCCTGGCTGCGCACGCGGTACTCGATACCGACCGCCGGCGTCGTCCCTTTCAACGTGGCCAGCACGTCGGTCATCGTCCCTTGCAGATCGTCCGGGTGCATGCGCGAACTCCAGTCCTTGATATGGTCGAGGGGTTCATCCGCACGCAGCCCCAGTATTTCCCTGGCGCGTTCCGAACAAACCACCTCGTCGCTCTGGATATTCCAATCCCAGATGCCATCGCCCGAACCTTCGATCGCCAGTTTCAGCCTTTCGTTGCTCACTCGTAGCTCTTCCTGCGCACGCATGGCCTCATTGACGTCGATCGAGATGCCCACGTGGCCGGCATAGCGTCCGTCTGCGGTAAACCAGGGGGCGCCATGGGATTCCATCCAGTGCCATTGCCCATCCTTGCCGATGAAGCGGGCGCGGCATTGGGTGTGCCCCCGGCGCACCGCACCCTTGAACGCCTGACCGCAGGCTGGATTATCCTCGGGGTGCACGAGTGAGAGCCAACCCAAGCCGAGTATCTCGTCCTCCGACAATGGCGTCAGGTCCCGGTGGCGCTGGTTCATGTAGACGGCGTAGCCGTTCGGATCGAGTTGCCAGATGAGGGCAGGGGAGGCTTCCGCCAGCGCGCGGAAACGCGCCTCGCTTTCCGCCAATGCTTCCTGGGCGCGTATGCGTTCGGTGAGATCGACGCTCGCCGCGAGCACCGAATAATGATCGTTAGGCGTGCCTTCCAGCCGGGTCACGATGCTGTTGGCGAATACGATGTCGCCGTTCGGTCGGATATAACGCTTGTCGAGCGACACCGAGCCTCCCGACTCCAACAGCTGTCCGACCGCCTGCAGCGACCTTTTCAGATCCTCCGGGTGGGTCACGTCCTGGATGCCCAACTCCAGCAGCTCCTCGGGCGAACGTCCCAGCATGCGGCAGAGTTCGGTGTTGACACGTTGGAAACGTCCCTGCGCGCTAATGACCGACAAACCTACCTGCGCTTGCGCAAAGATCGCCGACAGGCGTTGCTCGCTATCGCGCAAGGCGTGCTCCGCTTCCATGCGTTCGGTGGTTTCGATGAACAAGGCAATCGCGCCGCCCGGCTCGCCGCTCTCGTCGAGCACCGGGGCATAGTTGATGCTGAGCCAGGAGCGCTTTTCGGTGCCGTTGTGGCGCAGGGTGAACTCCCTGCTCGGCCGCGTGAACGACTGACCGCACTCTCTCACGTTGCGCATGTCGTCCTTGAAGTCGCGATGGTCCGGCCAGACCTCTTCCAGTTTGCTGCCGAGCAGTCGCGGATGCAGGGTTTCGGAAAAGACGGCGCAGGCATCGTTATACAAAACCACGCCGTCCTCGCCCCAGGCCAGGAGGGCGGGCATGGGCAAGCGCAGCAGGATGTCGATCGTGCGCTTGAAGCCTTGAGGCCAGGCCTCGATCGGCCCGAGTCGGGTTGCCGACCAATCGGTAGCGCGGATGCGCCGACCCATTTCGCCGCACGAGGGCCAACGCGTGGAGTGGGGCCGGGTCATCCGTGCGCTCCCCTCGCGGTAGGACGATAGCCCGCGATAGAAGCCGCAATGGCTTGATGGTTCTCGGCAATCTCGTTAGCGACGAACTTGCACTTGAGGGTGAACTTCATGTGGTTGCGTCCTGTTCCCTGTCCAATAGACGGGGCGCGGGTAAAAAGATTCGACCGCCTAGCGGGATGCGTGCCGAAGCAGCGGATGGATGGCGTACGGGCGCGGGATCAGGCCGGGTGCCGCGGCGCCGCGGTACATGCCAGGGTTTGTGGCTTGAGCAAATCGTGCCGACGGGCTGATCTCTATCTGCGGCCGGCATGAATTCGCCGGCCGGCCGCACGCTTTCGCCATACTCGTCAACCGGTCGAACTTGTGCCGCCCGCGTCTCTCTGAACGCTATATCCCTTGAGCAATGGAGAAAGGAGAACGCAGATGAAGAAGACAGCTTCGGCTCACTGGCAAGGCGGCATCAAGGACGGCGGCGGCACGCTATCGACCCAGAGCGGCGCCCTGTCGAACGTGCCCTACGGCTTCCATACGCGCTTCGAGGGCCAGCCCGGCAGCAACCCCGAAGAGCTGCTCGGCGCGGCCCATGCGGGCTGTTTTTCCATGGCGCTGTCCAAGGAGTTGGGCGATGCCGGGATGACCGCGCAAAGCATCGACACCCAGGCCGAAGTCACCCTCGACAAGGTGGCGGGCGGCTTCGCCATCACCGCCATCCACCTGTCGCTCAAGGCGACAGTGCCGGGTGCCGATCGCGAGGCGTTCGAGCAAGCCGTGGAAATCGCGAAGAACGGTTGCCCGCTCTCCAAGGTGCTGAACGCCGCAATCACCCTGGATGCCAGCCTCGACGCCTGAGTGTCGCGCCCGCCCAGCCACAGTGTTTGTAAGCCCGTAGCGCGGATGCAATCCGGGGGCGATGGCGGGCATACGTCCACTCCCGGATTGCAAGCGTCGGGCTGTGGGAGGGGCTTTAGCCGCGATTGCCCTTGCCGAAAGCTCGCCGCTAAAGCGCCTCCCACAGGTTTCGGCTGGTTGATCGTTCCCACGTCGAGACGAACTGCCCCGGGTTGCGCCAAGGCTTATCGGGCTACGAAGTGGTTTTGTAGGGTGGACATGGCGAAGCCTTGTCCACCGCGGGCGCCGAGATGGCGGACAAGCCTTCGGCATGTCCGCCCTACGAGCTAGCAGGCTTTGCGGATAAACATAGGGTCTACAAGTCCCGCGCCGCCGGGGCGCGTTTTGCAGTCATCAGAACGTTCCGCAGCGCGGCACCTTGGCCCGCGCCAGAACGTTGCGTTGCTCGTCGTACAGCCAGCCCTGGGCCTTCATCGCCAGCGGCCGGACTTCCAGGCGATAGCGCTGGCCGGGGGCGAAATCGTCGTAGCGTACGCGGATCTCGCAGGTGATCTGTCGCGGTTCGGTGCTGCCATCCAGGCCGCTGTTGGCGTTGGTCTCGAACTGAAAGCGCGCCTGCAATTCATGGGCGCCGTTCGGCACCTGGAAGTAGCGGCCATCGTTCAGACGCTGGCCGTCGAGCCGGTCGGCCATCAGCAGCTCGCCGGGGCTGGCGTACAGCTCGACCCAGGCTTGGTTCGGATCGCGTGGTGGTACCGGCGAAGCGCAAGCGCCGAGAGTCGACAGGCCAACGAGCAGGAGGAAATAACGCATGGTGCTCTCCGAAGGGATGCAATGGGCTTAGCCTACGCCGATACGCTACAGTCGGCAGCTGTCATGGATCAGGAACATCGGCGATGCCGCGAAGGCTTGGGTATTCGACATTCCGCTGGCGGCGCCCTGCCAGTGATTTCGCGCGTTGGCGCAGGGTTCCGCTGCTGGCGCTATGCCTGGCGCTAAGTGCGTGCAGCACCCTGGATTACTACGGCCACCTGGCCCAGGGACAATGGCAGGTGTTGCGCGCGCGCCAGCCGATTGCCGCGATGCTCGAAGACCCGGCCGTCGATGCCGGACTGCGTCAACGCCTGGCGCTGGCTCTGGAGGCGCGGGGCTTCGCCAGCGCCGAATTGGCGCTACCGGATAACCGCAGCTACCGCCTGTATGCCGATATCCAGCGGCCTTACGTGGTCTGGAATCTGTTCGTCACCCCCGAGTTGTCGCTGAGCCCCGAGCTGCACTGCTTCCCGATCGCCGGCTGCGTGGCCTATCGCGGTTTCTACAGCCAGAGCCGCGCCCGCGGTGCGGCGGCAGTGCGCCAGCTGCAAGGCTTCGATACCTACCTGGGCGGCATCGAAGCCTATTCGACCCTCGGCTGGTTCGACGATCCGATTCTCAACACCATGCTGCGCTGGAGCGACGAGCGCCTGGTGGCGGTGATCTTCCACGAGCTGGCGCACCAGCAGCTGTATGTCGCCAACGACACCGCGTTCAACGAATCCTTCGCTACCTTCGTCGAGCGCCAAGGCCTGCGCCAATGGCGCGCCGCCCGCGGCCTGGCCCCAGTCGACCCACAGGGCGAACGCCAGCGCGAACAGTTCATCGCCCTGGTGCTGGCGAGTCGGCAGCGCTTGACCAAGCTGTATGCCAGTGGGTTGCCGGAGGAACGGATACGCGTCGATAAAGCAGCCGAGTTCGAGCGCCTGCGCGCCGAATACCGCGCCCTGCGAGAGCGCGAGTGGGGCGGCGTCGGCCGCTACGATGGCTGGATAAACGCGCCGCTGAACAATGCCAAGTTGCTGCCGTTCGGCCTCTACGACCGCTGGGTGGATGCCTTTGCCCGGCTGTTCGAGCAGGCCGAAGGCGACTGGTCGGACTTCTACCGGCGCGTCGCAATATTGGGCAAACTACCCGCCGTCGAACGCGAGCATGCATTGCACTGCTTATTGCAGCAAAGCCCGGCTGCGCGCGAACCGAACTCCCCCGATTCCCTCCCAACAAAGGCGTATTGCAATTGACTAGATGGCCCCTGGCGCTACTGCTCTGCTTGCTCGGCGGCACCGCCGTCGCCGCGCCCAAACCCTGCGAAGAGCTGCGCGCGGAAATCGAAGTGAAAATCCAGGCCGCCGGCGTCGCCAGCTACACCCTGGAAATCGTCCCCAACGACGAAGCCCAGGACCCGAATATGGTGGTCGGTAGCTGCGATGGCGGCACCAAGAAGATCATCTATCAGCGCAACGACTAGGCCGCGACCTTGCCTACGCCCCGGTAGGAGCGGTCTTGACCGCGAAGATCGCCCAGCCGCCATGCTGTCGTGCAGCCAACTGGGTGGGGTCTAACGTGTCTGTCGGCTTGTGGATACCTGTGGGACGGGCCGGGCGGCGCTCCGCTTTAGCCGCGCTTGGACTGGCACATTCTCGCGGCTAAAGCCCCTCCCACAAAAAGCCCCCAGCCTGCGCGTCTTTGCAGATGACGGGTTCTTTACGCCCCCGTGTTTAGCCCATAAACGCCCGATGCAACTCGGCCAGGGTGGAAAAGTGATAGCGCGGCGCCTCGGCCCGCAACTCCTCGGCACTGCCGAATCCGTAACCCACCGCCGCCGCATCCAGGCCATTGCGCCGCGCGCCGATCAGGTCGTGTTTGCGGTCGCCGATCATCAACGCACTGTCCGCTGCGAAGCCTTCCTGCTCGAGCAGATGGGCGATCAGCTCGACCTTGTCGGTGCGCGTACCGTCCAGCTCGCTGCCGTAGATCAGCTTGAAATGCCGGCCGAAATCGAAATGCCGGGCGATCTCGGTGGCGAACACGGTCGGCTTGCTGGTGGCGATATACAGCGTACGGTTCTGCGCGAGCAGCAACTCCAGCAGCTCGCCGACACCATCGAACAGCCGATTCTCATACAGCCCGACCTCGCGGAACCGCTCGCGGTAATGCCCGACCGCCTGCCAGGCCGTGGCCTCGTCGAAGCCATAGGTCTGCATAAAACACTGCAACAGCGGCGGCCCGATGAAATGCTCCAGCGCTTGCAAATCGGGCTCGTCGATACCCAGCTGCGCAAGGGCATGCTGCACCGAGCGGGTGATGCCTTCACGCGGGTCGGTCAGGGTGCCATCGAGGTCGAAGAGGATGTTCTGGTAGTGCATGGGCAGCAGCCTGAGTTCTGCGGGTGGGTGAGGGAAAGTCGATAGCATAGCGATTGGCCAAGGTGACTGCTCCGTCCGTTATGGACATATAAGCCTGGCGTGCAGCAAGTAGCCTGGGTTGAGCGCAGCGATACCCAGGAAGGGATGCCTGGGTGTCGCTATGCTCGACCCAGGCTACCGACTGCAGATGCAACAGCGAACAATCTGCAGGAGCCCCACCCGCCTAACTCTCGATGCGGAAGTCCTTATGCAGCGCCTGCCAGTGCGCGCGCAGAGCGGCTTTGTGCGCTTCGTGCATCGGGCTGTCGTGCAATGCGGTTGGCCATAGCTCGCGGGCTTTGCCAATGGCGGCTTTGAGGTTGTAGAGGATTGGCGATTCCGGCAGGTCCGCGCGTTTTGCCCAACGGCGGAAGTGCTCGAGTGACACCGCATACCACTCGGCGGGGATATAGGCCTTGGTGAAGACGATATCGTAGGCCGGTGCGAGCATG
>NZ_CAMPHN010000008.1 GCF_946885885.1 uncultured Pseudomonas sp.
CATCCGCCATTTCAGCCATGCCCGCGATTCCGTAGGAGGCGCGCCCTCGCGGCGAAGCGGTTTCAGGTCCGCCATCTCTAAGAGCTTCGCCCCGAGGTCGGGCATTTCCTACAGGTTGGTATCGTTCATAAAACTGCGTGGCGCCATGGCTTTGGCGTCATCCGCCATTTCAGCCATGCCCGCGATTCCGTAGGAGGCGCGCCCTCGCGGCGACGCGATCTCCGGCATGCTGCTTTATAACGATCAGTTCCGAATAGTAGTTCTCCATAAATCCATATGGCCTATTCGTTATTGACAGCTTTATGTACTGTTCAAAACTGACTCAACATGCTAAAACCGTTTTACCTAGTGATCTAGCCGCTTGAAAAAGAAGGGAAAAACCATGACCAAGTCGGAGTTGATCGAGCGCATCGTTACCCATCAGGGGCAGCTCTCATCCAAGGATGTCGAGCTAGCCATCAAGACCATGCTGGAGCAAATGTCTCAGGCATTGTCGACCGGCGATCGTATCGAGATCCGTGGTTTTGGCAGCTTCTCGCTGCACTATCGTGCGCCGCGTGTAGGGCGTAACCCGAAAACGGGCGATTCGGTTCGCCTCGATGGCAAGTTCGTGCCCCACTTCAAACCCGGTAAGGAATTGCGTGATCGGGTTAATGAGGAGGAATAGTGCGGTATAGCGCTATGGTTCCGTAGCCAGTCGTTCGAATGGGGCTAATGTCGCGCGCACATATCATATGTCGGTTAAATGCCAGGGCTGTGTGGGAGGGGCTTTAGCCGCGACTGACTTTAAGGGTGCTGAAAGCATCGCAGCTAAAGCAAAACACCGCCCGCCCCCTCCTGCGGAAGGTGGCTAATGACTCGTGTCGCGATACTAGCGGCTCTTGCCTGTCGGCGGGTCGCAAAGACGCCTTGGCCTGTTTGGTCATCCCTGTGAGCCTATTTGGCTGACGTAGCGCTATCGCTCCATGCCTTGGTTTTGTCCGTCAGGGCTGGTTATGGTGCCTATCTCTAAATGCCTTCATCCAACTCGAGTCGATCTCTAGTCGTCCAGGTCGTTGGTTATTGTCCATCACAAGGTTAAAACCACCGGCTTCCAGCCGGTCAGCTTTAGCGCCACCATACGCAGCTGGAGGGCTAGAGCATGGATTACAGATACGGAAGCCACACGGTCTACCAGATCGAGTATCACTTTGTTTGGGTGACCAAGTACCGCTACAAGGTGCTGAGCGGGGAGGTTGCTGAGCGACTGCGCGAGTTGGTGAGGCAGACGTGTGAGGCGTTTGAGATCCGAATAGTGAAGGGTGTGGTGAGCAAGGATCACGTGCACATTCTGGTGAGTAGTCCGCCGACTTTGGCGCCGAGTGAGATCATGAGGCGGATCAAGGGTCGTACGGCGAGCAAGCTTTTCGAGGAGTTTCCCCATCTGAAGAAGCGCTATTGGGGGCAGCATTTTTGGGGGGCGCGGCTACTTCTGCGCGACGGTTGGGCAGATGACGGACGAGATGATCAAGCAGTATCTGGAGCATCATTTTGAGCCGAACCCGAACGATGATTTCAAGATGGAGCCGGACTGATGCGACGCGTCGTTCAGTCGACGCGTATCCGGACTTTCAGTCCGTAAGTCACTAACCCACCGACTTCAGTCGGTGGTTGTTGAGTTGGTGTGGTTTTTGCTGGCTATTTTCTGTTTTTACCCGAGACAGTTCTGGCTTTTTTATTAATTGGGGGGGGTTGTATTGGGCCTCAGTGCTGGCAAAATGCGCCCCTTTAAAAATCCCTCGACTGCTCGGTAGCATGAGTAGGCGTAATTACCATAAATGGACTAATAGTGACCGATCAGGCATACGCGCGACAAATCCATAGCAATGATGAAATCGACCTCTTTGAGCTGTTTCAGGGCTTGTGGGTGCAGAAGTCGCTGATCACGCTGGTGGCATTGGTATTCGCTGCGGGTGCAGCTTCGTATGCATTTTTCAGTACGCCAATTTTCGAGTCACATGTTGCGGTGTTTCCACCTGCGCTCGGTGATGTCGCCGGCTTCAATCTGGGGAGAACGGGTGGCAGCGATGAGAGCGAGAAAGCTGGGTTGAAACCCTTCTCGGTAAGTGATGTATACGCCGTATTTACCCGTAACCTGCAGTCCGAGAGATCCAAGCGCCAATTTTTCAGGGAGGTTTATTTACCGTCTTTGGAGGAGCAGCGTTCTGGATCGCAGGACAGTCTTTATAAGAAATTTAATGAAAGTTTCAGTATCAAAGCACCGGATAAAAACCAGCCTGACAGGTATTCCATTACTGTCCGGCACTCTAATCCAGAGCTGGCGTCAGTTTGGGCTAAGCACTACATAGAACAGGTTGCCGCGCGATCGTTGAATGAAATGCTTCAGAACGCAGAGCGCGAACTTGCTGTGCAGGCGCGTAATGTCATGCAGCAGATCGAATCCGCGCGCGATAGCGCCAAAGCTCGTCGAGATGACCGCATCAAGCGCTTGCAAGAGGCGTTAACGGTTGCCGAGGCGATAGGCTTGGATAACCCTCCTGTCATAACGGGGCGGGGCTCGAATGATAGCGAGCTTTCCGCTTTCATGGATGGCAGCTTGATGTATATGCGAGGCGCCAAGGCCCTTCGTGCGGAAATGCAAGTATCGCTGGCACGTAAATCTGACGATCCTTTCGTTCCAGAGCTACGCAACCTCGAAAGGCAATACCAGTTGTTTGCGGGTGTAAGTCTTGATCGAGATAAGGTTGCGGTCTTTCGTCAAGACGGAGACATCGATGTCCCGGATAGCCCCATCAAACCGAAAAAACTTCTCATCATTACCCTGGGTATAGTTTTGGGTAGTAT
The DNA here is from genome assembly GCF_946885885.1 of uncultured Pseudomonas sp. The sequence continues at coordinate 2,845 of NZ_CAMPHN010000008.1, forward strand.
GTTTGGGGTATTTCTCGCGCTTATTCGCCTGGCACTTATAAAGCGTTCCGCCAAGGCTTGAGCCGTAAGATCCCAGCCCGGATTTAGGCGAATCATCGTCTTGTCTCGAGGCGGCAGTGGCCGGCAGAAAGGAAACATGTCGTCGTTTCTGTCGGCTCCTCACGTGCGCCTCACCGCCTAACCTCAAGCACTCATCCGAACAAACTAATTGTCATTTCATGCTGCTGTGAGCAAATCACAGCGCTCGAAAGGAACGTTTAAGAAAAAAAACTGCCACAGCAATGCAAGGATGTGTGCCCTGTCGGCCATTCCATGCGTTGGGCGCATCGGGCCGAACGTTGACGCTGAGGGATGAGCGATAGAGCACCCTTCTGTGGAGCCCTTCAGTATATGCAAGATCAATCCCCGCGCCCGGTCTCCGACGATGAGATCGATCTGCTTGCGCTGATTCATTCCCTGCTCCGGCAAAAGTACCTGATCCTGGTCGTCACCGGTTTATTCACCTTGGCGGCTGTTGCTTATGCCTTTCTGGCAACGCCGTACTACCAAGTGCAAAGCGTGCTGCGACCGGTTGATTCGGGCAGTCTTGATGAGTTGAATGGTACCGGAATCTATCAACTGACCCCGTCCGAGGCGCTGACCCGCATAGGCGCCGGGCTTTCTTCCTATGAGCGCCGCCTCGCTTTTTTTCGTGACAATCAGGCGCTTTTCGATGGGCTGGCTGTGCCGGGGCGTGCGTTGGAGCAGGTTTTCGAAGAGTTCAACCGTTCAGCCTTCAGCATGCTGCAGGCGGATCCGAAAAAGCCGGATAGGCTGAGCGAGTTTGTCGGTATATCGCTGACGTACCCCGCCGACGTGGAAGGGGTTGCGGTGGTTAACGGCCTGGTCAATTTCGTGCTGGAGGCTGAGCGGGAGCGAATAGCGTCAGACCTGAAAGTATTGATTGCCAACCGTTTGTTTGGCATCGAACAAAAAATCGCAGCGGCCCGTGCCCGTTATGAAGCAAGCAAACAGGCACAAATAGCTACCCTGCAGGAGCAGAACGCCCTGCAGCGAGCCCAGTTGCAGGATGAATTGCGCGCCTTACGCGACGAACTGAAAACACGGCGCGAGCACCGTATTAAAAACCTTGAGGAAGCCATTCAAATCGCCACAACCCTAGGCATCGAGACGCCCACCACACCTTCGGCCATGGCGGGTACTCAGCGACAGGGGCAGGTGGTGCTTACCGAGGTCAATAGCCAGGAAATCCCGCTCTATTTCATGGGGGTGGATGCCTTGGAGGCGGAGCGGCAAGCGCTGAATGCGCGCCGCTCGGACGACTTCAGCGAGCCGCGGATCGCCGAGATCGAGAAGGAGTTAGCCCTGCTCAGTCGCAACCGCCAGGTGGAGATACTCGAAGAACGGCAGAACGAGGATCTATATCTCAAGGACCTGGCTGAATGGCGTCAGGAAGCGGCTCAGCTCAAAGGGATCAAGTTCGATGCCAATGGTCTACAGTTAGTTCGGCTCGATCAGCAAGCGCTCGAGCCGCTCGCGACCATCAAGCCAAAAAGGGCATTAATTATTGCACTGGCTATGGTTCTGGGCCTGATAGCCGGCATTTCCATCGCTTTATTACGTAATTTGATGCGATCTCAACAAGGGCAGACGCCCCATGACCCTAATCCAGCGAGCATTAGGGAGAGGGGTCGCGAAAAAAGCCTGAAATCCTTCTTCTCCTTTGAAGAGGCTGCGCGAAACGAGAGATAAGAGGATGGAATGACTAGATAGTTGGGGATAAGTGTTTTCTGTCAATACCTGCTTTGGGCTGAAAGAGTGATAGCTATCACAAGGTTTCCGTCTATCAGTCCGTGGCTGAAAAGTAATGTCAAGACTTGTAATGTCTTTTGCCGCTGGCACAATGCAGCGCAATCATTGCTGGTGGGGTAGGCGCACCCCCATTCATGCCCCATGTTCCTGGCGGCGGTCGAATGGGTATTTAAGGTGCCACTGCTCTTTGGCGCGTTAGTGACGTCCTTTTTTCAAAGATGGATCTTGATCGTGAATGCAGTTTCCTCCGCGATGCCACAACCCGCCACTGATGAAATCGATCTGGCGGCACTCTTTCAAGCGCTCTGGGAGCAGAAGGTACTGATCGTTCTGGTCACGCTGTTGGTTGGCATGCTGGCGCTGGCATACGCCTTTCTGGTGACCCCTGAGTATCAAGTGCAAAGCGTAGTGCGACCCGCGGCGATAAAGGACCTCGACGCGCTGAACCACACCGGCGTTTATAAACTTACGCCGGAGCAGGCCTTGCAGCGTGTGGGCGCCAGCCTGGATTCCTATGACAGTCGGCTGGAGTTTTTTCGCGCCAATCAAGGGCTGTTTGAGACGTTGCGCCAGCCCAACCGCAGCCTCGAGCAAACCTTTGAAAGCTTTAACAAAGAAGCCTTCAAGATGCTTCAGCCCGACTCGAAAAAAACCGACAACCTGAGCGCCTATGTCGGTATTCAGCTGACCTATCCGCAGGATGTCGATGGCGTCGCTCTGGTCAATGGTCTGGTCGACTATGTGATTCAGCGCGAGCGTGAGCGCATTGCCGATGATTTGGCGGTTGTGATTCAGAACCGTTTAAATCAACTCGACTTGAAGATGGCTGCGGCCCGTGCCAGTTATGAAGCCAGCAAAGAAGCCAAAATCGCCGAGCTGCTGGAGGCTGACAACCTCAAGCGTGCCGAGCTGCAAGACGAGCTCAAGGCCTTGCGTCAGCAACTCAAGACGCGCCGGGATAACCGCATCGCTCAGCTGGATGAAGCGGCTCGTATCGCCAAAGCTCTGGGTATCGTCAAGCCCACCACGCCATCCTCTTTGGGTGAAGTGGAGCGTATGACTCAAGGCAGCGTGATCCGCACCGAAGTCAACAATCAGCAAATACCCCTGTACTTTATGGGTAGCGAAGCGCTGGAAGCCGAGCGCGATACGTTGCGGCAGCGTCGCTCGGACGACTTCACCGAGCCGCGTATCGCGCAGATTGCCAAAGAGCTGCAATTGCTGGCGAACAATCGGCAGGTCGAGGTGCTGAAAAAACGCGAAAACGAAGACCTTTTTCTCAAGGACTTGGCTAATTGGCGGGAGGAGGCTGCACACTTGCGTAGCCTTCAAATCGATGTTCCCAACCTGAAGCTGGTTTCCATCGATCAAGTAGCCTTGGAACCCCTGCGTCCCATCAAGCCCAGGAAAGCCTTAATTGTGGTGCTGGGGCTGGTACTTGGCGGCATGCTGGGGATATTCGTCGCCCTGCTGCGCAGCATGCTGCGTAAAGCTCCCTCGCAAAAACAAACCGCCCAGCTAAGCTTGGCCTCTTGATGGGGTTTCTGTAGGCGTTTCCTAAGCTAAACGGCAGAATTCTTATTATTTACGCAACCACAAGCCAGGGGTGCACACCGGCATTATTCATCGGCCGGTCATTGTTAACGGAGTGACACGGATAACTCGCATGGACTACCCCGACATCCTCCACCATGGCGCCAAAGATGGCGTGACCGGCTCTTGCCATCAATTGCTCATGGATGCTCAGCACAGCCTGCTGATCGATTGCGGTCTGTTCCAAGGCGCGGAAACATCAGGGGAGGGAAAATCCGCTGCCGATCGCCTGGCCATCGAGTTTCCCCTGGATACGATCAAGGCCCTGGTTGCCACCCACGTACACATCGACCACGTCGGGCGCATTCCTTATCTGCTGGCAGCAGGGTTCAAGGGGCCGATACTGTGCAGCGAGCCCTCGGCGAAGTTACTGCCCATTGTGCTCGAGGATGCCTTCAAGCTTGGCTTCAGCCGCGATCAAAAGCAGGTAGAACGCTATATCAAGCTAATCGAGCAGCGCATCATCGCTCTGCCGTACAAAACCTGGTTCACCTTGCATGAAACCGAACAACTGATTTGCCGTGTTCGCTTACAGCGTGCCGGACATATTCTCGGCTCCGCCTATGTGGAAATCGATCTGCACTACCCCGAAACCGGCAAGAAGAAACGCATCGTCTTCTCCGGCGATCTCGGCGCACCCCATGCTCCGCTACTGCCGGCGCCAAAACCGCCACATCGTGCCGATATCCTGGTGATCGAAAGCACCTACGGTGACCGCCTCCACGAAAACCGCAAAACCCGTCGCCAGCGTCTGGAAAGAGTGGTCGAGCAAGCCTTGGCCGACAACGGCGCCGTACTGATCCCCGCCTTCAGCATCGGCCGCACCCAGGAACTGCTCTACGAACTGGAAGACATCATCTACCGCAACAAAATCAATGTCTCCCGCTTAGCAGAAAACGTCAGCGAGAATCCAGAAGTGAGCGCTGCTCTTAATCCCCCTCTCCCCTCAGGGGAGACGACTGCAGGGATGCAGGAGGTAGAGCGAAGCAGGATGCCCGAGCCGAGGGCTGGGGTGAGGGGCAAGGCTAGCAGTCACGACACGGCGGGTCCTGACTGGCCAACATTACCCATCATCCTAGATTCACCCCTGGCCAGCCGCTTCACCCAGGTCTACCACGAGCTGAAACCCTACTGGGATAACGAAGCGCTGCAACGAGTAAAGCAGGGGCGTAACCCCCTGGGCTTCGAGCAGCTGCTTACAGTAGACAGCCATCAGGCGCACTTGGCTATGGTGCGCCATTTAGCGGATACCGCCCGTCCAGCCATCGTTATTGCCGGGAGTGGCATGTGCAGCAGCGGTAGAATCGTCAATTACCTGAAAGCCATGCTGCATGATCCAAGGCATGATGTCCTGTTCGTCGGTTACCAGGCTCAGGGTACGGCAGGGCGCGCCATCCAGATGTATGGCCCGCGCGGAGGCTATGTGGACCTGGATGGGGGTCGTTATAAAATTGGCGCCAAAATCAATATAATGGGCGGCTATTCGGCCCATGCCGACCAAAAAGGCTTGCTGGGATTCGTGACAGGCATGCGCGGCTGGCCCAGCCAGGTGCGAATCGTCCATGGCGAGACCAGTGCAAAGCGTGAGCTCGCTGAACGTATCGAGGCGTCTTATCGGCTTGTAAAGCGTGATGTTGAAATTGTCATTCCCGGCAGCGTGGGTAGGTAAGGGCTATGCCAATTGTTGCGACGATGTCTCGTAGGAGGCGCGACCCCGCGGTGAATGCAGCCCGCAGGGCTGCCCCGCTTAATGGCCGAGGAGCCACCTTCTTTCGCAAGGTTTCAAGGCTCGCAGGCCGCCAAGCGCTGGCTTGGTAAATGTGGCTTCAGCGGTAAAAATGCCTTCATACTCACTCAAGTGAGTAGGGTAGATAGGCTTGAATATGTCATGCAGCTGGTGCCATTAGGCTCGCTGTGAATTGGAGTTAGCTGTCGGTATGGCGAGCGCTGTATCGATAGGGTAGTTATCCCATGAATGGATATACGGCGAGCACCTTCGACTCTGTAGAGCAGGCCTCAGCCTGGTATTTGGTGCACTGCAAGCCCCGACAGGATCAGCGAGCAGAAGAAAATCTGCTGCGTCAGGGCTACGGCTGTTTCAGGCCGCAGCACAGCTGCGAGCGAATCGTGCGCGGTCGCAGGCAAACTGTCGTTGAATCCTTATTCCCCGGTTATCTCTTTATCCAGCTGGCAATCAATGCGAGCTGGGCACCGCTACGTTCGACTCGTGGTGTCAATCGCGTTGTCGGCTTCGGCAACATGCCGCTGCCGCTCGATAATGGCCTGATCGCACATCTGCAACAGCGTACTGTAACAAGCGTTAAGCCGGCCTTTGAAGTTGGAGATAGGGTGCGTATTACCGCGGGCGGCTTTGCCGAACTGGATGCCATATTTATGGCCATGGAGGGCGAGCAACGCGTGATACTGCTGCTCGATATGCTTAACCGCCAACAACAGATCAGCGTACCGCTGGTGAGCATCGTGAAAAATTAAATGGATCACGGTCTTGGCCGAGATCAACGCAGCCCCCTGACAAAGCAAGCACAATTCAAGCAACGACGTTCTCAGGAAACCAACGGTAAATCCTGGGGCGGTAGCGTGCCGGAAGACCTAGACATTAAGAGGCGTGCTGTAAGGAGGATGATGAACTTGGCGTTTTACTCTGACGCAGGCAATCCTGCATTTTTCGTTTCCTGACGTGATGCTATGAGTCGATGGAGTTCGATTATGCTGAGTTCGGCAGGCTTGCCATATGGTATGTGGTTAAATCAATATAAATTAACTCATAGAGAAAAGAATAATGCTTGAAAGAGTAGTTTTTAGTGCGGTTTGTGCCTTCCTATTAGTTGGGTGTGATGATGGCCAGGAAGTAAAAGAGATTGCTTCTCAGGCGTTGCAAGCAGAACAGGCTATGAGTGAAACGGCACTTTATTTGCCGGGTGGCGCGGGTGTAGATTTTGGACGTAAGGCTGCAAGCACACGTACAAATACAACCTCGGATGGGCGGGAAATCAAAATTGTAGCCTATAACTTTACTGAGGCAGCAGGCGAAGTAGACGCTGCTTTGGCTAAGGTTTTACAGGCAGAAGGGTATGTTCGCACAACCCCACCGGCTGATAATGTTGTTCTTCATGCTGTGTATAAAAAGAACGATTATTCCTATATTTCTGCTAGATATCTTAAACAGAAAGCAGATTCCCACAGCGAGAAAACAACGTTAGTTCTTTCTTGGGAAATTAAGTCGTGATCGACTTTATAGGTTGCCCCGTTGTGAGGGTGGTCTATTTAACGATTGTCTGTTTTGTTTTAGGCTTCAGGCCTTCTCGTTAGTGCTGGATTAGAGGTGTTTGTGTTTTATGTTGATTAAGGTGTTGAGTGTTTTTGGTACGCGTCCGGAAGCCATAAAAATGGCACCTTTGAGCCTGGCTTTAAATGATAGTCATATTTTTGATGCAAAGGTTTGTGTTACCGGGCAACACCGGGAAATGCTTGACCAAGTTCTGGAACTGTTCAATATAACGCCGGATTTTGATCTTGACATTATGCGGCCTGGTCAGGATCTCTCGGATATTAGCGCAGGCATTCTCCAGGGAATGAAAGGTGTGTTCGGTAAGTTTCGACCGGATATCGTATTGGTGCACGGTGACACTGCTACAACATTTGCGACTACGTTATCTGCGTACTATCATCAAATTCCGGTTGCTCATGTCGAAGCGGGCCTGCGCACCGGTAATCTTTATTCGCCTTGGCCTGAGGAGGCTAACCGCAAGCTTACCGGTGCTTTAGCGACTATCCATTTCGCACCAACGGAGACATCGCGCCAGAATTTACTGCGTGAGGGGATAGATCCCGCAGCAATCCATGTGACTGGCAACACGGTAATTGACGCGTTGCTCGACGTTGTAGCCAAGTTGGACACGACTGAAGTTTTGCAAAAACAATTCCGTGAGCAGTTTGCTTTCCTAGCGGAAGGCAAGCGAGTGATTCTGGTAACAGGCCACCGCCGGGAGAGCTTTGGTGATGGTTTCGAACGCATTTGCCAAGCACTGGCCGAGACCGCAAAAGCCTTCTCCGATGTAGAAGTTGTCTACCCTGTGCATCTCAATCCTAATGTGCGTGAACCAGTTAATCGGCTGCTTGCAGGTATCGACAATATTCACCTGATCGAACCTTTGGACTATTTGCCTTTCGTGTACTTAATGAATCGAGCCTACCTGATCCTTACCGACTCCGGTGGCATTCAGGAAGAGGCGCCTTCTCTCGGTAAGCCGGTGTTGGTAATGCGCGATACAACTGAGCGCCCCGAGGCTGTCGAAGCTGGGACCGTTAAGTTGGTAGGCACCGAAGTGGAAGCAATCAGCAGTAACCTGCATACATTGTTAACGGATACCCATGCTTATCAACGTATGAGTTTTGCCCATAATCCTTATGGGGATGGCAAAGCCTGTGCACGTATCATCGATGGGTTAACCAAATCGTTAGCGCCACGTTAACCGCCCTCGATATGAAGGCGGGTAGGGCAGGGCCTTGTACCTTTCCCCCAATTAGAAATAGGAAGAAGTATGCCCTTTGAAACTATCTCCGTTGTTGGTTTGGGTTATATTGGCTTACCCACTGCCGCTGTATTTGCTTCGCGCAAAAAGAAAGTGATTGGTGTCGATGTCAATAAAAAGGCCATCGATATAATTAATCGTGGTGAAATACATATCGTCGAGCCTGACCTGGATATGGTTGTGCATGCTGCGGTAACCGAAGGCTTCCTGCGCGCTACAACTACACCGGAACCCGCCGATGCCTTTCTGATCGCCGTCCCTACTCCCTTCAAGGGCGACCATGAGCCGGATCTGGGCTATATCGAGTCCGCCAGCAAAGCCATTGCGTCAGTATTAAAAAAAGGCGATCTGGTTATCCTCGAATCCACTTCCCCGGTGGGTGCTACTGAACAGATGGCCACTTGGCTGGCCGACGCACGCCCCGATCTGAGCTTCCCGCAAACCCATGGCGAAGACTCCGATATTCGCATAGCTCACTGTCCGGAGCGGGTCCTTCCTGGCCACGTACTACGCGAACTGGTACAGAACGACCGCGTAATTGGTGGCATGACAGCCAAATGCTCCGAAGCTGCAGTAAAGCTCTACAAAACCTTCGTGGAAGGCGAGTGCGTAATTACCAACGCGCGCACGGCAGAAATGTGCAAACTCACGGAGAACAGTTTTCGTGATGTGAATATTGCCTTCGCCAACGAACTATCGATTATTTGCGACAAGCTGGATATCAATGTCTGGGAGCTGATCCGTCTGGCTAACCGGCACCCGCGTGTGAACATATTGCAACCAGGCCCTGGCGTCGGTGGCCACTGCATAGCTGTAGATCCTTGGTTTATTGTTAGCAACACTCCAGAAGAAGCGAAGCTTATTCGCGTAGCACGCGACGTTAACGACGGTAAGCCACTCTGGGTTAACGATAAGGTGAAGTTGGCAGTGGCTGAGTTTTTACAAGAAAATCCAGAGAAAACTGCTTTGGATGTGACTATTGCCTGCTTTGGTTTAGCCTTTAAACCTGATATCGATGATCTCCGGGAAAGCCCAGCCTTAGCGATTAGCCAGAAGATTGCCGCCACCCACCCGGGGTGTGTATTGGCGGTTGAACCAAACATTGAAGAACTACCGGCTAAGTTATCAGGTGAAAGACTGGTTCTAAAAACTCTTGATCAAGCACTAGCCGAGTCCGACATATTCGTATTGTTGGTAGATCATAAGGTATTTAAGGATGTTCCGGTGACTGCGTTTCGCGGCCGTAAAATCGTTGATACTCGAGGGATTTGGTTAACTTGATTAGCTACCCTCGTAGGTGCCGAGATTTAAATCTTCCCTATAGAATTCATTTTTAAAGTTTAACTTAAGCGGAATTGACCTAATGCTCACTAACCAAACTATTCTCGTCACTGGTGGTACTGGCTCCTTCGGCAATACTTTTGTTCCGATGACTCTAGCCAAATACAACCCGAAAAAGATCATTATTTTCTCGCGTGACGAAATGAAACAGTGGGACATGGCCAAGAAATTCGAAGGCGACCCTCGCGTGCGTTTTTTCATAGGTGATGTTCGCGATAAAGATCGTCTGTATCGTGCCCTTGATGGTGTCGACTATGTCGTGCACGCCGCCGCGACTAAGATTGTGCCAACTGCTGAGTACAACCCCTTCGAGTGTGTTAAGACCAACATCAATGGTGCCATGAACCTAATCGATGTCTGTATCGACAAAGGTGTAAAACGCGTGGTTGCACTGTCTACCGACAAGGCCAGCAGCCCGATCAACCTGTACGGTGCCACCAAGCTGGCCTCGGACAAGCTGTTTGTTGCCGGCAACTCTTATGTGGGTGGGCACGACACACGTTTCGCTGTGGTGCGTTACGGCAATGTCATGGGATCGCGCGGTTCGGTGATCCCGTTTTTCATGTCTATTAAAGATAAGGGCGTACTGCCTATCACCGATGATCGTATGACCCGCTTTATGATTTCCCTTGAGGAGGGCGTTGAGTTGGTTTGGCACGCTTTCGAAGACATGGAAGGCGGTGAGATCTATGTGAAAAAGATCCCTTCCATGAAAGTCACCGACCTAGCTCGGGTGGTTGCCCCCGAAGCGAAGCAGGAAATAGTCGGCATCCGTCCCGGTGAGAAGCTGCACGAGCAGATGATCAGCATCGAAGATGCCTATTACACCTACGAATACCCTGAGCATTTCAAGATATTGCCGACTATCAATAATTGGGCTACCTGCGAAAAGCGGATCAAAGATGGTAAGAAGGTGCCAGAAGGTTTCATGTATTCAAGCGACAATAATGCGGAATGGATGAGTGACCTGGATCTGCAGGCCTGGATCGACAAGAATCGCGAAAAGATTGGGAGCATCTGATCCATGATCCCCTACGGTCGCCAGGACATTACCCAAGCGGATATAGATGCTGTTGTGGGGGTGTTACAATCCGATTTCCTGACGCAAGGCCCCATGGTGCCGCGTTTCGAGCAAAGCGTGGCGCAGCACGTCGGTGCCGAGCATGCGCTGGCGGTCAACAGTGCTACCTCTGCATTGCATATCGCCTGCCTGGCGCTGGGTCTTGGTCCTGGCGATTTGCTGTGGACCAGCCCGATTACTTTCGTCGCTTCGGCCAACTGCGGTCTGTACTGCGGCGCGCAGATCGACTTTGTCGATATTGACCTGCGTACCTACAACCTTTGCCCTCAGGCGCTCGAACGCAAGCTTGAGCGGGCTGAGCGCGAAGGGCTCTTACCTAAAGTGGTGGTGCCGGTACACCTATGTGGGCAACCCTGCGACATGCAGGCTATCCATGCACTGGCGCAGCGCTACGGTTTCAAGGTTATTGAGGACGCCTCCCACGCCATCGGCGGCAAATACCAAGGTGAATTCATTGGTAGCTGTCGCTATAGCGATATCACCGTGTTCAGCTTCCACCCGGTAAAAATCATCACTACCGCCGAAGGTGGCATGGTGTTGACTAACAATGCCGAACTGGCTAACAAGATGGCCCTGTTACGCAGCCACGGAATTACCCGTGACCCAGCATTGATGACCCACGAATCGGATGGTCCTTGGTATTACCAGCAGGTCGATCTTGGTTTTAACTACCGCATGACCGAGTTGCAGGCAGCCTTAGGTGTAAGCCAAATGGAACGCCTGGATGAATATGTCGCTCGTCGTCATCAACTTGCCCGACGTTACGATGAGTTATTGGCTGAATTGCCCATTACGCTTCCTTGGCAACACCCGAATAGCTATTCGGGGTTACATCTCTATGTGATTCGTCTACAGCTCTCCAGAATTCAGAAGGCCCACCGCCAAGTGTTTGAAATGTTGCGTGAGCAAGGGATCGGCGTAAATCTGCACTACATCCCGGTGCATACCCAGCCGTTCTATCAGCTCATGGGGTTCAAGGCGGGAGACTTCCCATATGCAGAAACTTACTACAGCGAAGCTATCAGTTTGCCGATGTTCCAAAGCATGACTTATGAGCAGCAAGACCAAGTCATTGACGCTCTTTATAAGGTGTTATCGGCATGAAGCTAGCGCTTGGAGCCGCGCAGTTTGGGCTGAACTATGGGATTTCCAACAGCAGCGGAAAAATAAGCACGGAAAAAGCAGTCGATTTGCTTTCGTATGCCAAACGTAATGGTATTGATACGTTGGATACCGCTATAGCCTATGGCGACAGCGAGCAGGCATTAGGCAGTATCGGGGTTGACGGTTGGCAAGTAATTACAAAGCTACCAGCGCTTCCGGAGGGTGAGGCGTATGTTGAATCCTGGGTCGAGCGACAACTACAAGGCTCATTGAGTCGGCTGGGTGTCAGTAGCGTGTATGGGTTGCTATTACATCGTCCTCAGCAGCTTCTGGAGCATTCCGGGCCAACTTTGATTCGTGCTCTTGAACGGTTGAAACAGCAGGGGCTAGTAAAAAAAATTGGCATCTCTATATATCAGCCGGAGGAGCTTGGTAGTCTTTGTGGGGTCATGGAGCTTGATATTGTTCAAGCTCCATTGAATGTTCTTGACCGTCGATTAATAGACTCGGGTTGGCTTGCCAGGCTGAAAGCCCAGAATATAGAAGTTCATGTGCGCTCGGTCTTTATGCAGGGATTATTGCTAATGCCGGCGGCTCTGCGTCCAGAAAAATTCATGCGCTGGCAAAAGCTTTGGGCTGAGTGGGATAGTTGGTTGGCATCGGACAAGGTCGACCCTGTTGCTGCTTGTCTAGGGTTTGTGTTGTCAGAACCACGCGTCGACAAGGTTATTGTTGGCGTTGAGAGCGCGATGCAACTTGAAAATATAATAAAAGCTTCTGCCGTCGTGTCGGCAAAGGTCCCGGCAAGTATTAGCTCGCTGGATATAGACTTATTGAATCCTGCACGGTGGTAATGACATGACGCTAAGACTTGGTGTTATAGGAATGTCCAAAGGCAATGGCCACCCTTATTCGTGGTCAGCGATATTCAATGGTTATGACAAAGAAAAAATGCATGGTTGTGGATTTCCAGTAATACCACAATATTTAGCCCAGCAAGAGTGGCCGCAGGCTAGGATTACAGACGCTTGTGTCACTCATATATGGACGCAGGATTGTGAGCTGTCGAGCCACATTGCAAGTGCCGCTTTGATTGAAAATATTGTGCAGCGGCCGGCGGAGATGATCGGCGTCGTGGATGCTGTGCTTCTGGCCCGCGATGATGCTGAACAGCATCTGAAATTCGCGGCACCTTTTATTGAGGCGGGTATACCTATTTATATAGACAAACCTGTAGCTTTGTCGATTTTTGCATTTGAAGAGTTATATAGGCTTGAAAAGTACGCGGGGCAAATATTTACCTGCTCTGCACTGCGCTACAGCAATGAGTTAAAATTAACACTGTCAGACCAGCAAGACATCGGTGAGCTGCGTGAAGTCCACGCGATTACACCCAAAAGCTGGAACAAGTATGCGGTGCATATTATCGAGCCTGTTCTAGCGATGCTATCCAGTGCAGATAAGATAATCCGCTTAGAAAGAAATGCTGCCGATGCGCAGGGAGGAGCGCTGACCGTACATTGGGAAAGTGGCGTAATTACGCGATTTTTTGCCGTCGGCGAGTCTGTGGTAGCCCCAATAGCCATCCGGGTCATCGGCAGCAAGGGCTGGAAAGATCTTGTATTTACGGATTCATTTAGTGCATTTAAGGCCGCATTACAGGATTTTGTCGATGGCGTGCGCGCTAAGTCAGTCAACTCATTGCCAGAGTTCAACAGAAAGGTTGTTGGCTTAATAGAAGCAGGGCAGGGGGGCGCACAGTGAGTACAGTCCTGATTACGGGTGGCACAGGGAAATTTGGTTCCGTATTGGTTGATTATTTTTGTCAGAAGGGAATGCAGGTTGTTTTTACATCCACCTCAGCAGAAAAAATTGCCAAACTGATCGGTACGTACTCTGAAAATAATCGGTCGATGACCGGTATTCAAGTGGATTTCAGTGTCGAGAGTAGTGTGTCGTGCCTCATGCAGCAACTGGCTGAAAAAAATATATCGGTCGATTTTTTGGTAAATAATGCTCGAAGTTTAACATCGCTTACCATTGAGCCTGACGGCTGTGTGTCGAGAGAGAACTTCCTGGCTGAGTATCTGCTGGATGTAGTTGTGCCTTATGAATTGACTATGGCTCTTGCCAAGCTTGATGGTGGCGGCTTGAAAAGCGTTGTTAATATCGGCTCGCAATATGGAATGGTTGCTGCAAATCCTTCCCTGTACACCGATCATGCCCGGCAATCGCCCATACAATATGGTGTCGCCAAAGCGGCTTTGGTACACCTGACCAAAGAGTTAGCCGTACGTCTGGCTGAGCAGAAAATCCGCGTCAACTGTGTGGCTTATGGTGGGGTTGAAGGCCGTGTAGATGAAGCCTTCAAGGCGCGCTACGCAAGCTTGGTGCCTAGTCAACGAATGCTGAGTGAGGCGGAGATTCCCGGGCCTATCGAGTTTTTACTTAGTGATGCCAGCTCCGCAATGACTGGCCAAGTGATCTGCGCGGATGGAGGGTGGACGATATGGTAGGCAAATGCATAGCCATAATTCCAGCGCGTGGCGGTTCAAAGCGTATCCCACGCAAGAATATAGTCGACTTCTTTGGTAAGCCGATGATTGCTTGGACCATTGAGGCTGCCCAGAAAAGCGGTTATTTCGAGCGCATTCTGGTCTCGACCGATGATGAGGAAATTGCCCAGGTAGCCAGGGATCATGGAGCCAGCGTGCCGTTCTTAAGAACGGAATGTGCCGATGATCATAGCCCGGTTAGTCAGGCAACATTAGCATCGCTTAAACAGGCTGAAGCGTTTTGGGAAACCAGTTTTGACACGGTTGTGCAATTGATGCCGAACTGCCCAATACGTACGGCAGATGATATTACACAGGCCATTGAGGCATTCAAGAGCAAGCAGGCCGTGTTTCAAATTAGTTGTTTCAAATTTGGCTGGATGAATCCCTGGTGGGCTGTACGACTGAACGAGCAAGGTCAGAGCGAGAGGCTTTTTCCTGAGTCAATTACGAGCAGATCACAGGATCTTCCATCGCTTTATTGCCCGACTGGAGCCATTTGGATTGCTCAGGGCGCAGCCTTCAAAGAGGCTGGCAGCTTTTACGGGGAAGGCCATGTTTTTGAACCAATGCATTGGATATCCGCTGTAGATATAGACGACAGTGAGGATATGGAAATGGCAAAGGCAGCATGGATATTGCGTAATCAGAAACATGACTAAGATCGTTTTCCGCGCTGACGCTTCGTTGCAAATAGGGGCAGGCCATGTCATGCGTTGCTTGACTTTGGCCGATACCCTGACAGCCCAGGGCGCTGAATGCCATTTTATCTGTCGTGAGCATCCGGGTAATTTGATCAAGCATATCCGCAGCAGGGGCTACTCCACCCATGCGCTACCGGTATTGCCCTCTGTGGGAGCGAACTCGCTCGGGATCAGTGTTCCTGGCATCACCTCACAATTGGCCCACGCCGATTGGCTTGGTACAACCCAGGAACAGGACGCGACTGAATGCGCATCCATCCTCGGCGAACTACAACCCGATTGGCTGATCGTCGACCACTATGCACTGGATACCAACTGGGAAAGGGCGCTCAAGCCGCATTACCGTCAGCTGATGGTGATCGACGACCTAGCCGACCGCCGACACCAGTGCGACCTGTTGCTCGATCAGACCTTTGGCCGCAACCCGGAGGACTACAAGCCTTGGGTGCCTGCCGACTGCGGCCTACTCTGCGGCTCGCAATACGCTTTGTTGCGTCCGGAGTTCTCTGCGCTGCGCCCCTACAGCTTACAGCGCAGGGAAAATTCGAAGCTCGAACGTCTACTCATCACCATGGGCGGTGTCGACAAGGGCAACGCCACCGGGCAGGTGTTGCAAACGCTCGAATCCAGTGAACTGCCCGTCAACTGTCAAATTACTGTGGTTATGGGCGCCACCGCACCCTGGCTTGCTGGCGTTAGGCAACAGGCTAATCAGATGTCGTGGCCAACCACAGTCCTGGTGGGGGTCAGCAATATGGCTCAGCTCATGGCGGATAGCGATCTGGCCATTGGAGCTGCTGGTGTCACATCTTGGGAACGTTGTTGTTTGGGGCTGCCAACCGTGATGCTCATTCTGGCTGACAATCAGCAACAGGTTGCGCGGGGGCTTGAGCAAGCTGGGGCCGTGAGCGTGCTACGAGGCCCAGAACAGATCATTGAACGCCTCCCTCATCTACTGAGCAGCCTAGTTTCATCGCCTGCGCAAAGAGCAACCATGAGCCAGGCAGCCTCGCGAATTGCGGATGGCCGCGGTGTGGCAACCGTCATCCATTATTTGGAGCGCTGAATTGACTGCAACCGTATCGGCTCAAACACGGGTTCGTCCGATGACCTACGAGGATCTCACGCAGGTCCTATCGTGGCGCAACCATGAAGACGTCCGCCGCTATATGTATACCCAGCATGAAATCACTCTTGAAGAGCATACCCGCTGGTTCGAGTGCGCTTCCCAGGACGCAAGCCGCCATCTGTTAATATTCGAAAGCAATGCTGTGCCGCTCGGCTTCATAAGTATTTACCAGAGCGCCCCCGGCGGCGTAGCTGACTGGGGCTTTTATGCCGCCCCCGATGTACCGAAAGGCACAGGCCGCCAATTGGGCCAAGCAGCTTTGACCTACGCCTTCAGTCAGGCAGGACTGCACAAGATTTGTGGCCAGGCATTGGCTTATAACAAGCGGTCCATCAAATTTCATCAGAACTTGGGCTTTCTGCAGGAAGGTATCCAGCGCGAACAACATTTCGACGGCCAGCGTTACCACGATGTGGTGTGCTTCGGCCTGCTCGCCAGCGAATGGCAAGTGAACAACTGAGAGACAAACACATGCCCCGTATCCCTAGCATCAGCATTGCCGGCCGCCGAATCGCCGCCGACGCCCCGCCGTATATCATCGCCGAACTTTCCGCCAACCATAACGGCAAGCTGGAAACCGCGCTGAAGATCATCGAGGAAGCCAAAAAGGCCGGTGCCGACGCCGTCAAGCTGCAGACCTACACTGCCGACACCATCACCCTCGACTGCGACTCCGAAGAGTTCCAGATCCGCGGAGGGCTGTGGGACGGCAAGACCCTCTACCAGCTCTACCAGGAAGCCCACATGCCCTGGGAGTGGCATAAACCACTGTTTGAGCATGCTCGCAATCTCGACATCACCATCTTCAGCTCGCCGTTCGACAACACTGCCGTCGACCTGCTGGAAGATCTCAATGCCCCAGCCTACAAGATCGCCTCCTTCGAAGCGGTGGACCTGCCGCTGATCAAATATGTGGCCAGCACAGGCAAACCAATGATTATTTCTACTGGCATGGCAGATGCCGAAGAAATTCAAGAAGCCATTGACGCTGCACTCGCCGGCGGTTGTAAAGAATTAGCCATATTGCATTGTGTGAGTGGCTATCCTGCGCCTGCAGAAGACTACAATCTGCGAATAATATCCGACATGGCGCAGCGTTTTGGTTTGGTAACCGGTCTGTCCGACCATACGCTGGACAATACTACGGCCATTACCAGCGTGGCATTGGGGGCTTCTATTATTGAGAAGCACTTTACCCTTGATCGTAGTGGCGGAGGTCCTGATGATAGTTTCTCTCTAGAGCCTAAGGAGCTGGCGGAGCTATGCAAGAACAGTAGTGTTGCATGGAGTGCATTAGGGAAAGTCGATTACGGAAGAAAGTCGAGCGAGCAAGGCAATGCTAAATTCAGAAGATCACTATATTTTGTGAAGGCATTGAAGAAAGGCGAGATAATTACAGCCGATTCAATAAGGAGTGTTCGGCCGGGATTCGGCTTAGCCCCGAAATATCTAGAAAATTTAATTGGCTGTTCCGTTACGTCAGACGTTAAAGCCAATACGGCAGTGAGTGCTGAACTAGTAGCCATGCCATAGTTTGGTGTGTGCATCTCAACGAATTACCATGGCGACGAGTCGGGGTAGGTATGTTAAAGCCAGATGAGTCACTGTTGTTGGATTTTTTAAGGGGCTTCAGCGCTTTTTTAGTGTTGGTTGCACATACTCAACAAATCTTGGTGAATCCTACCTGGATGCCGTTTTCGTTGAGCGGGCGAAGTGATGTAGTGCCATTCGTATATTCACAAATTGGTGCCCTTGGTGTAATGATTTTTTTTGTGTTGAGTGGGTTTTTAATAACATATTCGATTGGCTCTAATTTAAAGAGCAATGATTTTAAAAGATTTGATGCTGCTAAGTATTTTAAGGATCGTCTCAGAAGATTGTTTCCGCCATTGCTTTTTAGCCAGGGAGTGGTATTGATAGTTTTCGGGGTGCTTTATTTTTTTGATGCTAATAGCTCGACGCATTTTGCTACGGGAAAAGAATTGTATCTGGCGCGAAATGAGTTGGGATTCAATGTTGTTGACTATCTCGGGAGTTTCTTTTTCTTAAATACGGTTGTTGATGGCGTTAATAGCCCGATTGTAAACAGTCCGTTGTGGTCCGTCGCACAAGAGTTTTGGTTCTATGTGGTGGCTGGGTTACTTGTTCTGTCTTTCTATAATAGAAAAATATTGGCTGTTCTTGCAGTTGTGCTAGCGTTCTTTATATCTCAAGGGAGTGTATTTATATTATATGGTTTTGGAGTTTGGTTATTTGGTTGTTTGGCAGCTATTCTACATATGACTAAATTCCATGAGCGCAAGCTCATGGTTGTCATGGCTATTTTTGTAATTACATTTGCTGTATGGGGTGTGTTGATTTACTTTAATGCGGACTCATTTATTAAGAACCGCCATAAGTTTGTTTTTGGGGTCGCTTTTTCATTGCTGTTGCTGTTGTTGTTAAGTAACGAGGCTCTAATTAGGTGCTCTTCTTGTTCGTGGGTTGTCAAAAAAATTGCTGA
Source organism: uncultured Pseudomonas sp. (assembly GCF_946885885.1). The sequence continues at coordinate 21,220 of NZ_CAMPHN010000008.1, forward strand.
GCAGGCGAGTTATTCTTACACGCTCTATCTGATTCACTTCCCACTACTCCTCTTAGTATGGGTGTTCACAAATAAGTATGTTCAAGGCAGTATTCCATTGGTATTTGCTGTTGCTGTTACATCTGTTGTTTTTGTGATGTGGGTTTCCGCCAGCGCTTCAAATTTAGCCGAGGGGTATGCTAAGAAAAAATCCCGGCTACGATATTTATCTGTCGCAACACTTGATGCCTTTACAAATTCAAAGAGCTCTAATGTAATAGATTCCAAGGTATGAGGGTGGTATTGTTATAAGAAGAGTTCTGAAGTTAGTGGGCATGCGCTTGTATTTGTGCTCTCTGATTATGTGTGGCGCTTCCTGTGTAAGTGTTTTTTATTCGATTGATTTATTAGGTGTCTATGAAAGTTTTATGCTATGTCCGGCCGTGGAATTATGAGCAGTTCAAGTGCATGGCTGAGATTATTGTCCCTAATACACCTTTGGTTTTTTGCAGTGAGCACCCTGTGGTCGACTTTTTGGGTCTCTCCGCTATTTACTATTCTAACTTAAGTGATAATGCGCCAGCTTCAGATCTTTCAGGCGAAGAGCAAGACGATTTTATCTCGCGCTGTCGACTGCTGCGGGCTTTAGATAAGCCTGAGGCCACTAGGCACCTGACGGCCATGGGAAATGCAGTAAAAGAGATATTGGTGAAAGAGCAGCCAAGTGTTGTTTTATCGCTGATGGTCGATTCTTATATAATGGATTTACTGCGCTATTATTGTGATCGCTTAGGAGTTAAGTTCGTAGGGCTTGTACCTACGTTCGTTAATGGATACTTTCGAGTTACTGCCAGAGGTGAGGCTACTTTTAACCCTAGTCCTGACGCATGTGATGCTCAAAGCGTAAAACAAGCGCTTTTAGATCCGATGTATGCGCCAGTATTTAACGCCAAGTCGCTTGCGAGTCCACTGCGCAGCATGTTGCGGCGCTGGGCGGCAAATATTGCGCGCGTGCCATATTTTTATATAAAACGTCACTTGCTGAGAGATCCATACAATTATCATTATTGGGCGGCTCAAATCGTATCCTCGGGGTTGTTTAATTTTTTTCCGCCGTCCGATCCAGGCGACAATGACTGGTTGGAAATTCTCCAGAATATAGATAAGCCGGTTCTATATATCCCGCTGCAGATGGTGCCTGAGGCTACCGTTGATTACTGGTGCAATAATGTTGAGGTGATTGACTATTACGCACAAATGGAGCGGTTTATAGCCAGGCATCACAATACTTTTCAGATTGTGATTAAGGAGCATCCTTCTGTTATGGGCTCTAGACCTCTTGGCTTTTACCAGCGTCTGGCTAGAGATAAGCGGATCACTGTAGTACCAACCTATACTTCATCCAATGAAGTGTTGACTGTGGCGGATGCAGTTTTGGTTTGGACGGGCAGTGTAGGTTTTGAGGCCGCTCTAAGAGGTAAATCCGTCATTTGCTTGGGCGATCCCTATTATCTGCACGGCTCACGTTTCTTAAAAATAAACCCCGCCACCGAAAGTAGTGTGATTTATGAGCATATTCAGGCAGTTAAAGCTCAACCGGTAACCCCGGAGGAGCAAGATGAGTTAATTAATTGCTTGGCCACTCAATTATTTGTTGGGCATTTTAAAAATAACGGTACATGGTCAGAGCATTCAGAGAAAGACCTGGCTGATTGCAAGGTGATGGCAAAGTCACTCCGCGCGCTACTTGAATGTGACGCCGTATGATTGAACAGATCAATATGAATTTCGTAATCTCAATGCTAAGAGGCTATACGGGACAGCGCCTGTTAACAGCTTGCTTGGTATTTGCTAGCGCACTACTTGCCGCTTGGGTTCTAGGGCCTGCTCTTTATGGTCAAGTGTTTCTCGTGATGTTTATCGCTAAGTTACTGTTGCTTGGAAATTTAGGCAGTATCAGTGGTTATATGCATGGCTTTTATAATGCGGAGCAGACACCCCTTGGTAGTGGTGATTTTGTGCTGAGCTATGGTTTGCATTTGTTGTTGTTTTCCGGTGTTGCTGGTGTGTTGGGCTTGTTCTTGGGCAAGGTGTATTTTTTAGGGGCAATTTGCTTTGCCTTGTTGCTACCGTTTTTCCTGGTCGAGCCAGTATTGCGTGTTAAACGATTATTCTATATTTCGTTGTTGCCGGATTGGGCGTTAAATCTATCATTGTTGGTTGGGCTATTTTATTATTACTTTTATGGCACGCCGGATAATAGTTTTGAAGGAATTATTGTTGTATTTTTGTTTGCTTTAGGTTTTTTTAGCATCGCTTTTCTACTTTTTATAAATTGGCGCTGGGCCTTGGTGCGTCGACTTGCTTCAGCTCGGCCGATGGTTAACTATGTTGAGTTGCTAAAGATTGGTCTTCCTCTGTTTGCAGGTACTGCAGCATTTAGTTTATTTTTATTCGTTGATCGTTTCTTTCTTGAGCGTTATCACTCGGCTGAGTCGTTGGGTATTTATATGCTGGCCTTCCAGCTGGCTACGGGCGCTACGCTAATTATAACCTCCCTGAATTTTACCGCAGGTGTTGACTATGGCGAGTTGATTAAGCAAAAAAAACCTCTAGGGGGCTTTGTTGCACGGCGCTTGCGGCAGGCTTTACTTGTGTCGGCTGTTAGTGTGTTATTACTTTCAGTTGGCGTTTTTATTTTGCAGCAATACTTTTTTCAGGAGTATCATGATTTAATTTTTGCAACCTTGTTTTTAGGGGTTGGCTTGTGTGGTTTCTACACGGCAGGTAGTATTACGCCTATAGCATTTTACCTGAATAAACAAAAGTTCCTGATGGTGGCTATGTTTGTTGTAGTGTTTCTTGCTGTTTTGGGTAACCTTTATGTGATGAGTAGTGGGTTGGATCATATTTGGGTTTCTGTGTTTAGTGGTTGTTGGTTGTTATGTTATGCCTTTGTAGCTGTGCGGTATGTGTTTCGTCTAGATACTTCGTGTGCCAGTTCATTTCAGTGTGATTGACGGTTTCTTGTGCGCTATAGGTTGGTGGATTTAATGATTTTAATAAGACAATTCTATCCGATTTTTCTTTTGTTTCTCGCATGGTTGTCAGTGATGGTTGTGAGAAATACTTTTTTTTTAGATTTTGTGCCAATAAGTGCTGATGCTAAGTTGTATCTGATTTTATTTTTCGTTGTTGCGGTTTTTGGCTACCTGTTGGGTAGCGTAGGCATTTTTTTTCCGGAGCGGGGCGCTGGTGAAACTTACAGCCTTCGCAGTGTTAATGTGAAGGCAAATTGGCTAATTTTTTTCGCGTTGGTGTCAGTTTTTTTTGCACTTGTTAAGTTTTATTATTCAGTGGGGTTTTCAGGTTTTTCGCTGAACATTATTGCAGAGTATCGTCAGCTGCGTGCGCGTGATGATGGTGATGTTAAGGGTGGGAGTATATTTGGTGTTATTAGTGCCATTACTTCCGCTTTTATTGTTGTGCTATATGTTTACGGGATTTATTTTAAGCGGTACTTGTCGAGGCGTAAGGTGCTTGCAATAAAGCTGGTGTTTTTCTTTGGGCTTGCTATTTCGTTTCTTGGCGGTGGGCGATTTTCTGCAGCAATATCTGTGCTGTTTATTTTTTTATTTAGCTTATGTCATTACGCTTGCCAGAGAAAGGATGGTGCGGTTTCAGGACGCTACTCTCGAGCGGGTTCGAAGTGGGGACGGAAAATAATTTACGTTATTCCTATTTTTGCTTTGTTTTCTTATATGTTTGTTGTGCGCTTTACTGCAGATGGTCGAGGTGATGAGTTGATTCTGAGTTACCTCAATTCTGGGCTCCCTGGCGTTGCTGTTCCAGATGATGTTGAGCGGTACGTAAGTGATTCGTCTTTTCTTCTGCTTTCGTACTTTGTACTTGCTATGTTCTTGTATTATTTTGGACATTCTTTCTACCAATTCGATGTTTTGTTGCAATATGGCATTCCCGAGAGTGCACCCTACGCACTGGCATATCAGTTGTACCCGTTTGCATTGTTCTTTAATAGGCTTGGATCGGAAATTATTCCCATAGAGTTTATTTTGAATGAGCTACCCAATGCAGGTACTTATTTTTCTCTGGCTGGCGCGTTCTATCTCGATTTTGGGTATTGGGGGGCTTTTATTGCAATCTTTTTTTTGTTATTCGTCGGGGCTCTTGCGTGGGGGTGGATGCTGAGACGAGGTGGTTTTCTATCACTTTATTTCTCAAGCATGTTTTTGGTGCTTCTAATTTTCTCGCCAATTGTCGGCGTTGTCGGTACGGCTATATATCCGTCCTTGATTGCGGTTTCGTTGTTTTTGTGGGCTTTCGTTCCGGCTAGATCCAGGTAGGTAGTATTTTATATGGTGAGTGCATGACTGCTTTTAAAAAGCTTTTCCGATTCTGTTTGATATATGGCCCTGCTCGGGCCTTTGTTAAGGCTGTCGGGCGCACAAGGTGGGCGCTGCGGCTTAAGCTAGTGCTGGCTCCTTTTAAGCGCTCTGATAAATTTATCGCCGTTGTGGGCTGTGGGCAGTTTGCGTTTTCTACGATTGCTTTTTTTCTAACGAAAAAGCATGGCGAGTGTATCAAGGTTGCGCTTGATATTGACCAGGAGGCAGTTAATACATTTTCAGCCTGCTATGGCGTCGATATTATCCTGTCGGATTCTAGTAGCGAATTTTTATTGCCTGACGTGAAACTGGTTTATATTGCTTCTAATCACGCCAGCCATACTGATTATGCGCTGCGTTGCTTGAGTGCGGGGGTTGATGTTTATATAGAGAAGCCGATCTGTGTATCCAGGGAACAGTATAAGGCGCTAAGAGTCGCTATTTTGAATGCGCAGTCAAAAGTCTATTTTGGCTATAATCGTCCGTTTTCCGCCGCCGTCAAGGAGATAAAGAAGCACATTGAGCCCGCTGCTTTTACACTTAACTGTGTAGTGATGGGGCATTTGATTCCTGAGGATCACTGGTATCGAGAGCCCGCCGAAGGAACGCGTGTGTGCGGTAACCTGGGGCATTGGATAGACCTCTCCCTGCACTTGTTGAACTGCGCTGGCGGGGTAACAGATCTAGATATTTTGATAGCCTATTCGAATATTGAAACACCTGACGATAATATATCGGTGGTTATGACGTCTGACCGGGGTGATTTGATTACGCTAACCCTCACTGCAAGAGAAGAGCCCTTCGAGGGGATCAGCGAGACTATTGTTTTCCAGCAGAATGGCTTGTTTGTGAAAGTTGATGATTTTAGACGGGCCAGTTTTCAGTTAGGACATAAAAAGTTTACCCGCCGTTACTGGCCGAAGGATGTGGGGCATAGCAAGGCCATCACTCAACCCTTTGACAGCGATGTGCGTAATGTAAATGAAGTGCTTTGTTCTACGGAACTTATGCTTGAAATAATGGAAATGGTGAGGGCCAACAAGGTCAGCTCGCGCTTTGCTATCGATGGAAACCTATGAAGCAGATTCTACAAGATTTAGCCAAAGGTGAGACGTTACTAAAAGGCGCACCCGCTCCCTTGGTAACACGGGACGCGCTGGTTATTTCCAGTACAGTGACGCTGGTATCCGCCGGTACCGAACGCATGCTGGTCGATTTCGGTCGTGCCTCATATCTGGAGAAAGCGCGTCAGCAGCCCGAGAAGGTCAAAATGGTTCTGGAGAAAGTCCAGACCGATGGGTTACTGACGACCATCGATGCAGTGCAATCCAAGCTGTCGCAACCGCTGCCTTTGGGTTACTGCAATGTAGGTGTGGTTGCCGAAGTGGGTGCGGGTGCCGAAGCGTTTAAAGTGGGTGACCGTGTTGTGTCCAATGGCGCCCATGCCGATGTGGTGCGTGTACCCAAGAATCTCTGTGCCAAGGTGCCTGCCTCAGTGACGGATGAGGAGGCCGCTTTTGTTGTGGTGGCCAGTATCGGTTTGCAGGGCATTCGCTTAGCGGAACCTACCTTGGGTGAGGCTTTTGTCGTTACTGGGGTAGGCCTGATCGGGCTGCTCACGGTTCAGCTTTTGCGTGCCCAGGGCTGCCGTGTGCTAGCCATCGATTTCGATGAGTCGAAATTGGAATTGGCTCGCCAGTTCGGTGCGGATACCTGCAACCCTGGAAAAGGGGAAGATCCGGTAGCTGCTGGCATGGCGTTCAGCCGTGGGCATGGGGTCGACGGGGTCATTATCACGGCTTCAACCAAGGCCAGTGATCCGGTGATTCAGGCTGCACGGATGAGTCGCAAGCGAGGCCGAATTATCCTTGTCGGTGTCACGGGACTTGAGCTGAACCGTGCCGACTTTTACGAGAAAGAGCTGACATTCCAAGTTTCTTGCTCTTACGGGCCTGGCCGCTATGACCCTGTGTATGAGCAGCAGGGGCATGACTACCCTTATGGCTTTGTGCGTTGGACTGAACAACGCAATTTCGAGGCGGTGTTGGATATGATGGCCTGCGGTAGCTTGGACGTTAAACCGCTGATTACCCACCGCTTTGTTTTTGAAGATGCGGCCAATGCCTACGACTTGCTGAGCACGGACAAGTCAGCCCTGGGCATTCTATTGAAATACAGCAGCGAGGCGAGCACTCGCTACCAGCGCACTGTGCCGTTAACGGCTAGTGGCAGCTTTGCCCCCGAGCGACCAATTACCGGGTTTATCGGCGCAGGTAATTATGCCTCACGGGTTCTGATCCCAGCCTTCAAGGCCGCGGGTGCGCAATTCCATAGCATTGCCACCTCGGGCGGAATTAATGGAGTGATTCACGGTGAGAAAGCCGGGTTTGCTCATGCGACTACTGATACTCAGGGGATGTTGGACAATCCTGAGATCAACACTGTCGTTATTGTCACTCAGCACAATACCCATGCTCGTTTTGTTCAGGCTGCGTTAGCCTCCGGCAAGCATGTCTTCGTTGAGAAACCTCTGGCTATCACGCAAGAGGAATTGGCAAGCGTCGAATCCGCCTATGCGGTAGCTCAGAGCGTTGGCAAACCTGCTCGGTTAATGGTCGGCTTCAACCGCCGTTTTGCGCCGCAGGTGCAGAAAATGAAGGCATTGCTGGCGACAGTCAAAGAGCCAAAGACCTTTATGATGACGATGAATGCCGGAGCCATACCGTCTGACCACTGGACGCAGGATATTCGGATCGGTGGTGGACGCATCATCGGTGAGGCCTGCCATTACATTGACCTGATGCGTTTCCTGGCCGGTAGCGAAATCGTTTCCGTGCAATGCCGTCGTATGGGCAATCATCCCGGGGTTGCAACCACGGAGGATAAAGCCGCGATCACACTGGGTTTTGCCGATGGCTCTTTTGGCACTATTCACTATTTGGCCAATGGTGCGGCGAGCTTCCCCAAAGAGCGGGTCGAGGTGTTTGCTGCCGGGCGTGTATTACAGTTGGATAATTTCCGTAAGCTCAAGGCTTTCGGCTGGCCCGGCTTTAAGCGAATGAACCTGTGGCGACAGGACAAAGGACAGCAGGAATGCTGCAAGCGTTTTCTGCAGGCTATTCAGTCCGGCGGCGATAACCCAATTCCCGTGGAAGAGATTTTCGAAGTGGCCAGGGTTTCGATCGAAGTGGCCGACTTGTTGCGCAGCCAAAAGGATTGACTCGGGGCATGGGCCTTAAACGCATCGGTCGTCTGGCTAGTACGCTGAGGTATTTGACTGCGGAGCAAGTCATCTACCGGCTGTATTATCGCGCCCGTTCATTACGAGTCGAGCCTGTGAATGAAGCGGCCCTGCGTTCATCGATGAGATGGGCATCGCCTGGGTTTATTCAGCCCTCTACCTCTGATGGTATCGAGTTTTCGTTTCTTGGGGCGAAGGGGCGTATCGACGATTCGAGTTGGAATGCTGCGCAGTACAGCAAGCTGTGGCTGTATAACCTGCATTATCTGGACGACCTGAATGCCGTTGGGATCGATGAGCAGAATGCCCTGGCTCGTGCTCTGGTGAACCGCTGGATTGAGGCTAATCCACCGCCCTCCGGCAATGGCTGGGAGCCATATCCGCTTTCGCTGCGGATTGTAAATCTGGTTAAGTGGTTCGCTCGCCAGGAGGCTTTGGAGCCACACTGGCTTGCAAGCCTGGCTACGCAAATGCAGGCGCTTGCCAAGCAAGTCGAATATCACATCCTGGGTAACCATCTGTTTGCCAATGGCAAGGCATTGGTATTCGGTGGCAGTTATCTGGCCGGGCCAGATGCCGATCGATGGCTGGCAAAGGGGCTCAAGATTCTCGATCGGGAGGTTAAAGAGCAGTTCCTCGAGGATGGCGCGCATTTCGAACTATCGCCCATGTACCACGCCACTTTGCTGTGGGATATGTGCGACTTGGTGAATCTGGCTGAGCGGGTCGATTTGCCTGAGCTAAAGGCGCGCCTACCAGAATGGTGCGCGGTGGTTACGCGAGGGTTGCGCTGGCTACGCAGTATGCAGCACCCGGATGGCGGGATTTCATTCTTCAATGATGCCGCCTTCGGCATTGCGCCTGTTCTGTCCGATTTGGAGGTTTATGCCTCCAGATTAAGTGGCTGCTTGCCCATCGCTGAAAATTGTCCGGCTGAGGCTTTTGCTCTTACCCACCATGCGCAAAGCGGTTATGCCATCGTCAATCTAGGGAGAGGGCACAAAGCCCTGTTGGATCTGGCTAAAGTTGGCCCCGACTATCAGCCGGGGCATGCTCATGCCGATACGCTCAGCTTTGAGCTAAGTCTTTTCGGGCAACGGATTTTCGTCAATTCAGGTACATCCCAATACGGGGAAGATGCGGAGCGTCATCGTCAGCGCAGCACCGCTGTGCACAATACAGTGGAAGTGGCGGGGGAGAATTCCTCGGAGGTGTGGGCTGGCTTTCGTGTCGCAAGGCGAGCCTTTCCGGTACTGGAAGCGCTGGCTGCGGATGCTGAGCAGATTCGTGTTCGCGCCTATCACACTGGGTATCGCCGCTTGAAGGGTAAGAACCTGCACAGGCGAGAGTGGCTATTCAGCACCAATGATTGTCAGGTCATTGATGAGGTCACTGGGGCTTGTGACAATGCCGTAGCCAGGTTGCATGTGCACCCAGATGTGATTTTTGAATGGCATGGTGAAGCGCTCGTTGCTGTGCTGGGTGAGGGGCAGCAGATCCGCGTGGTTATCGAGGGTGCCTCCTCGATAACGCTTCAGCCATCAAGCTGGCATCCTGCGTTCGGCTCGTCAATTCCCTGTCAATGCCTCGTTGCCGAGTTTTCATCAGGCAAGCTGATAACACGTATTAGTTGGAGTGGTTCTGTTTGAAGCTTTTGATTCTGAGTTTTTATTACCATCCTGACCTTTCTGCTGGCTCTTTTCGTACGAGTGCCCTGGTTAAAGCATTGCTTGAACAGCTACCTGCGGATGCACAGATAGAGCTTATTACCACTCTACCTAATCGCTATAGCTCTTTTACTAACGATGCCCCTCAGTATGAGGCTCATCCGCGGCTTATCGTTCACCGCATTGCCTTGCCTGCCCATCAAAGTGGCATGATCGATCAATCTAAGGCCTTCCTCTCCTATGGGCGGGGCGTGTTAAAGCTGATTAAGGGTAAGCGATACGATCTCGTCTATGCCACTTCTTCGCGTCTGATGACCGCTGCGCTGGGTTCGCTTGTGGCGCGTCGACTGCGTGCGCCTCTTTACTTGGATATCCGCGATATTTTTGTGGATACGATCAAGGATGTGCTGCCCAGGAAGGTGACCTTGTTCTTGAAGCCAGTATTCTCCTTGCTGGAATCCTGGACTATCCGCAGTGCTGATAAGGTGAATTTGGTTTCGGCTGGCTTTCTTCCCTACTTCAAAAGCCGTTATCCCAGGCAACAGTTTTCACTTTTCACCAATGGTATTGATGATGAGTTTATTCAAGCGCAACCCGAGGCCGAAGTCGCGTCCGACCAAGGTGTGCTTGATGTGGTTTATGCGGGCAATATGGGAGAGGGGCAGGGGTTACAAGCGATAATTCCCGCTCTGGCCAAGCGCTTCGAGGGGCGACTGCGTTTTCGCTTGATTGGTGATGGTGGCAGGCGAAAGCAATTGGCCGATTCTTTGGCTGCGGTCGGTTGTAACAATGTTGAGCTGTTAGCGCCGGTTAACCGAGACACTTTGATTGATGAATATAAAGCAGCCGACGTGCTGTTCCTTCACCTTAACGATCATGATGCCTTCAGAAAGGTTCTTCCCTCAAAGCTGTTCGAGTATGCCGCACTGGGCAAGCCAATATGGGCTGGGGTGGCCGGTTATGCCTCGGAGTTTGTGAATACCCATATTAGTAATGCTGTGACGTTTTCACCTTGCTGCGCCGAGGAGGCGGTCAAATCTTTTGAGCAACTAGAGTTGCGTACCGTGGCGCGTATCGACTTTGTCGAGCAATTTTCACGGGTCAATATCATGAACGATATGGCCTGCGATGTTATGGCTTCGGCAGGGAGAACTTGACGGTGCGTATTGTATTGACTGGCGCGAGCGGTTTCGTTGGGCGGTGTCTACTTAATGAGTTATTAGAGGCTGAACATCAAGTTACGGCAGTGTTGCGCAAGCACGCTGATGAGGTCGATACACGGGCGCGCTTGGGGGTGATCGATGACTTTGCGAGTTCTTTGAGCTGGGGGGCGCTCCTGCTAGGCCAGGAAGTTGTTGTTCACTGCGCTGCCCGTGTTCATGTGATGCACGATACATCCTCTGACCCCCTCGTCGAGTTTCGTAAGGTTAACCTTGAAGGCACCTTGAATCTCGCCCGTCAGGCCGCGGCGGCGGGAGTGCGGCGCTTTATCTTTATCAGCTCGATCAAGGTGAATGGCGAAGGCACTGCGCCGAGCCTACCGTACAAGGCCGATGATGATCCGGCTCCGCTTGATCCGTATGGCGTCTCCAAAATGGAGGCTGAACAGGGCTTGCGTGCGCTCGCAGCCGAAACCGGGATGGAAGTGGTGATTATTCGTCCGGTGCTGGTATATGGGCCGGGCGTGAAAGCTAATTTCCTGAGCATGATGCGCTGGCTACACAAGGGCGTGCCATTACCGTTTGGGGCGATCCATAACCGGCGCAGCTTGGTTGCCTTGGACAATCTGGTGGATTTGATCGTGACTTGTATCGAGCACCCGGCCGCTGCGAATCAGACCTTTCTAGTTAGCGATGGCGAGGATCTTTCGACCAGCGAGTTGCTGCGTCGTATGGGGGTAGCCTTGGGCAAACCGGCGCGTTTGTTGCCGGTGCCGAGTCGGCTACTGGAAGTGGGAGCGGTAATGCTTGGCAAGAAAGCCCTTTCCCAGCGCTTGTGCGGTTCGCTACAGGTGGATATCGGCAAAACCCGTGAGCTACTTAATTGGACTCCGCCGGTCAGCGTCGATGAAGCGCTACGCAAAACGGCCAAACATTTTTTGGAACAGCACGCTAAATGAGTATCTGGTGGTTATTGCCGGCGATCGCCGGCGTTGCGCTTTTTTTAACCGGCGCGTTACGCCGTTACGCCTTGGCCCGCAGTTTGATCGATATCCCCAATGCACGTAGCTCGCACTCGGTGCCGACGCCACGTGGTGGTGGTGTGGCTATTGTCGTGAGTTTTCTGGTGGCCTTGCCATTGGTGGCCGGCATGGGTTTGCTAGCTTGGTCTTTAGTCTGGGCATTATTGGGCGCGGGCGTTGGTATTGCCCTTTTGGGCTTTCTCGATGATCACGGGCATATTGCCGCGCGCTGGCGTTTGCTCGGGCATTTTGCCGCGGCCGTTTGGGCGCTGTTCTGGCTAGGTGGTCTGCCGCCTTTGACGTTGTTTGGCTTCGGTGTCGATCTGGGCTGGATCGGTCATGTGCTGGCAGCGATTTATCTGGTGTGGTTGCTGAACCTCTATAACTTTATGGACGGCATCGATGGCATTGCCAGTGTTGAGGCGATTTGCGTGTGCATTGGTGGGGCATTGGTGTATGTCTTGTTGGGCTTCGCAGGCTTAGCCCAACCTACGGTTTGGGTAATGCCAATGTTGCTGGCGGCCGCGGTGGCGGGCTTTCTATTCTGGAATTTCCCCCCTGCGCGGATCTTTATGGGCGATGCGGGGAGTGGCTTTCTCGGTATCGTCCTGGGTGTTTTATCGCTGCAGGCGGCCTGGCTGGCGCCGCAATTGCTGTGGAGTTGGTTGATCCTCCTCGGTGCCTTTATCGTCGATGCCACTTTTACCCTACTACGGCGTCTACTACGTGGGGATAAGGTATATGAAGCTCACCGTAGCCATGCCTATCAATATGCGTCCCGCCAATTTGGCCGGCACTTACCGGTTACGCTTGCGGTTGCTGCGATTAACCTGTTTTGGCTACTGCCCATTGCTTTGTGGGTTGGGCTTGGTGGTATCGATGGTCTGCTAGCCTTGCTAATTGCTTATCTGCCGTTAGTGCTGCTATGTATCAAGTTTCGCGCTGGAGAGCTTGAAAGCAAGGCGTAAAGACAACGCTTTCGTCGATGATGAGTGTCGCGCTAACCATGACATATCGATTTAATGCAAGGAGGGCAGGGCGTTGTTCCGCTTTATCCGCGTTTGACCTTGAAGGCGCTGAAAGCTTCGCGGCTGAAGCCCCTCCCACGGAAAGCGACGAATGATTTATGTCGCGACACTACTTTGTGTGTTGGTTTGGAGCCGTTTAGAGCCAATTTGGGTTTGGGCTTAGCAAGGATTTGAGGTGTTACGGTGTTAAGGATTGCTGAAAAGGTTCGTACACGACTGGTCGCATTGCCACGGCGCTATAAGCGCTTGATGCAGGTTTTTGTCGATGTGTTGTTGGTTTGGGCAGCCCTTTGGTTGGCTTTTGTCGTGCGTTTAGGGAATTCGAATAGTATCGAACCCCTCGACGGCCATGCCTGGCTGTTCGCTTTGGCCCCACTCATAGCAATTCCTATGTTCATTCGCTTCGGCATGTACCGGGCGGTGATGCGCTATTTTGGCAACGATGCCTTGATGGCTATCGTTAAAGCGGTTTCGCTTTCGGCGTTGATTCTGGCATTGGCTGTCTATTGGTATCAAGACGCTCCTAAGCTTATTCCCCGTTCGATGGTGCTTAACTACTGGTGGTTGAGCCTGGTAATGATCGGTGGCTTACGCCTGCTGATGCGTCAGTATTTTATGGGCGACTGGTATTCGTCGGATCAGCCCTACCGTCTACAGGGGCGTGATGCGGGTTTGCCGAAGGTTGCGGTGTATGGTGCGGGTGCGGCCGGTAACCAGTTGGTCGCTGCGCTGCGGTTGGGCCGTGGCATGCGTCCTGTGGCTTTCATTGACGACGACTCCGGGATCGCCAATCGGGTGATCGCGGGGCTGCGGGTTTATACCCCTAAGCATATTCAGCAGATGATCAATGAAACCGGTGCAGAGGAAATTCTACTGGCGATTCCTTCAGCTTCGAGGGCTCGGCGGCGCGAGGTTTTAGAGAACCTTGAACAGTACCCGTTGCATGTGCGCAGCGTGCCAGGTTTTATGGATTTGGCCAGTGGGCGGGTCAAGGTCGACGATGTGCAGGAAGTGGACATCGGCGATTTGCTCGGCCGCGATGCGGTGCCACCGCAGCAGGATCTATTCGAGCGCTGCATCCGCGGCCAAGTGGTCATGGTGACGGGCGCTGGTGGCTCCATCGGTTCTGAGTTGTGTCGGCAGATTATTGCTACCGGGCCGACTACCTTGCTGCTGTTCGAACACGGCGAGTTCAATCTCTACAGCATTCACAGTGAGCTGGAACAGCGCATTCGTCGTGAATCTTTGCCCGTTCGCCTGGTACCTATCCTGGGATCGATCCGGAATGCGGGTCGCTTGCTGGATGTGATGCGCACCTGGACGGTGAACACGGTTTATCACGCCGCGGCCTATAAGCATGTGCCTATGGTCGAGCACAATATTGCCGAAGGGGTTTTGAATAATGTGCTGGGTTCTACCTTTACCGCCCAGGCGGCGGTGAAGGCCGGGGTCGAGCATTTTGTGTTGATTTCCACCGACAAGGCCGTGCGCCCGACCAATGTGATGGGCAGCACCAAGCGCTTGGCGGAGATGGTATTGCAGGCGCTGAGTCGCGAGTCGGCGCCTGTGTTGTTCCGAGATGACGAGGGTTTGCATCAGCTCAACAAGACCCGCTTCACCATGGTGCGTTTTGGCAATGTATTGGGTTCTTCCGGCTCGGTGATTCCGCTGTTTCATGAGCAGATTCGCAAAGGCGGTCCTGTCACGGTTACCCATCCGAATATCACCCGCTATTTCATGACGATTCCCGAGGCGGCCCAGCTAGTGATTCAAGCCGGCGCCATGGGGCAGGGCGGGGATGTGTTCGTGCTGGATATGGGCCAGCCGGTGAAAATCGCTGTATTGGCCGAGAAGATGATTCACCTTAGCGGCTTGAGCGTGCGCTCGGATAAGAATCCTCATGGCGATATCGCTATTGAGTTCACCGGTTTACGCCCTGGTGAGAAGCTGTATGAGGAGCTGTTGATTGGCGACAACGTTAGCCCTACAGAACATCCGATGATCATGCGGGCTAACGAAGAGCATCTATCTTGGGATACGTTTAAGAAAGTATTGGGGGATCTTCTGGCGGCAGTCGAGCGCGATGATTATGACCGGGTGCGCCAACTGCTGCGTGAAACCGTCAGTGGCTACAAGCCCGAAGGCGAGATTGTCGACTGGATTCATCAGCAGCGGCGGATTGAGCCTTAGCGGGTACTTTAGCTGGCCAGCCAGTCCACGACTGCGATATCGACTGCTTTTTAGCCGCGAAAGCTTGCACAGCAACAGCACAGCTCCGCGGCTAAAGCCCCCCACAAGGAACACCATAGCCGAAAAATCAATGATATACAGATGGTTCAAGAGGGCTGACCCGGCCCGAGAGTTTGGTTTTTGAAGCGGACTATGTTCGCTATCGCGCGGGTGATGTGTCGCTGTGTTGCTATTAGTTGGTGTTTTTTATCTTATTTTTTTACATAGAAAATCGACTAATATTCGTTTTTCTATGTAAAATACCCCCATGCATTTAATCAAAAAACTTCGGGCCTTTGGCAGCATCCCGTTTAACCATGGGACGTTGCTTTCACTGCTTGGGCAGTACAAACGTCCCAACGACAAGATCGCTCGATTGCTGGCGGCCGGCGATTTATTGCAAATCAAAAAAGGTCTGTATGTACTGGGCTCCGAGCATCGCTCCGCTCCGGTGTCGCTACCGTTGGTGGCCAATCTGCTTTACGGCCCCTCGTATGTTTCTCTGGATTTCGCTTTATCTTGGCATAGCTTGATTCCCGAAGGGGTTTTCGAGGTGAGTTCGGTCACGCAGCGCCGAGCCAAGCAATACAGCACGCCTCTGGGGCAATTCTCCTATACCCATACCCATGCGGCCTGGTACGGCATTGGCGTGACCATGGAGCAGAATCTGGACGGCAGCTGCTTTCTGATCGCCTGCCCGGAAAAGGCGCTGTGCGACAAGGTGCTGTTTACGCACAACCTTGCTGCTACTACTGCTACTGCCATGCGTGCCTTTCTGGAGGACGATTTGCGTATTGACCTTGATGCCTTGGTGGGTATGGATATGTTGCCAATCCAGCAATGCTTGGCCGTCACCGCTTACAAGAGTCGTCAGTTGCAGGCGCTGTGCAATGTTGTGGGGAGTCTGCAATGAAGGTGATCGAGCAGATGCTGCAGCGCTACCCTCAGGACAGTAACGAGGCGCGTACCCATGCGCTGCGCGAGGTGATGCAAGAAATCGCACTAGCGGGGTTATATCGCGGTGGCTTCTTCGAGCGGGCGGCATTTTATGGGGGAACCTGCTTGCGGATTTTCCATGACTTGCCGCGCTTCTCGGAAGATTTGGATTTTTCGCTGTTGCAGCCGGAGCCTGATTTTTCTCTGGAACCTTATTTCAAGAGCATGACGGATGAATTTTCTGCCTTTGGCTTTGAGGTGGAGATTGCCGCGAAGCAGAAGGCTGTTGCTTCGGACATTAGTTCGGCTTTTTTGAAAAAAACAGCCAGCGTGTATGACCTGCGCATCGCTGGGCAGAAGGTGATCAAGATTAAATTCGAGGTGGATACTGACCCGCCTTTGGGCTTTTCCACTGAGGAAAGGCTGCTGCTGCAGCCGTACTCGTTTTTTGTCAAATGCTTTACCTTGCCCGATCTTTTCGCCGGGAAGATGCATGCGTTGCTGTTTCGCCAATGGAAGAATCGGGTCAAGGGCCGTGATTGGTTCGATTTCGAGTGGTATGTGCGCCAAGGCAGTCCATTGAGTCTGCAACACTTTGCTGAGCGTGCCCGGCAGAGCGGTGACGTATCCGAAACGACGCTGACAACCGAAGCGTTTTTGTCGATGCTCGAAGCCCGCATCCTCGGGCTTGATGTAAATTCAGCAAGACAGGATGTCGCTCGCTTCATCAAAACGCCCACACAGCTGGAAATCTGGTCGCAGAACTATTTCCTGCAGCTTGCTCGGATGATTCAATTTCAGTAAAACCGCGCCTGGGATGTTTAGGTGTGTCGTATTGGGCGCGAAGTGTTGAGTTTTGGGGCGGCTGGCGTGTCCCAGCCACGCGCTAGAAGGTGCCATCATCGATTGGATTTACCAACAGGGGCGGATTGAGCCTTAGCGGCCTTAAGTGGTCACGCCATCGGGCAGCAGGTCGGGGTTTTTCTGACGATCCCGAAAGTGTTCAGCTGTTTTTCGTAAGGCCTCTGCTGCTGTGTATGGCGGTTGCCAATTCAATAGCGAATTGGTTTTGGCAATATCAACGCGAAGTTCACAGCAAAGGCGTTGCGCTACCAGCCTCCGCCCTAAGGCAGTCAAGCCTATACGCAGCCAATATCGAGGAATCGGCAATGTGCGGACCGGGTGTTGTAAGACCAATGCTAAAAGTTCTGTTAGTTCAGCAACCGAAATATCATCACCATCGCTGACCATAAAGACCTGGTTCGCAGCAGATGGGTGCTTCACGCATATAGCTAAAAGATCTACCAGGTTGTCAATAGCCACTAGGCTACGCCTGTTATCGAGCGCTCCAAATGGCAATGGTATTCCTCGGGCAAGGCTAGCCATCAAGCGTTGAAAGTTGGCTTTTACGCCTGGGCCATATACGAGTGGAGGCCTGATAATCACCCATTCCATGCCAACTTTTTCACAGAATTTCTGCAAGGCTTGCTCAGCCTCCCATTTAGAAATTCCGTAGGCATCAAGCGGGCAAGGAATATCAGAAGCTGTAAATGCTTTATCAGGAGGTGTTTCCTCGCCGTTGACTTTTACCGAGCTGATAAAAATAAAGCGTTTTACGCCTGCTTGAGCGGCTATTTTCGCAAAATGTAGCGTGCCGTTAACATTCACTTCGCGATATGCAGCTAATGGATTCGATGCAAACTCATGCATCACATGCGCGCGCGCAGCCGTGTGCACGACTACATCTATATTGCATAAAGAACCAACCTCCAAGGAGGCCATGGCCAAGTCGCCTAAAACGCGCTTCTCACAGGCTAGCTCTTGATTAGCTAGGGTGTCTGCCCTGCGGACACCGGCAATAGCGGTAACTCCATCCAGTGTGATTAGCCTTCTCAGCAATGCGCTGCCAATGAAGCCATTAGCCCCACTCACCAGAACCCGCATCACTTAGTGACCAACACTTCAAATAAGTTTAAAGTTACTGGCGGCATCGTTTCACTCCAGCATAAAGAAATTTGTTCGGTACCCGGTGATTAAAACAGTCCATAGTCAGCTGGTTGTCTGCTTTACTTGCAGGCGGAAAATTATTCGCCTGCATTCACTTCGTAGGTACAGCGCAGATTTCTAGATGCACTTCGTGTAACGACTATAACTCCGGTGTTTACGGCTACCCTAAGTAATTCCCGTCAGATCGACAGTGCCTGTTGAGAGCGCCTGCGGAGGTTGCGGGTATCGGAGGATATCCCTTCATAAGGGACAGATATGGTCTTCATTTGTTCCATTGAGCAGTCGGCGGTCATATGACTGGCGTAATAATGTTATTCCGACTGCAACCGCTTGACCCTCTCCCGGCTTGCGGCCAATTGTTTATCCAGCGCTTCGTGGTAGTCGGCGAGCCAGCTGCGCGAGCCGGCGATCATGCCGGCCAGGTCGCGCATTCCGGCTTTGAGGGCGAGCAGGCTTTCTTGAAAGCTTTGTTCCTGGCCGATCAGCGTCTCGGTCAATTGTTGGGTCAGCGCCGAGTTGTCGCTATCGATTACCTGCGCCGGTTCGACCTTGCGGTTTTGTAAGGTGGCGAGCATGGCCTTTTGCTCGCTGAGCTTCCGCTCGAGGTCCGCGATCTGTTGCTCCAGGGTCGAGTTCTTGGTCTGCAGTGCTTCTATTTGGCTGGGGCTGACACTGGGCTCTTCTTCGCTGAGCAGGCTCATCAAGCCGGAAGTCAGCCAGCTGGCCAGCACTACGGCCAATACCGCAGTCAGTGCGAAGATCAGGATGCGGTCGAGCTTCTGGCCTTTCTCCAGCCCGGTTAAGCGTGATTCATCGCTGACGGCTTCAGTGCTTTCTTCGCGGGCGTCGCTGCTCATGGCGCATGTTTCCCTGGCTGGGTTTATCGCTAGTATGGTTGTTTGGTGGCCGAGGGCCACTTTTTATAGGCTATGTCCCAATTGGTTGTTGCAACAGCTAACAGGCCAAAATAACGCGCCTGTGGGAGTCAGCTTGTTGTGGTTCGGCACTCCGACGAGGCTTTTCGCGGTGAGATGGATCGCCAGCAAGCTGGCTCCTACGAAGAGCTTCGGCTCCTTCGCGCAACACAAAACTGGGACATAGCCTTTTTATAAGCGGTCTTGGCCGATGGTGGCACAGGCCACGGAGAATCGTTAACAGGTTGTTGCAAAACTACGTGCGTGGCCGATGCGACGTTAGAAATGACTATCTGGGTGTCGGAGGGGCCGGGCTGCATTCGCCGCGGGGGCGCGCCTCCTACGAGGTGTTAGCGCGGTTTCTAGCAGCGGAGCCGTCCATTTAATCCGCATCTTTGGCAGCTAAATGGGCCGCCTTGTAAATTAAACGTTACGTTAAGGCATGCATTTGCCTGGCATGCCGATGATTTTAGGTCGTGTTTTCGGAGTGTAAAATTTTATTGCCAATGCTGGGAGGCCCTGGCTTGGGTTTGCCCCCGGAGGTGTCTTGTAGCGGCATCGGCCGTCGGTTGTTATTGGCTCTATCCAGCCGTCGCGGGTATCACCCGTGGGCTTGGCCAGAATAACAATTGAGGAGGTGCAATGAACGCCGTGAGCAAGATCGAGCAGCATAATCCCATAGGCACCGACGGCTTCGAGTTCGTCGAGTACACCGCGCCGACCGCCGAAGGCATTCAGCAGTTGCGCGAGCTGTTCACTGCCATGGGCTTTACCGAAACCGCCAAGCATCGCACCAAGGAAGTCTGGCTGTTCCAGCAGAATGATATCAATTTCGTGCTCAACGGCAGTCCCACCGGCCATGTGCGCGAGTTCGGTCTGAAGCACGGCCCGAGCGCCTGCGCGATGGCCTTTCGGGTGAAGAATGCGGCGCAGGCGGCGGCCTATGTCGAGTCCCAGGGCGCGACTCTGGTCGGCAGCCACGCCAACTTCGGTGAGCTGAACATTCCTTGTGTCGAGGGCATCGGCGGTTCGCTGCTGTATCTGGTCGATCGCTACGGCGACAAGAGCATCTACGACGTCGACTTCGAGTTCATCGAAGGGCCCACGCCGAACGACAACGCAGTGGGCCTGCAAGCGCTGGATCACCTGACCCACAACGTCAAGCGCGGGCAGATGGATGTCTGGTCGGGCTTCTACGAGCGCATCGCTGGTTTCCGCGAAATCCGCTATTTCGATATCGAAGGCAAGCTCACCGGCCTGCTGTCGCGGGCGATGACCGCGCCCTGCGGCAAGATCCGTATCCCGATCAACGAGTCGGCCGACGACAAGTCGCAGATCGAGGAATTCATCCGCGAGTACCACGGGGAAGGCATCCAGCATATCGCCCTGAGCAGCGAGGACATCTACGACACCGTGCGCAAGCTGCGCGCCAACGGTGTGGAGTTCATGCTCACCCCGGGTACCTACTACGACAAGGTCGATAGCCGCGTCGCCGGCCATGGCGAGCCGACCGAGTTGCTGCGCGAACTGAATATCCTGATCGACGGGGCGCCCGAGGACGA
This sequence comes from uncultured Pseudomonas sp., assembly GCF_946885885.1. The sequence continues at coordinate 41,371 of NZ_CAMPHN010000008.1, forward strand.
CGGCATCCTGCTGCAGATTTTCACCAACACGGTGATCGGTCCGATCTTCTTCGAGATCATCCAGCGCAAAGGTAATCAGGGCTTTGGCGAAGGCAACTTCAAGGCGTTGTTCGAGTCGATCGAGGAAGACCAGATCAAGCGGGGCGTGATCAAAGCCGACTAAGAAAAAATCGTAGGGTGGGTTAGCGGCGCATTATACAAGCGTATAAGCAGCGCGGTGTCCGGGCGCCACGTAACCCACCATGCGCTGGCAGGTCGATCACCCACCCTACGAAAACGCCGCATCGAGGAGACACCGGCCATGAGCCGTAATTGGATCAGCTTTCCCCTGCGCGAGGGCGAGTGTTCGCGTCAGGCGCACTGCGATTTTCCCGAAGGCACCTACGAGCGCGAGATGGGCCGCGAGGGCTTTTTCGGTCCCACCGCGCACTTGCACCACAAGCACCCGCCGACCGGTTGGATCGATTGGCAGGGGCCATTGCGCCCCCATGCGTTCGACTTCAACGAGATCGCCAGCGAGCGCGACTGCCCACTGGAGGCGCCGCTGTGCCTGCATAACGCCGATGTGCAATTGCGCATCTGGAAGACCCACGGCGCCATGCGCCATCTGGTGCGCAATGCCGATGGCGATGAGCTGTTGTTCGTTCATGAGGGGGCGGGGCACTTCTATTGCGACTTCGGTCACCTGACCTATCGTGACGGCGACTACCTGGTGATCCCGCGCGGTACGGCGTGGCGCATCGAGGCCAGCGAGCCGACCTTTATGCTGCTGATCGAAAACAGCGACGGCGCTTACCAACTGCCGGATAAAGGCTTGCTCGGCCCACAGGCGATCTTCGACCCGGCGGTGCTCGATCATCCCAAGCTGGACGATGCCTTCAAGGCGCAGCAGGACGAAAACACTTGGCAGATTCGCATCAAGCGGCGCAATCAGATCAGCACCGTGACCTACCCGTACAACCCGCTGGATGTGGTCGGCTGGCATGGCGACAACACCGTGGTGCGCCTCAACTGGCGCGATATCCGCCCGCTGATGAGTCACCGTTATCACCTGCCACCATCGGCTCATACCACCTTCGTGGCCAATGGTTTCGTGGTCTGCACCTTCACGCCGCGACCGGTGGAAAGCGATCCGGGCGCGCTGAAGGTGCCGTTCTATCACAATAATGACGACTACGATGAAGTGCTGTTCTATCACCGTGGCAACTTCTTCAGCCGCGACAATATCGAGGCCGGAATGGTCACGCTGCACCCCTGCGGCTTCCCCCATGGCCCGCATCCCAAGGCGCTGAAAAAGAGCCAGGAAAGCCCGGCGACCTTCGTCGAGGAGGTGGCGGTGATGATCGATACCCGCCGTGCCCTGGAAGTCGGCGACGCCGCCGCGGCCGTGGATGTACCCGAATATGTGAATTCCTGGCGGGCGCCGGGGAAAGACAGCTGAACAATGACCTGTAGGAGCTAGGGGAACGCCGAGTTCTTGCTGGCGATCCGGTGTCTCGGCGATCAACGAACCCTGGATCGCCAGCAAGCTGGCTCCTACACCACGTTATGGGATCTATTTATGAAACTCGCATCACTGAACCAAGGCCGCGATGGCGTGCTGCTGGTGGTCTCCCGCGATCTGCGCCACGCCGTCAAGGTGCCGCAGATCGCCGCTACCTTGCAGGCCGCGCTGGATGACTGGCAGATCAAGCGTCCGCATCTCGAAGCCATGTACCAGCGCCTCAACGATGGCCTGTGCGAGGACGCCTTCGTCTTCGATCAGGCCGATTGCCACAGCCCGCTGCCGCGCGCCTATCACTGGGCCGATGGCAGCGCCTACGTCAATCACGTGGAGTTGGTGCGCAAAGCCCGCGGCGCGGAGATACCGGAGAGCTTCTGGCACGATCCGTTGATGTACCAGGGTGGCGCCGACAGCTTTATCCCGCCCCGCGCGCCGATTCAGATGGCCGATGAGGCTTGGGGCATCGACCTTGAGGCCGAGATCGCGGTGATCACCGACGACGTGCCCATGGGCGTCACGCCCGCCGAAGCCGCCGGGCATATCCAGTTGCTGATGCTGGTCAACGATGTGTCGCTGCGTAACCTGATCCCCGGCGAGCTGGCCAAGGGCTTCGGCTTCTACCAGAGCAAGCCGTCCTCGAGTTTTTCGCCGGTGGCCATTACTCCGGACGAGCTGGGCGATGCATGGCGCGACGGCAAAGTGCACCGGCCATTGGTGTCGCATATCAACGACGCGCTGTTCGGCCAGCCGGACGCCGGCGTCGATATGACCTTCAACTTCCCGACCCTGCTGGCTCACGCCGCCAAGACCCGTCCGCTGGGCAGCGGCACCATCATCGGTTCCGGCACCGTGTCCAATTACGACCGCAGCGCCGGTTCTTCGTGTCTGGCGGAGAAACGCATGCTTGAAGTGATCGCCGATGGCGAGGCGAAGACGCCGTTCCTCAAGTTCGGCGACCGGGTGCGCATCGAGATGTTCGACGAGGCCGGACAGAGCTTGTTCGGTGCCATCGATCAGGTGGTGGAGCGCTATGAGCGTTGAGCCGAAAGCCCCAGGCGGGGATTGGGTTTCGGTAGCCCGGGTAGGGTGGATGACGCTTTTTTCATCCACCATCGCAGTTGGTGGATGGGTGAAGCGTCATCCACCCTACGAAGTCGCAGGACTCGCGAATAAACATAGGATCGACAGGAGCGTTTGCGCAGCGGTTCCCACGGGAGGCATGCCATGCTGACGCTCTATGGTTACTGGCGCTCCAGCGCCGCCTACCGCGTACGTATCGCCCTCAACCTCAAAGGCCTGGCCTATCGGCAGGTGCCGGTACATCTGGTCAAGGACGGCGGGCAGCAGCATGCGGATGGGTACAAGGCGCTGAATCCTCAGGAGTTGGTGCCGCTGTTGATCGATGCCGGCACCGATCAGGGCGAGGTGCGCATCGCCCAGTCCCTGGCGATTCTCGAATACCTCGACGAGGTTTTTCCGGTGCCGGCGCTGTTGCCCGGCGATCCGGTGCGCCGCGCTCAGGTGCGGGCGTTGGCGCTGCATATCGCTTGCGACCTGCACCCGCTGAACAACCTGCGCGTACTGCAATACCTGTCCGTCGAATTGGGCGCCTCGGACGAAGCGAAAAACGCCTGGTATCGGCATTGGCTGCACACCGGTCTGGCCGCGGTGGAGCAGGGCCTCGCGTCATTCGATGAGCGCTTGTCGCTCGGCGAGCGTCCCGGCTATCTCGAGGCCTGTCTGGTTCCGCAAATTTACAACGCACGGCGTTTCAACTGTGACCTCGAGGCTTACCCGCGCATCCTTTGCATGGTCGCGCGTTGCGAAGCCCTGGAAGCCTTCAAACAGGCGGCCCCGGAGGCGCAAGCCGACGCCCAGTTGTAAAAAGCGGCTTTACCCAAGCCTTGCTCACTCCGCCACGCCACAAGCGCGGCGGGTCCGTTCCCGTCACAGATAACAACAAAAGGTGACGCATGACCCGTGAAAAACCCAAGAATCTCTGGCTCTCGCGCTGGGGTTTCATCCTCGCTGCAACCGGCTCGGCCGTTGGCCTGGGCAATATCTGGAAGTTCCCCTATATCACCGGCGAATACGGCGGCGGCGCCTTCGTGCTGATGTACCTCGCCTGCATCCTGTCGATCGGCATTCCGGTGATGATGACCGAGATCGCTCTCGGCCGGCGCGGTCGCGGCAGCCCGATCGACGCGATTGCCCGGGTGGTCAAGGAGAACAACGGCAACCCGCTGTGGAAGACGGTCGGCATCATGGCCATGCTCTGCGGTTTTCTGATCCTGTGCTTCTACGTGGTAGTGGCCGGTTGGGCCTTCGCCTACACCTGGAAAATGCTCGACGGCTCGCTCACGGCGAACAGCGTCGAAGCGCTCGGCGAGGTATTCGCGGCGCACAACGCCAACCCCTGGCAGCTCGGCGGCTGGAGTGTGCTGGTGTCGTTGCTGACGCTATGGATAGTCGCCAAGGGCGTGCAGAAGGGCATCGAGAGCGCCGTGCGCTGGATGATGCCGGGCCTGGCGCTGATGCTGCTGGTGCTGGTCGGCTACGCCTTTACCAGCGGCAGCTTCGCCGCCGGCTTCGACTTCCTGTTCACCTTCGATGCCTCGAAGATCACCGGCGAAGCGTTGCTCGCGGCCCTCGGTCATGCGTTCTTCACCCTCAGCCTGGCCTCCGGGGCGATTCTGGTGTACGGCTCCTACATCCCCGATGGCCAGTCGATCGCCCGCACCACCTTTATCGTGGCGATCTGCGATACCTGCGTAGCCTTGCTGGCGGGATTGGCGATTTTCCCAGTGATCTTCGCCAATGGCCTGAGCCCGAGCGCGGGGCCCGGCTTGATCTTCATGAGCCTGCCGTTGGCCTTCCAGCAGATGCCGTTCGGCACGGTGTTCGGCGCGCTGTTCTTCGCCATGGTATCGATTGCCGCACTGACCTCGGCGATCTCCCTGGCCGAATCGACGGTCGCCTACCTCAATGAGAAATACGCCATCAGCCGCTTCAAGGGCGCTGTCGCTGCCGGTGTGGTATTGCTGCTGCTCAGTCTGCTGGCGATGCTCTCGTTCAACCTGATGGCCGGCTGGACGCCGCTGGGCAAGAACCTGTTCGACTGGCTGGATTACCTGACCTCGCGCTGGATGATGCCGCTCGGCGGGATCTTCATGGTGCTGCTGGCCGGCTATGCACTGCGTTGCGAAATCATGCGCGACGAGCTGAACCTGCCGCCGCTGGGCTACGCGCTCTGGCTGTTCATGGTGCGCTACGTGTGCCCGGTGCTGATCATGATGGTGTTCCTGCACGCCCTCGGCTGGCTGGGTTTCGACCCCATCGCCAAGTGGTACTGGATCGCCGGCGTCATCGGTCTGCTGGCCATTCTCGGCGAGCTGCTGAGGCCGCGTGTGGTGCCGGCACTCGCCGGACGTTGACCCCCCGCAGCGGCACCTTCGATGCCGCTCGATACGAATACAGGGCGTGCGGCGATCAGTCGTGCGCCCTGTTTTTACTGGCGGAAAAGCGCCGATACGGGCGGCATATTGGCGGAAAGCCGCCTATTTTTGTTGTGGCAGGCGCACAAAACCAATCTGAAACACGCACAGGCTCGGGCTGCCCAGCCTCTTTGGCCTAAGCTCTAGTCAATATCTGCCGACTATAGGGGTAGAGTCGTTTGCGATGCTGGCACAGCGGTTGCGTAGATTTGTCCGCCGCGCCCATGCCCCTCATGGCTGGCATCTAGAACAATAAGAACTGGAGTAGTGTTTATGTTGCAATCCACCACCCGCCTGTTCGCCGACCTTGCCGTGGGTAAGAAGTTATTTTTTGGTTTCAGCCTGGTGCTATTGCTGACGGTTGCGATGACCGGCATCGGTTTCGTCGCGATTAAGACGGTCATGCAAGGGCACGAACTGAGCGGGAGGCTGCTGGCGGTCAATCTGGCGATACTTCAGGCGCGTCGTCTGGAGCGTAACTTCGCCCTCGAGCAAAGTCCGGAGAGTGCCACCCGGGTACGCGAAAGCTTGATCGGTGTACAAGAGCTGTTGACGCAATTGCAGAACGCCGCATCGGCAATCGAGGTGAAGCGTTATCAAAGCATGAGCCAGACGATTACCGATTACCTGAGTCAGTTCGACAGCTATGTCGAGGTGCAGGACAAGGCGCGCGAAGCGCGTAAGGACATGCGCGAGGCCGCGGGCGAGGCGCGCGATCAGTTCGAGGTGATCGAGCTGGACATGTACGACGCCGTCCGCGAGTTGCGTTTGCAAGGCGACAAGTTACGCGGCAGCGACCCGCTGACCCTGGCGGAAACCGCATCCGGCCTGAGCAAGCGCATGTTGGATCTGCGCGGCCACGAAAGCCTGTACATCATCGATAGCTCGGACAAGGCGCTGGAAGAGTGGAACTACGTCAGCGAAGACCTGCAAACCGTGGCCAGCAGCTTGAAGGTCTGGCTGGACGATACGCAGAAGTCCGCCATCGATACCGCCTTGCAATCCTTGACCCTGTATCAGCGCTCTTTCGGTTACTACCAGCAAGTCCGCGAACAGCGCCTGGCCACGGAAAAGGCCATGGTCGAACGGGCGCGCTCGGCTCTGGAACTGGCCGACGCCGCGAAAGCCAACGCCGAGCAGCAGATGCACGATGTTAGCCGCCGGGCCATGCTCATGCTCGGTGGCATGGGGGCCGGCGCCGTGGTGCTCGGCTTGCTGGCCGCCTTGTTGATCTCGCGTTCGATCGTCATCCCGCTACGCCAGAGCGTCGCCTACGCCAAGCGTATCGCCGACGGCGATCTGAGCCAGGATTTGCTGTTGCAGCGCAAGGACGAACTCGGCCAACTGATGGCCGCGATGCAAAGCATGACCGTCAGCCTGCGCAACCTGGTTGGACGCATCGGCGGCGGCGTCGGTCAGATCGCCGCGGCGGCGGAACAGTTGTCGACTATCACGGCGCAAACCAGTGCCGGTGTGCAGAGCCAAAAACTGGAGACCGAGCAGACCGCTACCGCGATCCATGAAATGGCCGCCACCGTGCAGGAAGTGGCGCATAACGCCGAACAAGCGTCCCAGGCCGCCCAGAGCGCGGATCGAGAAGCCCAGCAGGGCAATCACGTGGTGCAGCAAGCGGTTTCCCAGATAGGCACCCTGGCCGCCGATGTCGAGCAATCCGCCGAAGCGATTCAGGAACTGAACAAGGAGAGCGGGCGCATCGGCAGTGTGCTGGAGGTCATCCGCAGCGTCGCCGAGCAGACCAATCTGCTGGCGCTGAATGCGGCCATCGAAGCGGCACGGGCGGGCGAGCAGGGCCGCGGTTTCGCCGTGGTCGCCGATGAAGTACGCGCCCTGGCCAAGCGCGCCCAGGAGTCGACCCAGGAGATCGAAACGCTGATCGCCGGCTTGCAGCGCATGGCCCAGGGCGCGGTGACGAAAATGGAAAGCAGCCGCAGCCTGACCCAGCGTACCGTCGACTTGGCGGCCGAGGCGGGTGATGCGTTACGGCGCATCACCCAGTCGGTGAGCACTATCGAGCAGATGAACCAGCAGATCGCCGCCGCCGCGGAAGAGCAGAGCGCGGTGGCCGAGAACATCAATGAAAGCGTGACGCGGGTGCGCGATATCGGCGAACAGAGCGCCAGCGCCACCGAGCAGACGGCAGCCTCGAGTGCCGAATTGGCGCGCCTGGGCGTGGAGCTGCAGGGCTTGGTCGCGCAATTCCGTACCTAGCGCGGTCAGCCCGCAGGAGCGCGACCCTGGGCCGGAGCGGTGCCAGGTGTCGGACCGCTTCCTGATTTCATCCGGGCTAGCATCGAACCGCTATAAAAAAGGCTATGTACCCGTTAGATGTTGCATGTACTGGGTAGGTTGGCGCTGAGCGCAGCGAAGCCCAACAGGCATCGGCATGCCTCGTTGTGCTTATCGCCGTGCAATACGCCATTGGGACATAGCCATAAAAAAACCGGCGCAAGGCCGGTTTCTTAATGCTCAGCGGGTGCTCAGTTATTGACCAGGCTGAGGAATTCGCTGCGGGTGGCGGCGTTTTCGCGGAACTCGCCGAGCATCACCGAGGTGACCATCGAGGAGTTCTGCTTCTCCACGCCGCGCATCATCATGCACATGTGTTGGGCTTCGATCACCACGGCCACGCCGAGGGCGCCGGTCACTTGCTGGATCGCCTCGGCGATCTGCCGGCTGAGGTTCTCCTGGATCTGCAGGCGGCGCGCGTACATATCGACGATGCGCGCGACTTTCGACAGGCCGAGCACCTTACCGTTGGGGATATAGGCGACATGGGCTTTGCCGATGAATGGCAGCAGGTGGTGTTCGCACAGCGAGTACAGCTCGATGTTCTTGACCAATACCATCTCGCTGGCGTCGGAGCTGAACAGTGCGCCGTTGGTGACTTCTTCCAGGCTTTGCTGGTAGCCGCGGCAGAGGTACTGCATGGCTTTGGCGGCACGCTTGGGCGTATCGAGCAGGCCTTCGCGGGAAACGTCCTCGCCGAGTTGGCCGAGAATCGCGGTGTAGTTCTGTTCCAGGGACATGATCTTCCTGTGGCACTAACGGCTATGAAACGGATATAGATAAAACAGATGCGCAGGGTAGGGCGGTGCTGCCGGGCTGGCAAGAGCAGCGCTCGGTTTTACGCCGGCGACTGCAGATCGCTGGCCCAGTTTTCGGCCCATTGGGTCAGCGGCAAAAACTGTTCGACCAGGCTCACGCCCAGCGACGATAACTGATAGCCCTGGTCGCCGTTCTCCAGCAAGCGCGCCTCGCGCAGCTCGTTCAAGCGGGTATTGAGCACCGACGGCGATAAGCCTTCGCAGCGGCTTTGCAGTTCGCGAAAGTTGGCCGGCGACTGCCGAAGTTCCCAGAGTATGCGCAGGCTCCAGCGCCTGCCGAGCAGATCGAGCAGGGCCATGATCGGCCTGCCGGTCGTGGAGCCACGAACTTTTTCACCTGGTTTTGCTGTACTCATCGGCGCTATTGCTTCTTTTTTAGTAGCGGTTTATGTTGGGCTTGCTACGCTTTCAGTAGCTTAACCGTCCGATAGGAGATTTGCCATGAGCAGCCCGCGTATCCAACCCGCTCCACCTCCTTATGCCCCGGAAATCCAGGCGGCGCTCGATCGGATAATGCCGCCGGGTATGCCGCCCCTGAAGCTGTTCAGTAGCATGGCGCATAACCCTCGCGTGTTGCAGCGTTTCCTCGCCGGTGGCTTGCTCGATAACGGCAGTATCGGCCTGCGCGAGCGCGAACTGCTGATTCTGCGCACCACCGCAATCTGCGGCGCCGAGTACGAGTGGGGTGTGCATGTCGCGGGCTTCAACGGCAAAGCCGCTTTCACTCCGCAGCAGCTCGCCGATACCTGTGCCGCCAATACCGACGCCAGCTTGTGGAGCGATGCGGAGCAGGCGCTGTTGGCGCTGGCCGACAGCCTGCATGGCAGTTCGACAGTGGACGACGAGTTATGGCAGCGGCTAAGCGAGCATTACCGCGATGAGCAGTTGATCGAGTGCCTGCTGTTGGTGGGCTTCTATCATGCGGTGTCGTTCATGGTGAACGGCCTGCGCGTAGAGCTCGAAGCGCACGCGCCGCGATTCCCCGACTGAGGGGCGCGCTATCAGTCGTCGCGTCCGTCCATCATGGTGCGTTTGAGCAGCACGTAAACCGCGCCGGTGCCGCCATGTTTGGCCAGGCAGGAGGTGAAGCCCAGCACCTGCGGGTGCTGGCGCAGCCAGGTGTTGACGTGGCTTTTGATCATGGGTTTGCGGCCGTCCATACGCGCGGCCTTGCCATGGGTGATGCGCACGCAGCGCACCTCGAGTTTGTTGGCCTCGGCGATGAACTCCCAGAGGGTGTCGCGGGCTTTTTCCACGCTCATGCCATGCAGGTCGAGGCTGCCTTCGAAGCTGATCTGGCCGAGCTTGAGCTTGCGCATCTGGCCTTCCTGCACGCCGTTGCCGGCCCAGTACAGCGGGTCTTCGGCGCCGACATCGATGACGAACTGATCGGACAGGCCGTCGACCTTGAGCGAATCCGTGCGCACGGTGGCGGCCTGGCGCAGCGTGGCCAGGCGTTGGCGGTCGGATTTGGCTTTGCCGGTATCGGCGCGGTCGTGCTTGAGCGGTTTGACGCCGCGCAGCTCGGCTTGGAACAGGGCGCTTTCGTTATCGTCTCTAGGGTCGTCTTGCATGGAGGCCTCCGCGAAGGCCGCTAGTGTAACCAAGGCAGCGGCTTTAGTGCTGCCTTGTCGCTCAGTTACGTTTCTTCATCAGATGCGGCGACATGCTCAGGTCGCTGGGGCGGCGCAGGCGCCGGCGGAACAGGCGCCAGGCGAATATCCCGGCCCAGAGCAAAAACAAGCCGAGGAGCACCAGTACCACGGCTGCACCCGGCGAGTCGTCGAGGGCGCCGAGCGAGACGGGGCGGCCGAGCAGCGCTGCGGCTCCGGCCATCGCCAGGAGGATGCCAAAGCAGGCGAACAACGCCGCCAGCGCAGCCGCCAGGCGAGTGCGCCAGGTGCTGGTGCCCCGTGGGCGCAGGCGGCGTGCATCGAAACCATCGGATAACTTCATTATTCCGATTTCCTTAGGGGTATCGGCGGTATGACCAGCGGGTCGAACGGGGGTTCCTGGCGATGCGGATCACTCATCGATAGCGAACTGCCTGTGCACTCATCCCCGGATATCTCAGCTCAAGACGCTGGCGTGCGCTACTAGGGTAGCAAAGTTGTCGGCCAGGGCGGCCATCTCTGCCCGGTGCATCTCCCGGGCGTCGATCACGTCACCTTCCGGGGTCGGCAAATCGCGAGTGGCGCAGGCCGCGTCGACCACCGTGCAGCGATAACCGTAGTCCTTGCAGGCGCGCACGGTGGAGCTGACGCTGGAGTGGCTCATAAAGCCGCAAACGATCACATCCAGATGACCCATGGCTTGTAGGCGATCGTGCAGGTCGGTGCCGGCGAAGGCATTCGGCAAACGCTTTTGCACGACGATTTCCCCTGGTAGCGGTGCTACTTCGGGCAAATGCGCGCCGCGTGGGCCGCTGGGATCGAGCAGGCCACCGGGAATGCCCAGGTGTTTGACATGGATGATCGAGGCGCCGATGGCGCGCGCGCGGGCCAGCAGTTGGGCGATTTCTTCGAGCGCCGCGTCCAGCCCCGGCAGTTGCAAGACGCCGCTGCGGTATTCCTCCTGGGCGTCGATGATCAACAGGGTCGCTTGCGCCAGGCCGGCCGGCGCATGGCCGCGACCGGTCAGTTGGAAAAGCGTGTGCGGGTGGGGCATAAGGAACTCCTCGCGGATGGCGGACGGCGTCGCCATTGTCCGCCCCTGAGGCGCTGCTGTGAACCTCTGTGTCCATTGTTGCAGCCGATGCGCGGTACGCGCAGAATCGAACCACTGCGCAGGGTTGGAGTCCTACGCAAAATCGACGCAAAGGAGTTGCCTATGACCTTGTTAGCGCAGTTGTCCGCCCATTTCTGGTTGTTGTTCGCCATCGCGGTATCCATCGCGGTGGTGCGCGAACTCATGCGTCAACCCGAGGAGCCGCCCGTGCGCTTCCCGCGGCGCCGGGATTGACCTCGGTGCGCCCGGCTCCGGGCCGGGCGCCTATCGCCTCAGTACAGACCCAATAGCTGGAACTGCAGGTACCAGACGCCCAGCGAGCCGAAGAAGTTGACCAGGAGCGCCGGCAGGAAACGCAGGTGCACGCCGAAGCTGTAGCTCTTGTCCAGCGTCATGGCCATGACCCCGGCCGCCGAGCCCACCACGGTCAGCGAACCGCCGATACCCACCATCAGTGCGTTCAACGCCCACTGATCGGCACTCAGTTGCGGATTGGACAGCAGCGCCGCGGCTTCCACCGGCACGTTATCCATCACCCCGGAAATCACCCCGAGAATGACGTTGACCAGGGTCGGGTCGAGCAGCTCGAACAGCCGGGAGATATAGGACAACCAACCGACATGGTTGAGCGCGGCCACCGAGGTGATGATGCCGATGAAGAACAGCAAGGCGTTCCATTCCACCTTCTGCAGTTGGTCCTGCCAGGGCAGTTCGATGCCGCGGTGGGTCAGTAACCAGGCATAGAGTGCGACCATGCCCAAGCCGATGCCGATGGCGAACTCGATGCCGACCTTCAGCAGAATGTTGCACAGCACCGCGCCGAGTACGGCGAAGAAACCGACCACCGCGAGCCCCGCGCCGCCCGGTTTGAGTGCCGAGTCTTCCTGGTTGGCGACACGGATCAGCTCTTTGCCGTCGACACCGCGCAGGTAGAAAAAATGCAGGGTGGCGGCGAACAGCAGCCAGCCGATGAATGCCGAGGGGAACAGCAGCAACAGACCGGCGATGCTGATCTTGCCCGCCAGCAGCACCATCAAGCTGGTGGAGGTGCCGAGGAACCACACGCCGCTGTTGGAGGCGACCACGATGTTGCACAGGGCGACGTGGGTATAGCGCTGGTTGACCGAAATGTTTTTTACCGAGTTGCCGAAAATCATCGCCGTGGTGAAGTTGTTGATGAAGGGCGAGAGTGTCGCCGAGAGCGCGCCCGTGGCCCAGAACATGCCCTTGGCGCCCAGGCCTTTGCGCAACAGGTAACCGTTCAGCGCGGTGAACACGTTCCGCTCGTTGAGCAGCTCGACGATCATCCACATGAAGGCCATGAAGGCGATCAGGCCGAACAGTTCGCTTTTGGTTTCCTCCTGCGTATGCAGAAAGTACTGGAAGCCGTTAGGGTCGGTCAGCGCGTAGTGCAGGCCGATAACGATCAAGCCGGACATCATGAACATGGCCGGTTTGAACTTATCCATCTCCAGTTGTGCTTCGAAAACGATAAGCGTCATGCCAATCAGGAATATCGCCAGCACGAGCAAGCCCGTGAGCGAGAAGGGTTCAATAAGCATTGGGGGGAATACTCGGTAAGGGGGGAAATCGGAAGGGTTAGTAATTGGTAACAAAATTATATCTGGGCGCCCTGTCCTTTGGCAGCGCTACTTTTGGCGCTCTCGCGCTATCTTTCGCTATGGGTCGGGCCCGCTGGGATGGGCTAAAATGCGCCGCACTTTCGCCTAGGAGACGCCCCAGTGACCGACCTCATACCTGCCCGCACCACCCGCTTGCGCACCTTGCGCGATTACATTCGTTGGGCGGTCAGTCGTTTTCAGGGTGAGGAGCTGTTTTTCGGCCACGGCACCGACAACGCCTGGGACGAAGCTCGCCAGCTGGTGCTCGGCGCCCTGCATCTGCCCTGGGAGATCGCCGACAGTTACCTCGACTGTCGCCTGGAAGACGACGAGCATGCTCATCTGCAGTCATTACTCGCGCGGCGTATCGAGGAGCGTGTGCCGACCGCCTACCTGCTCGGCGAGGCCTGGTTTTGCGGGCTGCCCTTTATCGTCGACGAACGGGTGCTGGTGCCGCGTTCGCCGATCGGCGAATTGATCGAACAGCATCTGCAACCCTGGCTGGCGCAAGAGCCCGCGCGAATTCTCGATCTGTGCACCGGCTCGGGCTGTATCGGCATCGCCTGCGCCTATGAGTTCCCCGAGGCCGAGGTGGTGCTGGCCGACCTGTCGTTCGAGGCGCTGGAAGTGGCTAACCGGAATATCGAACGGCATGGTCTGGAGGAGCGGGTGTACAGCGTGCAAGGCGACGGCTTCGACGGTTTGCCGGGCCAGCGTTTCGATCTGATCGTTTCCAACCCACCCTATGTCGACGCCGAGGATTTCGCCGACATGCCCGCCGAATACCAGCATGAGCCGGCCCTGGGCCTGGCTTGCGGCGACGACGGCTTGAACCTGGTGCGGCGCATGCTGGCCGAGGCGGCCGATCACCTGACCGAGAAGGGCACGCTGATCGTCGAGGTGGGCAACAGCCAGGTGCATGTCGAGGCGCTGTATCCGGAGGTGGATTTCACCTGGCTGGAGTTCGAACGCGGCGGCCACGGCGTATTCCTGCTCGCCGCCCAACAGTGCCGCGAGCACCAGGCGCTGTTCCGCGAGCGGCTTAACGGCTAACAGGTTGTCGCGCGGTCCGAATTGCCTCCTGCCAGCTTCGTAGGGTGGATGACGCTTCACCCATCCACCAATTGCGATGGGGATGAAAACAGCGTCAGCTACGCGCCCCTATCCATCGCCGCTCTGGTAGCCCGGATGCAATCCGGGAGCACTTTCACGACGGATATCGTTCCCGGATTTCATCTGATGAGATGGACTCCTCCTCCCACGGACGGCATCGCGATG
>NZ_CAMPHN010000009.1 GCF_946885885.1 uncultured Pseudomonas sp.
TGGCGGGCACGCGCGGAGCTGGCCGCGCGCGTGAAACGTGCGAAGTATAGCCAGCTCGGCGAAGAAGCCCAAGGCTTTCCGTCGTTCGGCTCAAGGTCGAGGGCGCAGAGCCCGAATGCATTTACACAGGGTTGCCGCCGCCGCGCTTTCTGGTCTGCAGGGTCAGTGCTTCGGCGATTTCCTCCAGCGCCAGGATTTCTTCGGTGGCGCCCAGGGCTTCGCCTTGCCCAGCCCCCTGCGTCCATCCACGGCTTCGTCGACCTCGTAGCCGGCGGTCGAATCATCGACTATCAGGATGGTTTTGCTCATGAGGTCGCTCCATTGTGCGTGCGGAGAGTGGCGGCCGCGGCGTGTTCGGCGGGACTGGGTTTCGCCTGCTGCTCCTGGCCCCAGAGCAGTTCGGCCTTGACGCTGTTGCCCGGCGGGTAGAACACCAGGTGCTGGCACAGGTTACGCACCAGGATCAGGCCGCGGCCGTGGTACTGGTGGGTCAGATCCTGGGGCGCGTCGAGCAGCAGCCGGCCGACATCGAAGCCCTGGCCGCTGTCGCAGACCCGGACTTGCAGGCTGTTGCCCGTGGCGCCGCCTTGCTGGCGCACCTCGACCCGGATCTCGCCCTCGCTCAGGGCGGCCAAGCGTTCGCGTCGGGTTTCGAAATAGCGCTCGAAACCATCGGGCAGGTTCTTGATCGCCGAGTTGAGGCCGAGCAGGCCGTGGTCCAGGGCGTTGCTCAGCAGTTCGTAGAGAATCACCGCCAGGGCGCCCTGTTTTTCCGCGGCCAGCCCCAGGGTGTTGCACTGGGCGGCGACTATCGGCGCGAGGTCCAGGCGTTGCAGCTGCGAGGCGCCGAAGGTCAATTGCAGATGCCAGTTCTCGGCGACCGTGCGGGTTTCGGCGGGTGTCGGCGGGCAGTCGACGGAGACCTCCGCGGCGCGGCATTCGAGCAGCAGGCAGGACAGGTCGTCATGCGGCAGGCGCCCGCCCATATGGTTGTGCAGGGCCTGTTGCAATACGTCGATCGGGTCCTCCTGCGGCGCCTGTTGCAGGCATTGCTCCAGGCGCGCCTTGCCGAACGGCTCGCGCTCGGCGTTCTCCGCTTCGATCAGGCCATCGGAATACAGCAACAGACGGTGTCCCGGTTCCACGGCGACGGTTTCGTGCTGGTTTTCGAAGTCGTCGCCATCGACGATGCCGAGGGGCAGGTTCGATGAGGTGAAACGGTGTACCACCTGGCCTTGCTGGTCGAGCAGCAGGGCCGCCGGGATGCCGCCGTTCCATACCGAGAGCAGGTTCTCGCGGGGGCGGAATTGCACCAGCAAGGCGGCGACGAAACGGTCGACCGGCGAGTAGGCGCGGTGGCGCAGGTTCAGCTCCCAGGCAATGCTGTCGAGGGTGAAGCCCTTGCCGGCCATGGCGTAGAAGGCTTGCGACAGCGGGATCAGGGTCAGCGCCGCGGGCAGACCATGACCGGTGGCGTCGGCCAGCATCACGTAGAGGTCGCCATTGCTCGATGGACAGGCCAGCAGCAGGTCACCGGAAACCTCGTTGGCCGGTTGCAGCAAGTAACGCACTTGCGGATGGTCGAGCAGGTCGCTGCGCACCAGCCGGCTCATCAGGAAACGGCTGATGCGCCGTTCCTCGGCCTCGGCATGGCGGTACTGCAACAGCTCGCGGTTCTGTTCGGCGACCTGCTCCTGCAACACGGTGATGCGCCTGAATGCATTGATCTTGGCGGCGAGGATGGCGAAATTCACCGGTTTGGCGATGAAGTCGTCGCAGCCGGCATCGAGCGAGGCGACCTGATCGTCGGTTTCGCTCAGGCCCGAGAGCATGATGATCGGCTTCCAGCCACTGACCTTCTGCAACTCGCGGATCGCCCGGGTCGCGGCGATGCCGTCCATGCCGGGCATCAATTGATCCATCAGCACCAGATCGAAGGTCGCCTGCCGATACGCCTGCACCGCCCGCTCGCCGTCGCCGACCACCGTGCACTCGTGACCCAACGAACGGATAAAGGTCTTGAGCAGTAAACCGAGCGTTGGGTCGTCGTCGACGCTGAGCACGTTCAGGGGGCGCATAGCTCGACTCAACTGATCTTGAACAGCTTTTGGAAGTTGGCCACTTCGAAGACCTCCTTGGCGATGCCGTGCAGGCTGCGCAACTCCACGCGCTTGTGTTGCGCCTGGGCCTTGTCGCGCAACAGCAGGAGGATGCCGAGGGCGGCCGAGTCGATGTATTGCACCGCCTGCAGGTCGATGATCAGCACCTGTATCTCGGTTTTCGCCAGTTCCTGCTCATAGGCCTCGCGAAAGGCCCGATAAGCCTGGAAGTCGAAGCGCTCCCCGAGCCGGATGACGGCAATGCCTGCTTCACTCATGACAGTGGCTTCCCCCTTCCTAGAAAAAGTCGATTTCGCCGGCGTGCATCGAGGTCTGCTTGACCGGGTTGTGCACGTGGCTGTCGAGTTGTTTGCGTTGGGCATCCAGGCGGTCCTGTTGGGCGTCCTGGCTCAGTTGCGCGACGCCTTCGAGGCCGCCGCACACCTGCTGGAGTTTTTCCGTGTGCTTGCGGATCTGTGCCAGCAACTGGCTGCTGAGGTCCTGGAACTGCAAGGCGGTGATGGCCGCGTTGACATCGACGGAAAAGTCCCTGGATATCTGCTCCAGCTCCTCTACCGCCAGCACGGTCGAGCCGTTCATCTGCTCCAGTTCGTCGAGCATGGTGTGGATTTTCTTCTTCGAGGTCATGGCCACGCTCATGTCCCGGGCCGCCAGCTGACTGATGGCGGCGTCGGCCTGCTGCAACTCGGCGTGCACGGTATTGATATGGCTGCGAATGGCCTCGGAAAACACGCTGGAGCGGGTCGACAGCGCGCGCACTTCGTCGGCGACCACGGCGAAACCCCGGCCGGCCTCGCCGGCGCGTGCCGCCTCGATGGCGGCATTCAAGGCGAGCAAATTGGTTTGTTTGGCGATGGCGTCCATGTCGGCGGTGGATTTCACGATTTCGCCGATCTTCGCCGTGATGCGGTCGATGCTGTCGACCAGCTCCATGGAGGTGCGGCTGGTTTCCACGGTGGCATCGACGAAGAAGGTCAGGGTTTCCTGAGTGGTGCTGACGAATTGGCCGAAGTTCACTTCGCGATTGTCGTGCTGGTCGGCTCGGTAGCGGTCGGTGAGCGAGCCGGCGATCTGCAACTGGTGCTCGATCAACTGGTTGAGGCGGGTGAAGCTGCCGATCAATCCCTCGATCGCCGTGCCGAGCAGTTGGTCGATCTGCTGGCTGCGCTCGGCGATCGCTTGCGCCTCGTTCGCCACCCCTTGGCGCAAGGGCTCGAACTCGTCGCGCAGCACCAGGTTGGCCGACTCCGCCTGTTCGGATTCGGCGGTGCCGAACGCCTCTTGGCGGCGCAGCCGGCGAATCAAGTAGGCACCGCAGGCCAGGCTGACGAGCGCACCGGCAATCAGCGCCGGCCAGCCGGCCAGGCCGACGCCGAGCAACACCAGGCTCAGCAGCCAGGGCATGCCGAGCAGGCTGGAAAGAAGGGGGATGGGTAGCGGTGACGCGTGTTGTTCGGGCATTGAGCGACTAATCCCTGTGCAGTGCGGATTCATCCTGGGTTTGGCTTAACCGTAGGAGTGCCCGGGACTTTGTCAAATCGGTCAATTTGCCGTCGCGCGAGCGCGGGCGTCTATGAACGGCGCTACCCTGGAAACGCCCGGCCTTAACTGCCCTATGAGCAGTTTTATGGAATTAAAAATCGGTTCTTTAGGTAAAAATGTTCTTGGCGGGCGATGAGCTAAATTGACCGAACAGACAGTAAGCCGACGCGGAAAATAGGGCCGGCGAATAGAGTCAGCTGCTCTCTGGTTTTCTCGCCGGAGTGCGCCCGCGTATCGGCACGCGCCGATCCTTGGTCTGCTGCTACGCCGCCTGAAGCCCGATGCCTGGCAATGGGGCGCGCAGGTCCTACGACTAAAGGCGTAGAGGGTTTTTCAGGTTGGCTGGCGTCGGCGGGCCTTCGAGCGGCTATGGTGGGTATTCGGAGAGGTTTTTGAGGGGATGGGGCCATGTCGGTAACGCTGCTTTTCGATCGCCTGCTGTGCGCCATAGGTCTGCGCACCCTGAACCAGCAGTTTCTGTTTTCCTATGCATTGATGTTTCTGCTGGCGCTGGTCGCCTCGGTGGCGCTGTATCTGAATATGGCGGTGTCGCCGGAGACCATCAACGTGGCGGGCGCCCAGCGCATGCTCAGCCAGAAGATGAGCAAAGAGGCCATGCTGCTGCGCGAGGGGGCCATCGAACGCGCCGTCCTGGACGCCACCATCGCCCAGTTCGCCGAGGCCCACGAAGCGCTGCAGAACGGCGACCCCAAGCGCAAGATCAGCGTTATCCCGTCGCCGGAGGTTCAGGCACAGATGGTGCTGGTCGGGCGCTTGTGGCAGGACTTTCGCGCGCAATTGGAGGCGTTGGCCGGTGCGACCGACGAGGTCGACCTAGCCGCTTTGGAAAGCGCTTCGACCCAACTGCTGCGGGAAATGAACAAGGCGGTGGGATTGATGGCGACGCATGTCGAGAACCGACAGCGCGGTCTCATGTGGCTGGCCTTCGGCTGCTTGTTGGGCATTCTGCTGCTGGTGGTATTGGGCCGGCAGTTCGGCTTGCGGCCGCTGATGACCAACCTGGGCCTGGTGGAGCACGGGCTGACCCGGGTCGGCGGTGGCGACTTCACCCGCGGGCTGGAGGGCGGGGAGCGCGCCAACGAAATCGGCAGGATCATCGCCGGCTATAACCGCATGCAGACCGAGGTGCGCGCCTTGTTGGGCGAGGTCAAAGCCTCGGGCGGAAACACCCAGGCCCATGTCGAACAGGCGGTGACGGCGGCCCAGGCCGCGGGCGACGGCGCGCGACGCCAGCACGAGAACCTCGATCAGGTGGCGACCGCGATGACGGAGATGAGCGCCACCGTGGCTGAAGTCGCGCGGCATGCCAGCCTGGCTGCGGAGTCCGCACGCAATGCCGATGAATGTGCCCAGGCCGGACAGCGCGCGGTGCAGCGCAGTGCCGAGCTGTTGGCCGGCCTGAGCGGGCAGATGGAGCGTAACGCCGAAGGCTTGGTGGCCCTGCGCGAGGAAACCGCCGGGGTCGGTAAGGTATTGGAAGTGATTACCGCGATTGCCGAGCAAACCAACCTGCTGGCGCTCAATGCCGCCATCGAAGCGGCCCGCGCCGGCGAGGCCGGGCGTGGCTTTGCCGTGGTCGCCGATGAAGTGCGCACCCTGGCCAGCCGCACTCAGCAATCCACGGGGGAAATCCAGGCGATTATCCAGCGCCTGCAGGCGGGGGCGGAGCAGGCCGTGGCGGCGATCCATAGCAGCAGCGAACTGGTGCGCGATAACCTGCTGCATGTGCAGGAGGCGAACCAAGTGCTCGATACCATCGTCGGTGCGGTGGACAGCATCAATACGATGAATGCGCAGATCGCCACCGCTGCGGAGGAGCAAAGCCAGGTGGCCCAGGATATCGATCAGCGCGTCGCCGAAGTCTCCGGCCTGGCTGAGCGCAGCCATGGCGATGCGCGGAGCGTGATGCAGGTCAGCGAGCGGATTCATAGCGAAATGCAGCGCCTGACCGCGCAACTGAGCCGCTTTCAGACTTGATGGCGGGCTCGAGCAGCAGCGCTCGGGCGGTCGATCCGTGATTGCGGCTCCGCGATTGGCGCCTCATCTGCGATACTGCGCGCCTTCCAAACCGCCGACGATAGCTTTCAATGAAAAGTCGATACCTGCTGTTGCCCTTTCTCGCATTGACGCTGGCCGCCTGTGGCGGGGTCGATCCGAATTCGCCGCAGGGCCAGCGGCAAGCCATCTTCAAGCAAATGCTCAAGGTCAGCGAGGATCTGGGCGGCATGCTGCGTGGGCGCATCGCCTTCAAGGCAGACGGTTTCGTTGCCGGCGCCCGTGAACTCGACCGGCTGACCCGCACACCTTGGCAGCATTTTCCCCAGGTCCGCGAGGAGGGGGGCGAAAGTCGTGCCAAGGACGAGGTCTGGCAACGTCAGGAGCGCTTCCGGCAGCTGGCCCGCGAAATGGAAGCCAGCACCGCCGCGCTGGCCGATGCTAGCGCCGCCGACCCGTTACAGCGTACCGATCTGGCGGCGCCGATGCAGCGGGTCGAGGATGCTTGCAAGGCCTGTCATGAGGAGTTCCGCGCGTTCTAAATCGGGCGGCTTCGGGACATTTAGAAGGCTCTGTACCCGTTATGTGTTGAGTCGTCCCGAACAGCTATGAAGTGCATGAGGAGCGGTAAAACGTAGGGTGGGTTAGGCGCGAACCGGGCTCAGGCACACACCATCAACGCTCAACGCGCCGTAACCCACCATAGCGGTCCACCGATAAACCGCAATGGTGGGTTACGCGGCGCTCGAAATGCGTAGTGCCCTGCCATAACCAGCCCCAGCGCCGCTAACCCACCCTACAAAAGCTGCGTGCAACAGGTAACTGGGACATAGCCATTCAGAAGCCGTCTATCCGTGCTTCGCGCAGTTGTGCGCGTATGGCCCGTACTTCCGGGTGCTTGAAGAACGCCCGCAACTGCGCCGCGCGCGTCGGGCCGACGCCGGGTTGACGTTGCCAGTCGGCGGCGCGGCGTTGCGCCAACTCGTCCCAATCGCCGTCGAGCGGAGCGTCGCCGGCCGGCGGCATGCCCAGGGCGCGTAGCCAAACGCCTAGCGAGCGTTGACGGGCCAGGGCGAAACTCCGACTGATTTTCGCCGCGCTGCGCGGGCCCAGGCCGGGAATCCGGCGTAATTGTTCTTCGCTTAGCTGCAACCAATCGAGCAGGCCATTGAGCCGTTTTGCGTGCAAGAGTTTGTCCCAGGTGCCGGGGCCGATACCGGGCAAGGCCAGGCCCTGTTCGCTGCTGAGCCAGGTCAGGCGTGCGTGGAATTGCTCGGCGCAGGGCGGGGTGATGCGCCAGCAGCTCAAAAAGTCGTAGGCGGCGGGGTCGGGCACCGCCAGTTTGGCGCGTTGCTGGGTGCGCCATAGCACGCTGTCGAGTTTCGGCACGGTCAGCCCGGCCAGGCGGATCGCCACCTGATCGCCGGGGCGGATATCCAGGCGTTGCCAGCGTTGCAGCGAACCGACGGCGACATGTTCGATCATCCGATCATCGAGCTTCACCGGTTGCAAACGCAGCACGGGGGTGATGCGCCCGCTGCGGCCAATGCGGAAATCCACATCCTGCACCACCCCCAGGGCTTGGCTGAGCGGGTACTTCCAGGCGGCGGCCCAATGCGGTTCGGCTTGCCAGCGCTCGGTCGCGGGGCGTTCGCCCTGGCGCAGCACCACGCCGTCGCTGGCGAACGGCAGGGCGCTGCGGTACCAGTGTTCGCGCCAGCGCCTGGCCTGCTCGAGGTTTTTCAGCGGTTGGCTGAAGCTCAGGCTATCGCTGAAACCCAGTTCGCTCAGCCGTTGCAGGCGTTCGGGCAGCGACGCCGGGCCGTCGGGCCAATCCCAGACGAACAGGCCGATGGCGGCGGCGTCCCCAGGTGTCAGGTCGTGCCGGGCCAGCAGCCCGGCAATCTTGCTGCGGGCACCGAGACCGCCGGATTTGGCCTGCACGTGCTGCGTCAGCCGCCAATAGAGTTCGCCTTGCAGCACGGCATTCTGTCCGCCGGGTAATTGCCCCGGAATGGCCTCGATCAGGCGCGCCTTGGCCGTCCAGTCCTGGCCGCTGCGGCCGTCGCCACGGCTGATCGCCTGATGCAGGCGGCCGTCGAGGTAAATCAAGGTCACGGCCACGCCGTCGACCTTCGGCTGGATCCAGAGATCCTCGCGGTTGTCGATCCAGGCGGCGACTTCGCTGCTGTCCGCCAGTTTGCGCAGCCCGGTCTGGATCACCGGATGGGCGACACGGCCGCCGCTGCTGGCCAGAGGGTCGGCCGCTGCCGCCGCGACCGTGGCAAAGCAGCCTTGCCAATGCCGTAATCGCAGGCGGGCCTGGTCATAGAGTTCGTCGGCAACCAGGGATACGCCTTGGCGATGGTAGGCGTCGTCCCAGTGGGCGATTTGCGCGGCCAGTGCTGCGGTCTCGCTTTCGGCGCGCTGGGCCGACCAGTCGGGGCAAGGCTCGGCCCAGGTGTGTGCGGCGAGGGGGAAAAGGAAAAGCGCGGGCCAGGCTTTCATGAGAGCATCCTTGCTCGTGGGGATGCCTGCAGCTTAGCAGCTATTATTGATCGATCGGTTCGGCCATCTCGATTGGGGCAGTAAGGTTATGAAGATGGGTTTTACGTTCTTTGGCGGTCTTTTCACGCTTTTTCTGCTGGTCGCCGGCACGCCCTGGGGTATGGCGCGTGCCGCCGATAAGGCCGCGGCGCAGTGGCACTTCATCCACAATGCCCCGGAGACGGCGGACGACCGCCGCTACGATTACCACTGGCGGGTCCTGCGGGCGGCACTGGAGGCCACCCGGAAAAAATATGGTGCCTATGTCCTGGAACCCAGCCTGCCCATGAGCGAGAAGTTTCAAGTCGTCGAGATGCAGAGAGCGCGCGGGGTGCTGAATACCATGGTGCTGGACGCGACCGTCACCCTGGAGGAAACGCTGCAGCCGGTGAAGATCCCTGTCGACAAGGGGCTGCTCGGTTATCGGGTGTTTCTGATTCCGGCCGAGCTGCAATCGCGTTTTTCCAGCGTGCAGTCGTTCGAGCAACTGCGCCAGTTCCGCTTCGGCCAGCAGCGCGAATGGTCCGATGTGGCCATCTACAAGGCTGCCGGCCTGGAGGTGGTGACGGGCAGTAGCTACGAGGGGCTGTTCCGCATGCTGATGCTCGGGCGTTTCGATGCGTTTGGCCGCGGCGTGACCGAGGTGAACGGGGAGCTCGAACACTGGCGCAAGGATTACCCGCAGATGGCCATCGAGCAGGAGCTGCTGCTCTACTATCCGCTGCCGGTGTATTTTTGGTTCCCGCGCAACGAGGAAGGTAGTCGCCATGCGCAGCGCGTCGAAGAGGGCATGCGCGCGATAGTGGCCAATGGCACGCTCGATCGTCTGTTCACCGAAGAATATTCCGCCACCATCAAGAAACTTGGCCTGGACAGGCGACGCGTGTTCCGCATCGCCAATCCCCAATTGCCGCCGGGGCAGCCTTTCGACAAGAAAGCCTATTGGTTCAGCCCGGTTTTGCCGGGGGCTTGAGTGCCTTGGCTTCGCCCCGGCGCTGCTGACGTTAGCGGATGTCGCTAGGCTGCGTCTCCCGGGCGACCGCTTCATGCCAAGGGCTGCTGGCCCGGCCGCGCGCTGCTCAGTCGCTCGCCGGGCGGCCATAGGTAGCCGTCAGCGAGGTCGTGCCGAGGCTATTGGCGTTGAGCATATAGCCAACCAGCGCCGGCATGGCGTTGGCGTCCAATTCGAGTTTCTCCACGCTTAGCGCATGCACGGTGAATATGTAACGGTGCGGTTTATCGCCTGGCGGCGGACAGGCGCCGCCAAAACCCGGCGCGCCGTAATCGGTCAGGCTCTGCACGCTGCCAGCGGGTAACTCGGGGCCTTTCGCCTGACCGGCGGCGGCCGGCAGCGCGGTGACGTTGGCGGGCAGG
Source organism: uncultured Pseudomonas sp. (assembly GCF_946885885.1). The sequence goes on from NZ_CAMPHN010000009.1 coordinate 9,600, forward strand.
TTGAACACTAACCAGTGCCACCAACCGCTGCCGGTTGGCGCGTCCGGGTCATAAACGGTGACGGCGAAGCTCTTGGTGCCGAGGGGAGCGTCCCGCCAGTTCAGGGCGGGGGCGCGGTTCGCGCCGTTGCAGCCGAAACCGGAAAACTCCTCGGTCTTGCTCAACGGCTGGCCATCCCGAATATCCGGGCTACTGAGTTCGAATGCCTGGCTGAGGCTACAGGCGAGCAGGCTGGCGCAACACAGGGTGAGGACGCTGGGACGCATAGGAGGCTCCTTGAAATGGGGGAGCCACGAGTATTGGGCAAATGCTCCAGGCCTACGCGCCCGTTCCGCGCAATCTCTCGCCCGCGCCGCTCGTCTGTCGCAGCGTGCTGGGGGAACAGCCGAATTGGCGTTGGAATGCCGCGGCAAAGCGCGAAGGCGACTGATAACCACAGGCCGCCGCGACTTCGCCGAGGGCCTGCGGGCTGTTACTGATCAGGCTCAGCGCCTGCTCCATGCGCGCATCCTGCAGCAAGCGCCGGAACGACAGCTTCTCGATCGCCAGCTTGCGCCTTAGCGTCGCTCCGCTCATTGCCAACCGGGCGGCGACGTCTTCGGCCTGCCAGTCGTGGCTCAGGTCGCTGCGCAGCAGTTGCAGTACGCGTTCTGCGGTTCGCCGGTGATTCTGGGCGAACAGCGCGCCGCCTTGGCCCGCTGCGGCCAGTGTCAGCATCAAACCCTGCCAGGCGTGCTCGGCCTGGGCGGCTTGCAGGCTGCCCTGTTCGGCGCTGGGCAGCAGGTCAAGAACATTGGCGAGGGCCGCGCGGGCCTGCTGCGTCGGCTGAAAGACCTCGGCATCGGCTTTGGCCGACAGCGTCAGGCGCGCCAGCTGCGCTGCGAACAACTCGCGCAGGCGTTGCCGCCAACCGTCCAGTTCACCCAGCGCCCAGGCATGGTAGTGGCCGCTATGCGGGTCCGGCTGGTTGAGCATTTCGACCCGCCGATGTCCCGGCAGCACCAGCCAGTCGCCTGCGCAGGCCGTGAGGTCGTGCTCGCCCAGGCGAATGCGCTTGCAGCCTTCGGTCACCACTATCAGCAGTGGCGAGAGGATCGGTGTGCGGTTCAGGCGCTGGGCCTGGTAGCTATGGAAGGCCAGCAGGGGCAAGGGGCTGCTCATGGTCGAGTCCTTGTCTTGGTCGCAGACGGGCAGCAAAAAGCCCCGCGCAGCGGGGCTTCTCGTGGGGTGCGGCGCTTACAAACCGGCAGCGGCGCGCAGGTCGGCGGCCTTGTCGGTTTTCTCCCAGGTGAAGGCGGTGAAGCTTTCGTCGCCGTAGCTCATTTCCACCGGCGCGCGGCCGAAGTGGCCGTAGGCCGCGGTCGGCTGGTACATCGGGTGCAGCAGGTCGAGCATCTTGGTGATGGCGTAGGGGCGCAGATCGAAGTGCTCGCGGACCAGGGCGACGATCTTGTCGTCGGCGATCTTGCTGCTGCCGAAGGTGTTGATCGAGATCGAGGTCGGTTGAGCCACGCCGATGGCGTAGGACACCTGGATCTCGCAGCGCTCGGCCAGACCCGCAGCGACTATGTTCTTCGCCACGTAACGACCGGCGTAAGCCGCCGAGCGATCGACCTTGGACGGGTCCTTGCCGGAGAAGGCGCCGCCGCCGTGACGGGCCATGCCACCGTAGGAGTCGACGATGATCTTGCGCCCGGTCAGGCCGCAGTCGCCCACCGGGCCGCCGATCACGAAGTTGCCGGTCGGGTTGATGTGGAACTGGGTGCCCTTGTGCAGCAGCTCGGCCGGCAGCACGTGCTTGACGATCAGTTCCATCACGCCTTCGCGCAGGTCTGCGTATTTGACCTCGGGATTGTGCTGGGTGGACAACACCACGGCGTCGATGCCGACCACCTTGCCGTTTTCGTAGCGGCAGGTGACCTGGGATTTCGCATCCGGGCGCAACCACGGCAGCAGGCCGGATTTGCGTGCTTCGGCCTGGCGCTCGACCAGGCGATGGGAGAAGCAGATCGGCGCGGGCATCAGCACGTCGGTTTCGTTGCTGGCGTAGCCGAACATCAGGCCCTGGTCGCCAGCGCCCTGGTCTTCCGGCTTGGCGCGGTCGACACCCTGGTTGATGTCCGGGGACTGCTTGCCGATGATATTGATGATGCCGCAGGTGGCGCCGTCGAAGCCGACTTCGGAGCTGTTGTAGCCGATGTCGATGATGACCTTGCGCACCAGCTCTTCCAGGTCGACCCAGGCCGAGGTGGTGACTTCGCCGGCTACGATCGCCACCCCGGTCTTGACCAGGGTTTCGCAGGCCACGCGGGCGTGTTTGTCCTGGGCGATGATGGCGTCGAGCACCGCATCGGAAATCTGGTCGGCGATCTTGTCCGGATGGCCTTCGGAGACGGACTCGGAGGTAAAGAGAGAGTATTCGCTCATCTAGCGGTTTTCCTGTTTTGACCGGTGGGTGAGGGGCTTGCGGGCCTGTTCACGGACATCATGAATAAGCACCTGGGCGATTGGATTGCTCGGGCTTGGCGAAATGCCGTACCTGGATTTGGAAACCGTTGCGTAAACCGACATACAGGCTCTCGCCCGATACCAGCCCGGCGGCCGTGGCCCAGCGGGCCAGGTCGTCCTGTTCGAAACCCAGCCACAGATCGCCACAGGCTTCGCGGGCCCAGCTCTGGTTGTGGCTGCACAACTCGGTGATCAGCAGGCTACCGCCGGGGCGGATGCGCTGCGTCAGGTGCTTCAGCGCCTCGGCGGGCGCGGCGAAATGGTGCAGCACCATATTCAGCACCAGGCAGTCGCTGGCGGGATAGTCGTCGACCAAGGCATCGGCCAGTTGCAAGGCAACGTTGGCCAGCCCCTCCTGGTCGCACCGCAAACGCGCCAGTTCGAGCATCGCCGGGCTGTTGTCCAGGGCGATCACCTGGTCGAAGCGGCGCGCCAGTTCGGGCAGGAAACCGCCATCGCCGGGGCCAACCTCAAGGGCCGTGGCCGTTTTCGGGAAATCCAGGGAGTCGAGCAGGGCCAACGCGCTGTCGCGGTATTGCGGCAAGCCGGCGATCAAATCCTGCTGGGCTTGAAAGTTCGCCGCCATGCGCGCGAAGAAATCCTGACTGGCCGCCGCGCGCTGGCCGTGCACTTCGGCGATGCGCCGTTGCACGTCCTCGGGTAAGCGCAGTTCGTCGACCTCGCCGAGCAGCGCCGCGTGCAGCGCACCGCCGAGCAGGTCGCCTTGCGCCAGGGCGCGACGGTAGAAGATCGCATTGCCCTCGCGGCGCGTGGCCACCAGCCCGGCCTGGGCCAGCACCTTGAGGTGATGGCTCATGCCCGACTGGCCGATGGCGAAGATCTGCGCCAGCTCCAGCACGCCGAAGGAGTCGTTGCTCAAGGCGCGCAGCACATTCAGGCGCAGCGGATCGCCGCCGGCCTTGCACAGGGCGGCCAGCTCATCGGCGGCATCGAAATCCAGTTGGGGGGCGCGCATGTTCATAAGCGCAGCAGTCTAGTCGGTCATTTTTCATCCAGCAAGACCAATATCAAAAAGTTTTGATATTGGCGGCGGGCCCGCCAGCGGCGAGCGGCAAGCCACACGCTGTAAGTAAAAGCAAAAAGCTTGACGGTGTCTGGGCGAGCGTCGCCCGATTCGCTTGCAGCTTTTATCCATCTGTCATTGCCCCCGCCGGCTCAGTGGGCGAAAATGGCCGCCTTTTTCCGCCCCCTTCGTCTTAGAAGTAGCCCCCGTAGGAGATTTAGTGATGCCCAGCCGTCGTGAGCGCGCCAATGCCATTCGTGCCCTGAGCATGGATGCCGTGCAGAAAGCCAACAGCGGCCATCCGGGTGCCCCGATGGGCATGGCGGACATCGCCGAAGTGCTGTGGCGCGACTACCTCAAGCACAACCCGAGCAACCCGAGTTTCGCCGACCGCGACCGCTTCGTGCTGTCCAACGGTCACGGCTCGATGCTGATCTACTCGTTGCTGCACCTGACCGGTTACGACTTAGGGATAGAAGACCTCAAGCAATTCCGCCAATTGCACAGCCGCACCCCGGGCCACCCGGAATACGGCTATACCCCGGGCGTGGAAACCACCACCGGCCCGCTCGGCCAGGGCATCGCCAACGCCGTCGGCTTCGCCATCGCCGAGAAGGTGCTGGGCGCGCAGTTCAACCGCGAAGGCCATAACATCGTCGACCACTTCACCTACGTGTTCCTCGGCGACGGCTGCATGATGGAAGGCATCAGCCATGAAGTCTGCTCGCTGGCCGGCACCCTGGGCCTGGGCAAGCTTGTGGCGTTTTACGACGACAACGGCATTTCCATCGACGGCGAAGTCGAAGGCTGGTTCACCGACGACACGCCGAAGCGCTTCGAAGCCTATGGCTGGCAGGTTATCCGCAACGTCGACGGTCACGATGCCGAAGAAATCAAGATGGCCATCGACACCGCGCGCAAGAGCGAGCAGCCGACCCTGATCTGCTGCAAGACCACCATCGGCTTCGGCTCGCCGAACAAGCAGGGCAAGGAAGAGTGCCACGGCGCGCCGCTGGGCAACGACGAAATCGCCCTGACCCGCGCCGCTCTGGGCTGGAACCACGGCCCCTTCGAAATCCCTGCGGACATCTATGCCGAGTGGGACGCCAAGGAAGCCGGCGCCGCGGCCGAAGCCGAGTGGAATGAGCGCTTCGCCGCCTACGCCGCCGCTTATCCCGAACTGGCCAGCGAGTTCAAGCGGCGCATCGCCGGCGAGCTGCCGGCCGACTTCGCCGAGAAGGCGGCCGCCTATATCAAGGACGTCGCCGAGAAGGGCGAGACCATCGCCAGCCGCAAGGCCAGCCAGAACGCACTGAACGCCTTCGGCCCGCTGCTGCCGGAATTCCTCGGCGGTTCCGCCGACCTCGCCGGCTCCAACCTGACCCTGTGGAAAGGCTGCCAGGGCGTGTCGGCGCAGGATGCGTCCGGCAACTATATGTTCTACGGCGTGCGCGAATTCGGCATGAGCGCGATCATGAACGGCGTCGCCCTGCACGGCGGTTTCGTGCCCTACGGTGCGACCTTCCTGATCTTTATGGAATACGCGCGCAATGCCGTGCGCATGTCCGCGCTGATGAAAAAGCGCGTGCTCTATGTGTTCACCCACGACTCCATCGGTCTCGGCGAAGACGGCCCGACCCACCAGCCGATCGAGCAACTGGCCAGCCTGCGCGGCACGCCGAACCTGGATACCTGGCGCCCCTGCGACGCCGTGGAATCGGCGGTGGCCTGGAAATACGCGATCGAGCGTAACGACGGCCCAAGTGCGCTGATCTTCAGCCGGCAGAACTTGCCGCACCAGAGCCGCGACGCCCAACAGCTGAGCGATATCGCCCGCGGCGGCTATGTACTGAAGGACTGCGCCGGCGAGCCGGAACTGATCCTGATCGCCACCGGCTCGGAAGTCGGCCTGGCGGTTGCCGCTTACGACAAGCTCAGCGAGCAGGGTCGCCAGGTACGTGTGGTGTCGATGCCGTCGACCAGCGTGTTCGACCAGCAGGACGCCGGCTACAAGCAATCGGTGCTGCCTGTGCAGGTCGGCGCGCGGATCGCCATCGAGGCCTCCCACGCGGACTACTGGTACAAATACGTCGGCCTCGAAGGCCGCATCATCGGCATGACCAGCTTCGGCGAATCGGCGCCGGCCCCGGCGTTGTTCGAGCACTTCGGCTTCACCGTCGATAACCTGCTGGAAACCGCCGCCGAACTGCTGGAGGGCTAACGCCAGCGACAAGCTGCAAGCCACAAGCGGCAAGCAAGAGCAATTCTGCCGCCGCTTTTACTTGCAGCTTGAGGCTTGCAGCTTGCAGCTATGTCTAAACGTCCCTATCGAATCGCTCTCAACGGCTACGGCCGCATCGGCCGCTGCGTGCTGCGTGCGCTGCACGAGCGTGGCGCCAGCGCCGGCCTGGAGATAGTCGCGCTGAACGATCTGGCCGATCAGGCCAGCATCGAGTATCTGACCCGCTTCGACTCCACCCATGGGCGCTTTCCCGGCGAGGTGCGGGTCGAGGGCGATTGCCTGCATATCAACGGCAAGTGCGTGAAGGTGCTGCGCCAGCCAGCGCCGGAAGCTATCGACTGGGCGGCGCTGAATATCGACCTGTTGCTGGAATGCTCGGGCGCCTATCACACCCGCGCCGACGCGCAGCGTTTCGTTCAGGCGGGGGCGCCGCGGGTGCTGTTCTCCCAGCCGATGGCCAGCGAGGCGGATATCGATGCCACCGTGGTCTTCGGGGTCAATCAGGATTGCCTGAGCGGTGCGGAAACGCTGGTCTCTAACGCCTCCTGCACGACCAACTGCGGCGTGCCTTTGCTCAAGCTGCTCAACGAGGCGGTCGGTCTGGAGTACGTCTCCATCACCACCATTCACTCGGCGATGAACGACCAGCCGGTGATCGATGCCTACCACCACGAGGACCTGCGCCGCACGCGTTCGGCGTTCCAATCGGTGATTCCCGTTTCGACGGGGCTCGCGCGGGGTATCGAACGCCTGCTGCCGGAACTAAGCGGGCGGATTCAGGCCAAAGCCATTCGGGTGCCGACGGTGAACGTCTCCTGCCTGGACATAACGCTGCAAACCGCCCGCGACACCAGTGCCGAGGAAATCAATCGGCTGTTGCGCGAGGCCGCCGCAAGCGGTCCGCTACGGGGCTTGCTGGCTTATACCGAGCTGCCCCACGCCAGTTGCGACTTCAACCACGATCCGCACTCGGCGATCGTCGATGGCAGCCAGACCCGGGTGTCCGGCCCGCGCCTGGTCAACCTGCTGGCCTGGTTCGACAACGAGTGGGGGTTCGCCAACCGCATGCTTGATGTCGCCGAGCATTTCCTATCAATAGCCAATCCACAAGTGAGCGAGCTAGAGCGAGACAAGGCAAAAATAGGCGAAGAAGCGGAGTTTACGAGTAGTAAATGAGCATTCTGAGCCTGTTTTTAACGCAGTATCGCCGACGCGCAGCCGCTTGTGGTTTGGCGTAACCAGCCCCCGTGAAGGACTGATCTATGACCGTTCTGAAGATGACCGACCTCGATCTCAATGGTAAGCGCGTGCTGATTCGCGAAGACCTCAACGTGCCGGTGAAAGACGGCGTGGTGACGAGCGATGCGCGCATCCTCGCTTCCCTGCCGACCATCAAGCTGGCACTGGAGAAAGGCGCGGCGGTGATGGTCTGCTCGCACCTGGGTCGCCCGAGCGAAGGCCAGTACAGCGAAGAGGACAGCCTCAAGCCGGTCGCCGATTACCTGTCCAAGGCCCTGGGCCGCGAAGTGCCGCTGCTCAAGGATTACCTTGACGGCGTCGCGGTCGAGCCCGGCCAACTGGTGCTGCTGGAGAACGTGCGCTTCAACAATGGTGAGAAGAAGAACACCGACGAGTTGGCCCAGCAATATGCGGCGCTGTGCGATGTGTTCGTGATGGACGCCTTCGGCACCGCCCACCGTGCCCAGGGTTCCACCCATGGCGTGGCCAAATTCGCCGCAATCGCCTGCGCCGGCCCACTGCTGGCCGCCGAGTTGGACGCGCTGGGCAAGGCGCTGGGCAACCCGGCCAAACCGATGGCGGCAATCGTCGCCGGCTCCAAGGTGTCGACCAAGCTCGATGTGCTCAATAGCCTGAGCGGGATCTGCGATCAGTTGATCGTCGGCGGCGGCATCGCCAATACCTTCCTCGCCGCGGCCGGCTTCCCGGTCGGCAAGTCGCTGTACGAGGCCGATCTGATCGACACCGCCAAAGCCATCGCGGCCAAGGTCAGCGTGCCGCTGCCGGTGGACGTGGTGGTGGCCAAGGAATTCGCCGAAAGCGCCGCCGCCACCGTCAAGCTGGTCGCTGATGTGGCCGAGGACGACATGATTCTCGACATCGGCCCGCAAACCGCGGCGCAGTTCGCCGAGCTGCTGAAGTCCTCGAAGACCATTCTGTGGAACGGTCCGGTCGGGGTGTTCGAGTTCGACCAGTTCGGCAACGGCACCAAGGTGCTGGCCGAAGCCATCGCCGAAAGCCCGGCGTTCTCGATCGCCGGCGGCGGCGACACCCTGGCGGCCATCGACAAGTACGGCGTGGCCGAGCGGATCGGCTACATCTCCACCGGCGGCGGCGCTTTCCTCGAGTTCGTCGAAGGTAAGGTGCTGCCGGCGGTCGAAGTGTTGGAACAGCGCGCAAGCAATAAATAAGAAGAAGCGCCGGGCATAAAACCTTGGCGCCGACCGTGGGTCAGTAATTCAACTGGGCCTGGAACGATGCGAGGGCAACCGATGCACAAGGCGACGCTAGTCATCGCGCTGTTAATGCTCGTCGGCTGTGCCGGTCGCGATGTGCCGGCCCCATGGACGCACTGGGTCTGCGACAGCGGCGCCGAAGTGTTCTGGCGTTTCGCCGACGACGACCGCGAGCTGGCCGAGGTGCGCTTGGCGGGCGATCAGGAGATTCACCGGCTGCAGCAGGAGCCTGCCGGTTCCGGCGCGCTGTACAGCGATGGCCGGCTATCCTTGCATCTCAGGGGCGAGGACGGGTTGGTCTACTGGACGGCCAACGATGATTTGATCGGGCGCGGCTGCAAGGCGCCTTAGAGCAGCTACACGCGGCAAGCTTCAAGCCGCAAGTAGAAGCGACAGCGGAGCTCTGGCCCTTTCATGTCGCTTGCAGCTTGTGGCTTGCCGCTGCTTTCTAAAGCTTGAGCCGAGTCTGCCCCTGCGGCAGGCTCGTACACTTAAACGACCCTACTGGGAGCTTCACCATGGCACTTATCAGCATGCGGCAGATGCTCGACCACGCCGCCGAATTCGGTTACGGCGTGCCGGCCTTCAACGTCAACAACCTCGAGCAGATGCGCGCCATCATGGAGGCGGCTGACAAGACCGACTCCCCGGTGATCGTTCAGGCCTCCGCCGGCGCGCGCAAATACGCCGGCGCGCCTTTCCTGCGTCACCTGATCCTCGCGGCCATCGAAGAATTCCCGCATATCCCGGTGTGCATGCACCAGGACCACGGCACCAGCCCGGACGTGTGCCAGCGCTCGATCCAGCTGGGCTTTTCCTCGGTAATGATGGATGGCTCGCTGAAAGAAGACGGCAAAACCCCGGCCGACTACGACTACAACGTCCGCGTGACCCAGCAGACCGTGGCGTTCGCCCATGCCTGCGGCGTGTCGGTGGAAGGCGAGCTGGGTTGCCTGGGTAGCCTGGAAACCGGCATGGCCGGCGAAGAAGACGGCGTCGGCGCCGAAGGCATGCTCGACCACAGCCAGATGCTCACCGATCCGGAAGAAGCCGCCGATTTCGTCAAGCGCACCCAGGTCGATGCCCTGGCCATCGCCATCGGTACCAGTCACGGCGCCTACAAGTTCACCAAGCCGCCGACCGGCGACATCCTCGCCATCGACCGCATCAAGGAAATCCACAAGCGCATCCCTAACACCCACCTGGTGATGCACGGCTCCTCCAGCGTGCCGCAAGACTGGCTGGCGATCATCAACGAGTTCGGCGGCAATATTAAAGAGACCTACGGCGTGCCGGTCGAAGAAATCGTCGAAGGCATCAAGCACGGCGTGCGCAAGGTGAATATCGACACCGACCTGCGTCTGGCCTCCACCGGCGCCATGCGCCGCTTCATGGCTCAGCACCCGAGCGAGTTCGATCCGCGTAAATTCTTCGGCGAAACGGTCAAGGCCATGCGCGACGTGTGCATCGCCCGCTACGAAGCTTTCGGCACCGCCGGCAACGCCTCGAAGATCAAGCCGATCTCCCTGGAAGGCATGTTCCAGCGCTACGCCAAGGGCGAGCTGGCCGCTAAGGTCAACTGAGGCAGCCAACCATAAAAAGGCTCTGTACCCGCAGGTGTTGCATGCAATGGGTAGGTTGGCGCTGAGCGTAGCGAAGCCCAGCAGGCATTGGCATGTCTCGTTGGGCTTCGTCGCCCAACGGCTTATCGCCGTGCAACACGCCATTGGGACATAGCCACAAAAAAGCCCGCAGCGCGGGCTTTTTTGTGGGCGCACGCTAAGCGCTCACAGGTGCTTGATTATCAGCCGATCGAAGGTGGCTCGGCCTGCTTCGGTTTCGTAACCGCTGTTGTCCTGGGTATAAACACCGGCTTTGAAGTACAGCGGTTTGACCGCCCAGTCGGAGCTGATCTTGGCGTTCCAGTTGCGGCCGTAGGAGGTGATGCTCAGCGTGCCGTTGGGCGTCAGGTGAATGTAGTAGGTGAAGCGCTGGTCCATCGGCACGCCGCTGGCGATGGTGATGACCTGGCCGCTGGCGTCGCTGGGGTTCATTCGCACCTTGGCCACTATGTTGCCGTCGCCCCGCCAGGCCTTGTACTGGTACTCCAGTTTGAGCAGTGGGCTGGTGCTGTTCTTCGCATGAATCTGACCGATGACGATCTTGCCGGTCGAGGGCACCTGGGTGACCTTCAAGGCGGCGCCCAGGCTGTTATCCGCTTCGGGATACAGCCAGTTGCGCAGGGTGCCGTCGGCATAGGTCTCGCGCAATTCGCTGCGAGGGTACGAGGCATTTTCCGTGGTGGTGCCGTTGACCGGAGCCCAGAAGATGATGGTTCCGTTCTCGGACTTGAAGTAATAGTCCTGAAAACCGCCGACCAGGACCGGGGTCTCGATGGTGGTGGAAGGGACTCCAACGGGGATGCTCAGGTTCCAGGTAGCGAGATCGATCATGACTGACTCCAAAATGTGGCGCGGCTGCTTCAGTCGGTGCACATCTCTTCCTCGAGTCAGTAACCCTTACTCGGCATTCCAGCCAGTGACAGACGAACATAAAGCGGGTGGCAAAGTGCCGGTTAGTGGGTGGAGCGCACCGTCGTGGTGTGCTCTGGCGCCGTTATATAGGGGGATTTGCAAATGCGTAAGCGATTTTCGACGATATGTTGGCGTCAATATTTTGTTGATTTTGCCGATGGCCAGCCAAACGCCATTAATTAGTGGCGTCGCGCCATAATTGCGGAATGGAGAAAAAAAGGATGCTGATGCGCCGTTGATGTTTTATTGGCGTCAGTTATTTGTTGTTTCTGCCTGGTGAGGCATGCAAAAAATCGAGAGCAGGTCTCGGGAAAATCCGATGAGTGGTAGTGCGAAAAGAGGGTTTTAAACAGATGGAAACTGGCGCTTCGGGTGAATTGGGCTACCGCTGTCCAGGGATGGATTCGCTACACTGCCGGACCTGCCGCTCGGCGATTTCAGCTCGAGAAGCAAACCCGTGACAAAGACAGACGAAGCAGAACTAGCGCCATGACGCCGCTCAAGTACCTCCAGGCTTATCCCGCCAACCTGCAAGACCAGATCCGCCAGTTGATTGCGCAGCAGCGCCTGGGCGATTACCTGAGCCAGCGTTACCCGGGGCGGCACGATATACAAAGCGACAAGGCCTTGTATGCCTATGTCCAGGGCCTCAAGCAGGAGCACCTGCGCAATGCGCCGGCGATCGACAAGGTGCTGTTCGACAATCGCCTGGACCTGACCCATCGCGCTCTGGGGCTGCATACGGCGATCTCCCGGGTGCAGGGCGGCAAGCTCAAGGCGAAAAAGGAAATCCGCGTGGCCTCGCTGTTCAGGGAAGCCGCGCCGGCGTTTCTGCAGATGATCGTGGTACACGAGCTGGCGCACCTGAAGGAAACCGAGCACAACAAGGCGTTCTACAAACTGTGCGAATACATGCTGCCCGGCTATCACCAGGTCGAATTCGACCTGCGTGTCTACCTGACCTGGCGCGAGTTGCCGGTCAGCGGCGTAGCGCCAGGTTGAGCTGGTCGACCACTTCCGCCCAGTCGGCGTCTTCGAGAATTTCCTCGCGCAGGAACGCGGCTTGGGCGCTGTTCCAGAAGGGTGCATCGGCAAGCGTGCACGTCGGCGGCAGCGGGGCATGCTCCGCGATAAAGGCGTCGATGGCGGCCTTGTCGCTCGGCAGGCCGAGTTGTTCGAACAGCGATGGTAGCGAATGAATGGGGTTTTCCATGATGGACTCCTCTTGGTTGCGGCCGAGGGGGATGCTGCCGGACCTGTTTTCAGCCTAGCGCAGCCCGCGATGAACGAGGTGACGCAGGTGTGCCGCTAGATCGGGCTGCTCGGTCGGCAAGCGTCCCGCTCTTTGCTAGGCTGCTAGGGTCTGTTGCCGTTTCAGCGCAAGCCGCGTTGCCGCGAAAAATCTCGCCAGGCTAGGCGTAGGACGCCGGTAATGGTTGTTCCCTTGCCAAGTCCTACAACAACGCATGGCGAGATTTTCCGCGCAACCCGGAGGGCCGGGCCTGTTTTAGCGCGATGCGGCGTTTCTCGACGCTTATTTGGAACAACCAAACTTCGCGTCTCGTGCCTTGCCTTGCGCTAAAACAGGCTCCGGCGCGATCGCGATGAAACGGCAACAGACCCTAGGACTCACCCGCCGAACCGAGGACCTGCATGGTCGCCACTCTCTTGCGTAACCTGATGGCTTGGAGTCTATGCCTGAGTGGTGAAATGGCGCTGGCGCGCGAGTGGCTGGCGGTCGGGACCAATTTTCCGCAGGTCTTCGAGCAGAGTGCCGAGGGCGAATATCGCGGTTTGGCCGTCAGCGTTCTGCGTCACGCGCTCGATTCGCTCGGCCATCGCGTGCGCTTCGAGTTGCATCCCTGGGCAAGGGCTCAATACATGGTCGAGCAGGGGCGGGCGGATATTCTCATCGGCCCCTACAAAACCGCTGAGCGCGAAGCGCGCTTCGCCTTCTCGGCGCGGGCGTTCTATCGTGACCGCATCGTCTTCTACGGGCGGCGCGACCAACTGCCGACGTGGCACGGCGATTACCAGGCGTTGCGCGGCCGACCGATCGGCGTGGTGCGCGCCTGGGCCTATGGCAATCGGTTCGACCAGGCGCGCCAGGGCCTCGATCTGGTGGTCGTGGAGTCAGTGGAGAACGGCCTGAAAATGCTCAGCCTGGGGCGTTTGCAGCTGCTTGCCAGCAACCAGCGCAACAGCCGTCCGGTGCTTCTGAAGCTGGGTCTGCTCGACGAGATCGTCGAACTCGATCCGCCGATCTCGCTGGAAGATGGCTACTTCGCCTTCCCCGGCCTCGCCAGCCATGACGCGCTACGCGAGGATTTCGACAAGGCGCTGGCAGAGATGGTCGAGCAGGGTGAACTGGCGCGTCTGGCCAAGGGCTGGCAAGTGCAGATCCCCTGAGCGCCGCAGGCTCAGACGACGCGTAAAACCTGGTAGTGCTGTTTCAGTGTGACCACTTGAATATCCACCGCGTCGCCTTCGGCGCAGCCGATCAGGGCCTGGCCGAGCGGCGCCCGGGGACTGATCAGCAATATCTGTTGCGCATTCCACTGCAACTTGAGGCCGGCACCCTCGGACACCAGCAGCACGCCCTGCTCGGCGCCCTTGGCATCGACCAGCCACACCAGGGCGCCGAGCTGGATACCTTGTTCGGGATCGTAAGGCCGCAGCTGCAGCTTCTGCCAGGCGCTGAGGCACAGGCGGATCTCCTCCGCGCGGCGTGCTTGCCCCGTGGCGAGATAAGAAGCTTCCAGGCCCAGGGTGTCGTATTTGTTCTCGGCGATGTTTTCTTCGTGGGTGGCCGTCTCGTAAGCGGTCAGCGCGGCCTGCTCGGCTCGGGCCAGGTCGGCGCGCAGTTGTTCGAGGATCGATTGCAGTAGATGGGCTTTGTTCACGGCAGGCTAGTCGATGCGAAGGTGGGTGGATTATTGCGATAGCGCCTAAACTTTGCACCAAAGTCTAGTGTCGCCGGGGCAGCGTAACGCGGCACCCTGGGCGGGTTGCCAATCAGAGTGAGGCTGTGGGTATGGATTTTCTGCGATCGATCGGGTTTTTCTTCCTGTTTCTCCTGGTGCCATTGGGCGCCTTGCTGGTCACTTATCCCACGGCGATCGCCGAGTGGTTGAGCGCGCTGTTCGGCACCACCGTCACCCGCGGCAACCTGGCGGCGGTCTTTCTGTTGCTGACCGTCGTCTGTCTGAAAATCGACCTGACCCTGCGCCGCCGCGCCCAGGCGCGCGCCGCCGCTTGATCCTCGGCTATACGAGACAAACCTGCCCCATTGCGGCCGATAGTGGTAAAGTCGCGCGCAACTTTTCGTGCGTGGCCGGTCAGTATGATTGGCGTCCGCCGGCCCGGCTCTCGGGTTTGCGGTAGCGCGCACGGTTTTCCAGGATGGGCCCGCCGGTCCCTACCTATGCCGACTTAAATTAGTCCCGGAACCGCGTAATGCTTGCCAATCTGATTGAATTCGCTACGACCCATTTTGTCCTGAGCGGCATCTTCGTCACCCTCCTGGCCCTGCTGGCCTTCACCGAGATGCGCAAGGGCGGCCAGAGCCTGGGCAGCCGCGAACTCACCGCCTTGATCAACCGCGACGAGGCCGTGGTACTGGACATTCGCGCGCAGAAGGATTTCTCCGCCGGGCATATCGTCGGCGCACTGCACATCCCCTTCGAAAAGATCGCCGCGCGCATGGCCGAGCTCGACAAGCACAAGAGCAAGACCATCATCGTGGTCGACGCCATGGGCCAACACGCCGGCGCCGTCGCCCGCGACCTGAAGAAAGCCGGTTACAACGCCGCCAAACTGGCCGGCGGCATCGCCAGCTGGCGCGGCGACAACCTGCCGCTGGTCAAGTGATATGCCGCACGTCGTCATCTACTCCAGCGACTGGTGCCCGTACTGCATCCGCGCCAAGCATCTGCTGACCAGCAAAGGCGTGGCGTTCGAGGAAATCAAGGTCGACGGCAAGCCCGATGTGCGCGCCGAAATGACCCGCAAAGCGCGGCAGACTTCAGTGCCGCAAATCTGGATCGGCGACCGCCATGTCGGCGGTTGCGACGATCTCTATGCCCTGGAGCGCGCCGGCAAGCTCGATGCGCTGCTCAAGGCTTAACCCTCTCTCTACATTCGCTTAGGAAGGCTTTGTCATGACCGAACAAACCAGCAACGGCGCCGCACAAGACGAACAGAACCCACAGTTCTCCCTGCAGCGCATCTATGTGCGCGACCTGTCGTTCGAAGCGCCGAAGAGCCCGGAAATCTTCCGTCAGGAGTGGTCGCCGAGCGTCGCCATGGACCTCAACACCCGCCAGAAGAATCTCGATGGCGACTTCTATGAAGTGGTGCTGACGCTGTCCGTGACCGTGAAGAACGGCGAAGAAACCGCCTTTATCGCCGAAGTGCAGCAGGCCGGTATCTTCCTGATCAAAGGTCTGGACGCCGCCTCCATGAGCCACACCCTGGGCGCCTTCTGCCCGAACATCCTGTTCCCGTATGCCCGCGAAACCCTCGACAGCCTGGTAGTGCGCGGCTCGTTCCCGGCGCTGATGCTGGCCCCGGTGAACTTCGATGCGCTGTACGCGCAGGAGCTGCAACGCATTCAGCAAGCCGCCGAAGCAGCGCCGACGCACTAAAGCGCGCACGCTGCAAAGCTGTACGAAAAAGCGCCTTAGGGCGCTTTTTTCGTTGGCTATGTACCCATTAACTGTTGCATGCGCGATCTCTTGTAGGAGGCGCGACCCCGCGGCGAACGCAGCCCGCAAGGCTGCCTGCCCATCGTTTGGTGTTATAGCGAAAAGCTCGCCCCGAGGTCACGGAACGCCGCCCGGACCCTCCTATGAGCCGCAGTCCATTCGCGCTTGGCGATACAACACGCAACTGGTACAGAGCCTTTTTGTTGGTCTGAATTATTGCGTCGCCCCGTCGTGGCGTAACCGCTAACCTACCTTCAACGCCTTACTCCATAGCAAAGCCCTGCTGACGCCAAGCCTCGAACACCACTACAGCCACGGCATTGGACAGGTTCAGGCTGCGACTTTCCGGGCGCATGGGCAGGCGCAGGCGCTGTTGGTCGGGAATTTGCGCGAGCAAATCGGCCGGCAAGCCGCGACTTTCCGGGCCGAACAGCAGCAAATCGCCGCGGCGGAACTGCATCTGGGTATAGCCGTTACTGGCTTTTGTGGTAAATGCCAATATCCTGTCACTAGCGGTATCTGTGATACATTCCGCCAAAGAATGATGGCGTTTTAATGTCGCGTACTCGTGATAATCCAGCCCGGCGCGGCGTAAGCGTTTGTCGTCCAGCTCGAAGCCCAGGGGCTCGATCAGGTGCAGCTGACAGCCGGTATTGGCGCATAAGCGAATGATATTGCCAGTGTTCGGTGGGATTTCTGGCTGAAACAGAACGACATGGAACATTGATCGAGCTCAGGGAGAGGGCCAAGGGATAGAGTCTACAGTGTGCCGCCGTCTGTCGGCCGTCGCTATGGCGATGGATGAAGTGGAATCCGGGTGACACAGGGGAATGCAGTTAGTGTGGTTCACTAGAAAAAAAATAAGAAACGAAGGACTGTTGGGCATCGAACTCGGACCTGAGGGCATCGCTCTGGCGGACGTTCTGCGCACGCCCGGCGAAGTGCCGCGGCTGAACCATTGCGAGTTCCGTGCCGCCCCTGTATCCGAACAACCCGCCTTGCTCAAAGCCATGGTCGCCGAACTGGGCCTCGAGGGTCTGCCGGTCAACCTGGTGCTGCACCCCGCGACTTACCAGATGCTGTTGCTCGACAGCCCCGAAGTGGCGGCCGAAGAGTTGCGCGATGCGATGCGCTGGCGGGTCAAGGAGTTGATCAGCGAGCCGCTCGATCAAGTCGTCGTCGATGCCTTCCCCCTGCCTGCCGATGCCTATCGCGGCCGCTCGCGCATGGCCTATTGCGCGGTGCTCGGCAAGGCCGAGATGCTGAGTTGGGCCGGGATGATCAGGCATGCCGGGCTGCGGCTCGGCAGTATCGACGTCACCGAAATGGCCTTTCGCAACCTCGGCCTGCTGGCCGGTGCCGAGGGCATGAATGTGGCGTTGCTGCGCCTGCGCTCCAGCGAAGGCCTGATCTGCGTGCAGTATGGCGCCGACCTCTATATGGCGCGGCGCATCGAGCACGGCCTGGAGCAGGCCGGCCAGGAATTCTCCACCGTCACCCTGGAAATCCAGCGCTCCCTCGATTACTTCGAAAGCCAGCTCGGCAAGGGCTATATCAACCGCCTGCTGCTGTTGCCGATGAAGCGCGATGGCAGCGCGGCGTTGCAAGCGCTGGGCAGCGGTTTGGCGGTCAAGCTGCAAGCCCTGGATCTGCGCGAGCTGTTCGTCGAGCAGCCGGCCGCCGATCTCGACGAGCAACAGCAAGCCTATTGCATCACCGCCGTTGGCGCCGCGCTGCGCCAGGAGGCGTCCTGATGCAGAACCTCAACCTCTATCAGGTCGAACGCAAACGCCGCGGCGGGCCGCGGCGTTCGCAGATGCTCCTGGGGCTGGCGGCGCTGACGCTGCTGTGCGGCCTGCATGCGGCCTGGCACGGCTGGCAATTGCACAAGGGCGCGGCACGCTTGGCGCAGGCGGAAAACCAGGCGCAGCGCCAGGAAGACCTGTTGGCCGCGGCCAAGGCGAGCTTCGTCGAACCGCAACTGGACAGCCGGCTACCGGCCGAGTTGTCGGCCCGCGAGGCGGACAATCGGCAACTGCAACAGATGATCGGCTATCTGCAAGTGCTCGCCAGCCAGCGCAGCATCGGTTTCGTCGCGCCTTTGCAGGCGCTGGCTGATCATCACCCACCGAGCGGCCTGTGGCTGACCGCGATCAACCTGGAGGCCGGCGGCAGCCAACTGCGCTTGCGCGGGCGCAGCCAGAACCAGGAACTGTTACCCGAGTACTTGCAGCGCCTGGGCCGGAGCGCGGTATTCAAAGGGCGCGAGTTCGCCCGTTTCGATGTGCGGCGCGGCGATGACCAGTTGCTGCAATTCGATCTGTCCTCGCGGGTCGGGGCGCTGGAGAAGGCCGATGAATAAGTGGCTGTTACGCTGGCAGGGCATGGCCCCGCGCGAGCAATGGCTGGGTTACGGCATCGCCTTGGTGCTGACCGGGGTGCTTTACCTGCTGCTGCTCGGCGATCCGCTGGCGACGCGGGTGGCCAAGCAAACGGCCAACTACAAACTCGCCGAGGCGCGGCGCCTGGAAGCCGAGAGCGGCATCGCCACCTTGCAGGCGCAACTCGCCGCCGACCCCGGCATGCAGTATCGCAGCGCGCTATTGGCCGCCGCCGCGAGCCGCGAGGAGCTGATCCGGCAGATCGATGCGCACACCGACGCGCTGATCACCCCCGAGAAGATGAAAGCCCTGCTCGAAGATCTGCTGCGCGCCCAGCCAGGTTTGCGCTTGGTCGGCCTCAACAGCTTCAGCGAGCCGGTGCAGCTTCCCACCACCACACCTGCTGCGAGCGCTGCTGGCACCGCCGCGCCAACCGCCGCGGCGCAGCCGGTGACGCTCTACCGGCATGGTGTGCGCTTGCAGCTCGAGGGCGGCTATTTCGATTTGTTGGCCTATCTGCAAGCGATCCAAGGCAGCGCCTGGTCGCTCAACTGGGACAGCCTCGACTACCAGGTCGGCGAAGCCGGCCCGGCGCGCGCCTCGATCAGTTTGCAGCTGTATACCTTGAGTCGGCATGCGGGGTGGGTCGGTGTATAGAACCTGGTGTTTAACCCTGCTGCTCGCTACTGGCCTGGCATCCGCCCAAGGGCTCGACCCGACTCAGCCGCCCGCCAACCTGCTGCCCGCCGAGGGCGATGCCGCGCAGAGCGAAGCCATGCCAACGCTGCAGTCGGTGCTGCGCACCGCCCAGGGCAGCCGCGCGGTGATCGACGGCCAAAGCCTAAAGGTCGGCGAGGAATACGCCGGCATCCGCGTGCTGGCGATCTACCCGCAGGCCGTACTGATCGAACGCCGGGAGCAGCGCCAACTGCTGCGTCTGGCCGAACCCGTTTTGCAACCGAGCCGATGATGCCCATGATGCTGAAACTACCGCCACGCCTCGGCCTGCTGTTGGGCCTCACCGCACTGCTGAGCGCCTGCCAGACCTTTACCGACGGCGACCAGCAGCTGTACGAGCAAAGCGCCAAGCTGCTCGACGAAAGCCTGCAACAGAGCCAAGGCAAAGTGACCCCGCCGCCCTCGGTACAGGCCGCGCTGATTCCGCCGTTGAGCGATAGCCATGTGGCCGGCGGACCGCGTTTCGACGTGGCGGCCAAGGACATGCCGGCCCGGGAATTCTTTCTCAGCCTGATGGAAGGCGCCGGGCAGAACCTGGTGGTGCACCCCGAGGTCACCGGCAGCATCACCTTCAGTTTGCGCCGAGTGACCCTCGACGAAGTGCTCGCCGCGGTGCGCGACAGCTATGGCTACGACTTCCGCCGCACCAGCTACGGTTATCAGATCCTGCCGAACCGGGCGATCACCCGCAGCTACGACCTCAACTACCTGAACCTGCAACGCATCGGTCAGACCGATACCCGGGTCAGCTCCGGCCAGGTCGAAAGCAGCGACAGCGGCGACTCCGGCAGCAATGGCAGCAATAACGGCAGCGGCGGGCGCTCGGTCACCACCCTCAACGCCAGCCAGGTCAGCACCTCCAGCAGCGTGGATTTCTGGCGCGAAGTGCAGCAGGTGGTCGCCGCCATCGTCGGCAACGAGCAGGGCAACAGCGTGGTGGTCAACCCCCAGGCCAGCATGCTGGTGGTGCGCGCCAACAGCGCCGATCAGGAGAACGTCGCGCGCTTTCTCGAACAGGCGCAGCGTAACCTGCAACGCCAGGTGATCCTGGAAACCAAGATTCTCGAAGTCGAATTGTCCGACGGCTTCCAGGCCGGGATCAGCTGGGACCAGCTGGGCGGCGATGTCAGCACCGCGCTGGATGGTGCGCTATTGAGCGGGCCGAGCGGCATCGACGGGGTATTCAGCGGCGTGCTCAGCCTGGGCGACTTCACCGGGTTGATCCAGTTGCTGGAAACCCAGGGCGAAGTGCGGGTGCTGTCCAGCCCGCGGATCTCCACGCTGAATAACCAGAAGGCGGTGATCAAGGTCGGCACCGACGAGTTCTTCGTCACCGAAGTGTCGTCGAGCAGCAGCACCACCACCGCCGCCGGTATCACCGAGCCGACCCAGGACATTACCCTGACCCCGTTCTTCTCCGGCATCTCCCTGGACGTGACCCCGCAAATCGACCAGAACGACAACGTCACCCTGCATATCCGCCCCACGGTGAGCCGCGTGCGTGACCAGAACAAGGTCATCACCCTGGGCGACGACAACGTCTTCAACCTGCCGCTGGCGCTGTCCACCACCCGCCAATCCGACTCCATCGTGCGCGCTCGCAGCGGCCAGGTGGTGGTGATCGGTGGTCTGCTGCAGAACAGCAGCGACAACACCGACGCGGAAATTCCCTGGGCCGGCAAACTGCCGCTGGTCGGCAACCTGTTCAAGCAGCAGCGCAAATCGCTGCTGAAAAGCGAGCTGGTGATTCTCGTACGGCCCCAGGTGATCGCCGACGACGTCTGGCTCGACGAGTTGCGCAAGAGCGCCGAAACCTTTACGGAGCTGAGATAAGGCGATGTACCAAGCCTTCTTCGGTCTGGCTGAAAAGCCCTTCGCGCTGACCCCCAACACCGGCTTTCTGGTGCAGCTGGCGCCGTACCAGGCCTGCCTGAATCTGCTGCGCGTGGCGCTCGCCGAAGGTGAGGGCTTTATCAAGATCACCGGCGAGGTCGGCACTGGCAAAACCCTGTTGTGCCGCGCCTTGCTGATCGAACTCGACAACCAGGACTATCAGGTCGCCTACCTGCCCAATCCCAGCCTGACCCCGGCCGGTTTGCGTCAGGCCTTGGCCCGCGAACTGCACGTCACCGAGGCCGACGGCGCCACCGTGCTGGATGCGCTGCAACGCCGCCTGATCGAACTGGCCGGCGCCGGCAAAAGCACCGTGGTGCTGATCGACGAAGCCCAGGCGCTGCCGCCGGAAACCCTGGAGGCTCTGCGCCTGCTGACCAACCTGGAAACCCAGCAAGCGAAATTGTTGCAGGTGGTGTTGTTCGGTCAGCCGGAGTTGGACGAGACCCTGGCGCGCAACGAGTTCCGCCAATTGCGCCAGCGCATCACCTTCTCCTACCGGTTACGCCCGCTGGATGTCAAAGACACCACCCGCTATTTGCAGGAGCGCCTGGCGGTGGCCGGCTACCGCGGTGAACCGCTGTTTTCGCCGGCCGCGGTGCGCCGCCTGGTGCGTGGCAGCGGCGGCATTCCGCGGCTGCTGAATATCCTCGCGCACAAGGCGTTGATGGTGGCCTACGGCGAAGGTCGGCGCCAGGTCACCAGCAGCCATATACGCCGCGCGCAGCTGGACACCGAAGGCGCCGAGCCGTTTCTGCGGCGCGGTTCGAAGTGGCTGGGCTGGAGCCTGGTCGCCGGCAGCCTCTGCGTGCTGGTGTTGGCGGGCGTCTGGTCCTGGTCGCCGGCATGGCAGGAGTTGCTGCCATGAGCCTGGTCAACGACATGCTGCGCGATCTCGAACAACGCCGCGCCGCGCCGACCGAGCGCTTGCAACTGGACGGTCTGTACGCGGTCGACGAGGCCGCGGCCGCGCGCCGTGAGCGCAACGAGCGGATTCGCCGCGGCTCGATCTGGTTTATGGCGGTGCTGCTGCTTGCCGTGCTGGTCGGCCTGATGATCGGCAAGGTGATGAGAACCTATGGGCCGTTGCAGCCCAGCGCCGTCGCCGCGCCCTTGCCGCCAGCGGCTGCACCGGCGCCAGTGCCCGCGCAATTGCTCGAAGTTTTACCGCAACACGATAGCCGTGGCCTGGTCCTGCAATTGCTGCTGGACCGCTCGGTCGGCTACCAGCGCACCGAGGAAAGCGGCGCGGTCAGCTTACGTCTGAGCGGCGTGCGGATGGATGGCGAAGCGCAGCGCGGGCAGGTCCGCCGCGAGGGTAACAGCCTGTCCTGGCGGGTCGAGGCGCGCGGCGAGGATGTGCAGATATTGCTCGTCGGTTTGGCCGACAGCCTGGTGGTGCGCGACCGCCTGGAGCCGGCCGGCGACCGCTGGCTGCTATGGATCGAAGTGCCCCTGGGCGCCGCGCCGGTCGAAGCCGAAGAGCCAGCGGCGCTGGATCAGTTGCCGGTCGCCGCCGTGCCGACCGAACCCACGGACGAAGTTCCGGATTGGCTCAGCGCCCCCGTCGCCCCCGCCAATGCCCCGTCGCCGCCGGCACCCGCGCAAGCGCCCGCTGCTGCGCTCCCACCGCCGGGTCCGCCGCAGGTGAAGATCGAACCCTACCGGGCGGATCCCCTGACCCTGGCGCGCCAGGCCTTGCAGGACGGCGATTACCCGGGCGCGATCCGCCAACTGGAAGCCTTGCAGGCCAGCCGCGGTAACGACCCGGAGGTGATCCGCTGGCTGGCCCGCGCCTACCTGGGCGGCGGCGAACAGGCGCGTTTGCTCGAATGGCTGCCGGGCCGGCTCGATCTGATGCCCGACGACAGCGAGCTGCGCTTGCTGCTCGGCCGGGCGCAATTGCAGGCCGGCGACAGCCAGGGCGCCATCGCCACCCTGGAACGCAACGCGCCGCCGCTGGTGCGCGAGCCGACCTACCATGCCTTGCTCGCGGCCGCTTACCAGCAAACCGCGCAATGGCGCGAAAGTGCCGCGCTCTATCAGCGCCTGAGCGAGTTGCAGCCGCGGCAAGCTACTTGGCAGCTGGGGCTGGCGATCGCCCTGGAACAACTCGACCAACCCTCTTCGGCCGCTGGCCATTACCGCTTGGCCTTGCAAGGCACGGGGCTGGACGACAGCAGCCGGCGCTTCGCCAGTGAACGCGCAGCAGCGCTAGGAGACCGTTGATGGCTCAGGGAGACGTGCGGCAGAACAAACTGCGCCTCGGCGATTTGCTGATCCAGGCCGGCTTGATCGACGACAACCAGTTGCAGCAGGCCTTGCAGGAGCAGAAGCGCAGCGGCTCCAAGCTCGGCCGCACGGTGGTCGACCTCGGCTTCATCGACGAGGTGCGCCTGCTCACGGCGCTGTCCGAGCAGTTGAAGATCCCCTTTATCGACCTCAAGCACTTCAAGTTCGACAATGCCCTGGTGCAGACCCTGCCCGAAGCGGTGGCGCGGCGTTTCCGCGTGATAGTGCTGTCGCGCGAGGGCGGCGGCCTGCTGGTCGGCATGTCCGACCCGCTCGACCTGTTCGCCCTGGACGAGATGGAGCGCATCCTCAAAGTCCGGGTGCAGCCCGCGGTGGTGCGCGAAGCCGAGCTGCTGGCGACCCTGGACACCGTGTACCGGCGCACCAGCGAGATCGCCTCGATCGCCGGCGAGCTGGAAGGCGAACTCAAGGACAGCGACTTCGACCTGTCCAAGCTCGGTGCCGACAACAACACCGAAGCGCCGGTGGTGCGTCTGCTGCAAACGCTGTTCGAAGACGCCGTGCAGATGAAAGCCTCGGACATCCATATCGAGCCCGACGAAGGCGTGGTGCGCATCCGTCAGCGCATCGACGGCGTGCTCAACGAACAGGTGATGAAGGAAGCGCGGGTCGCCTCGGCGCTGGTCATGCGCCTGAAG
This sequence comes from uncultured Pseudomonas sp., assembly GCF_946885885.1. The sequence goes on from NZ_CAMPHN010000009.1 coordinate 33,051, forward strand.
ATCATGTCCGGCCTGGATATCTCGGAAAAGCGTCTGCCCCAGGACGGTCGCTTCAATATCCGGGTTAAGGGCCGCAATATCGATGTGCGGGTGTCGACCATGCCGGTGCAGTTCGGCGAGTCGGTGGTGATGCGCTTGCTCGACCAGAGCGGCGGCGTCGCCAGCCTTGACGCCAGCGGCATGCCGCCCGACATGCTGGTGCGCTTCCGCCGCCTGTTGCAGCGGCCGTTCGGCCTGGTGCTGGTCACCGGCCCCACCGGTTCGGGTAAGACCACCACGCTCTACGCCGGGCTCGCCGAGCTGAACAGCCCGGAGAAGAAAATCATCACCGTGGAAGACCCGGTGGAATACCGCCTGCCGCGGGTCAATCAGGTGCAGGTCAACGCCAAGATCGACCTGAGCTTCGCCCGCGTGCTGCGCGCCGCCTTGCGTCAGGACCCGGACATCGTGCTGATCGGCGAGATGCGCGACCAGGAAACCGCGGAGATCGGCCTGCGCGCCGCGCTGACCGGTCACCTGGTGCTGTCCACCCTGCACACCAACGACGCCCTGACCTCGGCCATGCGCCTGGTCGATATGGGCGCCGAACCGTTTCTGGTGGCCACCGCCTTGAATGCGGTATTGGCCCAGCGCCTGGTGCGCCGGGTGTGCGAAAACTGCATGGAAGAACACCAGGCCGAGCCGCGGCAGATGGTCTGGCTGGAGTCGCTGTACGGCAAATCCCTGGCCGGGCGCAGCTTCAAGCGCGGCGCCGGTTGCCACCGCTGTCACAACACCGGCTATTCCGGGCGTATCGGCGTTTACGAATTGCTGGAGCTGGACGAGGGCATGATCGCCGCGCTACGCCGCAACGACCCGCAAGGCTTCGCCGAAGCCGCCCAGGTCAGCGCCCATTACCGGCCGTTGGCCGCCTGCGCCCTGGACTACGCCCTGGCTGGCGTGACCAGCATCGAGGAAGTGCTGAAAGTCTGCGCCACCCTGACCGATGAGGTCGTGGCCTGATGCGTATGGCTTTCAGTAGCCCGGATGCAAGCCGGGAAATCCCCCCCGGATTGCATCCGGGCTACAGGAGCTGTGTAGGGTGGATGACGCCTTTTTCATCCACCATCGCAGTCGGTGGATGGGTGAAGCGTCATCCACCCTACGTTGCTGCGGGGGCGCTATTGCCATGAGCCAGTTCCGCTACACCGGCCGCGACGCCCAGGGCGGCAAGATCAGCGGTAGCCGCGAAAGCAGTTCGGCCGACAACCTGGCCAGCGAACTGCTGGCGGAAAAAATCACCCCGCTCGAAATCGAGGAGCAGGCCGAGCAACAGGGTGCCGATGTCGGCGCCATGCTGCGCGAAGCGCTGCGACGGAAAAAGGTCGAGCTGGACGAGCTGATCATCTTCTGCCGGCAGATGTACAGCCTGAGCAAGGCCGGGGTACCGATCATCCGCGCCATCGGCGGCCTCGCCGAATCGCACCGTAACCAGTATTTCCGCGAAGTGCTGCAAGAGGTGCGCGGCGATCTGGAAGGCGGCATGAGCATGGCGGTCTCGCTCAACGCCCACCCCAAGGTGTTCAACACCCTGTTTATCAGCATGATCAGCGTCGGCGAAAACACCGGCCAGCTCGACCATGCGTTCAAGCAGCTGTCCGGCTATCTGGAAATGGAGCGCGAGACGCGCAAGCGGATCAAGCAGGCCACCCGCTACCCGCTGTTCGTGATGTCGGCGATGGCGGTGGCGCTGGTGGTGATCAATATGTTCGTGATCCCGGCGTTCGCCAAGGTGTTCGAGCAGTTCCGCGCCGAACTACCGTTGCCCACGCGCATCCTGATCGGCACCTCGCAGTTCTTTCAGGACTACTGGTGGCTGATGCTGATCATTCTGGTCGGCGCCATTTTCGCGTTTATCACATGGAAGGAAAGCGACGCCGGCGCGCTCAAGTGGGACCAGATCAAACTGCGCCTGCCGATCGTCGGCGGGGTGTTCGAGCGTATCGCCCTGGCCCGCTTCACCCGCACCTTCGCCATGATGTACCGCGCCGGTGTGCCGTTGCTGCAAACCCTGTCGATCAACAGCGCCACGGTCGGCAACCGCTATATCGGCACCGCCATCCTCGGCATGCGCGAAGGCGTGGAGCGCGGCGAAGCGCTGACCAGTACCGCCTCGGCCAGTGGCCTGTTCACCCCGCTGGTGCTGCAGATGGTCGCCGTGGGCGAGGAAACCGGCGCACTCGACGACCTGTTTATCGAAGTGGCGGATTTTTACGAGCAGGAGGTGGATTACGACCTCAAGCAACTGGCCGACGCCATCGAGCCGATTCTGATCGTCGCCATGGGCGTGCTGGTGCTGATCCTCGCCCTCGGCGTGTTTCTGCCGATGTGGGAACTGTCCTCGGCGGCCCGGGGCGGGCGGTGAGCCCGGACTACGGTGTCGACGGTCAGGTACGCCTGGTGCGCCGCTGGGGGCGGGCAATCACTGTTTTGATCCTGCTCGGCCTGGTGTTGGCCATGGCCTGGAAGATCGCCCAGGTCAGCGAAACACGGGCCATGCACGCCACGCTCGAACACCTGAGCGCCAGCCTCAACAGCCTGGCGGCCGAACATATAGCGAAGGACCAGGTGCTGGATCCGGCCTGGAGCAGGAAGAACCCGTTCGTGCTGCTGCGTTGGCGGCAGAGCGGCTACTGCGGCGAACTGGCCGCAGGCGCTGAGCCGCAAAACGGCTGCTGGTACTGGCTGCCGGCTCAGGCCTGGGTGCTTTATCAGGCGCGGTTCAGCGACGGATGGTCATTGGGGCAGGGTGAGATGCAGGCTTATCGGCTGGTGGTACTCAATAGTGGAGTGCCAACTGGGTCACACTTGCTGCAAGATGTATTTGCCCTCGAACTGGAAGTGGTACCTGCGACGGAGTTGGCTGCGCAGGGCTGGTTAAGCAACTGAGGACGTACTATGAAGAGCAAGAAGAAAAGCGCAGGTTTCACCATGATCGAGCTGGTGGTGGTGATAGCCATCCTCGGCATCCTCGCCGCCGTGGCCTTGCCGCGGTTTATCAACGTGTCCGACGATGCCCACGAATCGGCGGTCAAGGGCGCAGGCGGTGCGTTGGCCTCGGCCGTGCTGCTGGTGCGCGCGCAGTGGGAGGTCAACCGCAACAACGGCACCGCCACGCCGAACCTTAACGTTGCCGGCTTCGGCGCGGGCAATGTGGATGTCAATGCCGCCGGCTGGCCGGTGGATATCGATGGTAGCGCGACCATCGCCAGCGCAGCGGATTGCTTGGATATTTGGAGTAACTTGCTGCAAGGCTCGGCTCCAACGGTAGATACGGCGGCGGGTAGCGACTATCTAGCAACCGTTTCCGGTCAGGTTTGTACCTATACCTACCAAGCGCACAACGTCAACGACACCATCACCTACAACGCTGCCAACGGCACCGTTGCGACGGTATTTACTACGCCTTAATGGCTCAATCAGCAGTAGAGAGGATGTAACGATGAAAAAACAACAAAGCGGTTTCACCCTGATCGAGCTGATTATGGTGATTGTGATTCTGGGGATTTTGGCGGCGTTTGCGTTGCCGAGGTTTGCCGATTTGGGTGGTGAAGCCCGGCAGGCCTCGATCCAAGGTGCATTGGGAGCAACGCGCAGTTCGGTGGCTATCGTTCGCTCCGCGGCATTGGCACGAAATGTTCAAGGAACTGCTGCTACGCCTGCTACGGTCGTTTTGGAAGGTACAAACATCAACGTGGTTTTTGGCTTCCCGGAAGCCAGTGCCGCTGGCGTCCAGGCTGCCGCGCAGCTTTCTGGAAACGATTACACGATTGCTTTCCCAACTGCCACGACTATGACGGTTACTTTGGGTACTTGCTCATTTACCTACACTGAGGCAACCAGTGCAGCTGCTCCGGCCACGGTTGGTGCGATCGTGGATACGGATGCGGGAACTGCAGGCTGCTGAGTTGGAGCGTAAGCGACAAGGGTTCACCCTGGTCGAGCTGATTATGGTCATGGTGATCATAGGCACGCTCGCCGCCGTGGTGGGGCCGCGTTTTTTCGATCGGCAGGTGTTCGATGAGCGTCTGTTTTTCGAGGAAAGCCTAGGCGCGGTGCGTTATGGGCAGAAGCTTGCGGTGGCCAGCGGTTGCCGGATTCGCGCGCAGGTCGATGCCGATGGTTATGCGCTGTCCTACGCTGCGGCGTGCGGTGGCGTGGCTGCCGGCACCGCGGTTGGGCATCCGTCCGGCGGCGACTATGCCGCGGACAATTCTCAAGCCGTTACGGTGACGCCCGCCCTGGACGTTACCTTCGATTCCCTTGGCGCGGCCAGCGGGGCGGCCAATACGGCTACCTTCGGCGGCGCTTTTACCCTGAGCGTGCATCCGGCCACCGGCTTTATCGAGACAACCCCATGAGCCGGGTCGCCGCGTTTTTACGTAGGTTGGCGTTGAGCTTGCGAAGCCCAACACGAGCTGCAACGCAGCTCCCGAGGCCGCCCAGTCGAACCGGTGCGTCAAGGAAAGCCTTGTTGGGCTTCGCTGCGCTCAGCGCCAACCTACCTGTCCGTTGCCGGGCGCAAAGCGGCATGACCCTGGTCGAGCTGGTGATCACCATCGTGATTATCGGTATCGCTTCTGCCGCGTTGTTTTCGGCGATGGCGGCGATTACCGGGCGTTCGGCCGACCCCATGCTGCGCCAGCAGAGCCTGGCGCTGGCCGAAGCCTATCTTGAGGCGATCAATACGCGGCCCTATGCCGAGCTGCCAGCGGCGGCCCAGGCCGCGTCGGCACCGCAGGATATCGACGGCAATCCGATTCTCGACGACTACCGGGTGGCGGTCGCGGTGGATGCGTCTGCGGCTTTGGACGGCGTCGCCGCGACGCGTATCGATGTCAGCGTCACCGACCCGCAAGGGCAAACCCTCGAACTCAGCGGCTGGCGTACCTGTTATGGGGAGGCCGGATGCTGAGCGGCCCACGCCTACGCCAGGCGGCCTTTACCCTGGTCGAACTGGTGATGGTGATCGCCCTGGCCGGGCTGATCGCGGTAATGATCAGCACGGTGATGTCGCGGCCCATGCAGGGCTTCGTCGATCAGAGCCGCCGCGCGGAACTGGTGGATCTGGCGTCCAGCGCCTTGCAGCGCATGACCCGGGATATCCGCCTGGCGGTGCCGAATTCGGTGCGGGTCGCCGGTACGGCGCGCTTGGAATTGCTGAGCAGCCCCGGCGGCGGCCGTTACCGGGCGAATCTGGTCGGTGGCGTACGCCAGGACCCGCCGGTCTGTGCCGCCGACCCCTGTGCGATCGAGGTCCTCGGGCCGATGATCGGTGTCGAGGATTGGGCTGCACTCAACTGGATGGTCATCTACAACATCGGCGGCGTGGCGAGCGGCGATAACAGCTGGCCGCCGCTGGATGGCGCCATGTCGGTAATCAGCCCCCAGGTCTCCATCAGCTATGCCGCGGGCAACCTGAGCTTGAGCGGCGGCGGTATCGAGAATTTCCGTTTCAAATACGCCTCGCCGCAGCACCGCTTGTTTCTGGCGGATAAGGTCGTTGGCTACCAGTGCAGCGGCGGCCGGATCGTCCGCGGCGAGTTCGAATCCCTGGAGCTGCCCGGCGCCTACGATTACAGCGGCGCCACGCCGGTGGTCGATCATGTCGATTGCGCCAACAGCGGCTTTACCTATTCTCCCGGCACCAACACCCGCAGCGGTCTGGTGACGATCAGGCTGACCTTGAGCCAGGACGGCGAAACCATCACCCTGCTGCAACAGGTCCATGTCGACAATGCGCCTTAATCCACGTGAACAGGGCTTCGGCCTGGTAGCGGCGATGTTTCTGATCATCGTCGTGGCGGCGGTGATCGCCACCATGGCGCGCTTGGCAGTGACTCAGAACGCCACGACCAGCCTGGCGATCCAGCAGGCGCGGGCTTATCAGGTCGCCCGCGCGGGGCTGGAATACGGTATCGCCCGGGTTCTCGCCGATGCGGCCTGCGCCGATTTCACTCTGGATGGCTTCGCCGTACTGATGAGCTGCACGTCCAGCAGCACGCCGGTGCTGGAGGAAGAGGGCAAGAGCAGCGCGACCACCTTCTATAGGGTCGAAGCCACGGCGACCCTCGGCTCGCCGGCAAGCCCCGATTATGCCTACCGCAAGCTGACCGCCGTGGTGGAGAAGCCATGAACGGGCATTTTTGGGGTTCATCCCGAGGCTATCGCTGGGTCTTGTTACTGCCAATCCTGCTGCTGGCCGATATGGCGTTTGCCGATACCTTTACCTTCAGGGATAACAACGACTTGCCCAGCGGCGGCGCGAAATCCATCTGCTCCGGCAACTGGAGTCGCAGCGGCAGCGTGTTCACCTGTAGCGGCACGCTGACCCTGGATGCGGGGGACATATTGGAAGTTCGCACTGGTGGTGGCGAGTCCCTAACCGATATCACCATCTTCGCCGACAGCATCAGCCTGAGCAGCAACACCATTGGTACTGCCGCGAAGAACATCAGCCTGCAAACCAGCTTCGGCAATATCACCGCCACGGGCAGCAACAGCATCGAAGGCTCGGTGACCACCGCCAGCGGCGTAATCAACCTGGCGGGCACTGCGGTCAGCGGCTCGGTGAGCGGTAATAATACGGCTACCCTGAGCGGCGGCAGCGTTGGCGGTAACCTCAACATCGCCGGCAATATCAGCACCAACGGCACGGCCATCGCGGGCAACGTCGCCAGTAATTTCGGCGTTATCAGCCTGACCGCCGGCAGCGTCGGCGGCGCCGTCAGCAGCGGCGGCTCGATCAACACTAACGGCACCTTGGTCAACGGCAGCCTGACCAGCAACAGCGGCACCGTTAACCTCAGCGGCGGCAGTGTCGGCGGTCTGGTGCGCAGCGGTTGTTGCAACGTCACCACCAACGGCACCGACCTATCGGCCGGCGCGCGCTCGGATTCCTCGGGCCTGAGCATTACCGGCGGCACCATCGCCGGCGACTTTTTCGCGGCGAACAACCCCGCGACCTTTTCCGGCGTGACCATGACCAGTGGCTCGGTCAGCGGTGCGAGCACCGTGACCTTCAGCAACAGCACCGTGGGCGATGCGCAGAACAGCGTCAACGTCACCTCCGTCAGCGGTCCGGTAACCCTGAACAACTCGACGGTGTACGGTGATTTGACCGCACCCAGTTACTCGACGATTTTCGTCAATAGCCCGAGCACGGTGATCGGCACCTGCGTACCCAACTCGACACCGGCCAATGCCTGTTCGCCGGATAACGGTGCGATCACCGAGATACTGAGCTGGTCGCTGGATGAAAGCGCTTGGACAGGCGCGGCCAACGAGGTGGTCGACAGCTCGGGCAATGGTCTTCATGGCAGCGTATTCAATGGTGCGAATACCGCGGACAGCGTACCGGCATTGCCAACCCAGAACTCCCTGGGCACTTGTGCGTACGGCAGTTTCAACAGCGCGGCCAACCAGTACGTGCAGCGCGCCCATAACGACCTGCTGACCTTGCAGGATCGCTTCACCATCGGCCTCTGGGTCAAGCCGAACACCTTGCCGGCTTCGGGCTTGATGAGCATTCTGTCGAAGGACGAGAACTACGAGTTTCACCTCAGGCCCAATGGCACCGTCAACTGGTGGTGGCAGACCACTGGGCCCAACGCCACCCGCGAATTCGACAGCAATGTCGCGCTGACGCCGGGGCAGTGGAGCCATGTGCTGATCCGCTTTGCACCGGGCGATCAGCGCATCTATATCAATGGCAACCTGGCCGGCCAGGCCAGTTTCAGCGGTACGCCGCTGGTCAATAGCGACCCGTTGCAACTGGGCGCGGATCAGCGTTTCGCCGGGCGCTACTTCAACGGTCAGTTGGACGAGTTGCGGATCTACAGCGGCGCGCTCTCCGAGGCGGCGATCAGTGCCTTGGTGGCCGAGCGGCACCAATGCGAACTGACCCTGCAATGCTTCAACGACGACTTCGACCGGGTCGGTCTGGGCGACGACTGGGCCGTCGCCAGTCGCGGCGCCACGGCTTTCACACCGACCATCGCCAGCGCGCGTATGCGCCTGACCAGCAATCAGGGTAACGTCGCCACTTCCTCGACCTTGCAGCGCCTGTTCCCCGCCGCGGGCAACTATATCCAGCTGCAGTTCAAGCACTACGCCTACAACGGCAGCGGCGCCGACGGCATCGCCGTGGTGCTTTCGGATGCCAGCATCACCCCGCAGCCGGGCGCCTTTGGCGGGCCTTTGGGTTACGGCACCCGTGGCGATGCGGCCAACCCCGGTTTCGCCGGTGGCTGGCTGGGGGTGGGCATCGACGAATACGGCAACTTCTCCACCGAAGGCGGTAGCCCCGACGACGGGCCGGGACAGCGCAACGATTCGGTGGCCATTCGCGGCTCCGGTTCCGGGTCGGAGGGTTACCGCTATATCGCCGGCACCCCGGCCAACCTCAATCCGGCGATCGACGCGGCGGCCAGCACCAGTGCCGGCCCCGGGCACATCTATCGCATCACCGTGGATGGCCGGGTCGACGGCCAAGCCCTGGTGACCGTCGAACGCGACAGCGGCGCCGGCTTCGAGGTGTTGCCCAATCTCGACGCGGTGAATGCCTTGGCCGCTTTCGGCCAGGCCGCGCTGCCGGAAAACTTCTACTTGTCGCTGACCGGCTCGACCGGCGGCTCGACCAATATCCACGAGCTGGACGATTTGCAGGTTTGCGCCACGACGGTCAACCCGATCACCGAGCAGATCGACCATTTCGACTTCGCCTATGCCAACCCTGCGCTGACCTGCAGCCCGCAGCAGGTGATCGTTCGCGCCTGCCTGAATGCCGATTGCAGCTCGCTTTACACCGAGCCGGTCACTATGACCCTGGCGCCCGTCGCTGGCTGGACCGCGACCGCGCCGGCCAGTCTCGCCGGTAATGTCCTCAGCTTCAGCGGCGGCAGCGCCATCCTCCAGCTGCGCAATACGACAGTCGGGCAGGTCGCGCTTGGCGTGCAGGAACCGACACCGCCCATGAAGCCGAATAGCCAGACCACCTGCTCGACGGCGGGTTGCCTGATCGATTTCGTCGACAGCGGCTTTATCTTCGATGTGCCCACGCTGCTGGCCAACGAGGAATCGGCCGATATTGGGCTGTTCGCGGTGCGTAAGGACGACACCAGTGAAGCCTGTGTGCCGGCCTTCGAGGCGGGTACGCGAACGTTGCAGTTCTGGTCCGACTACAACGACCCGAGTACCGGCACGCGCCCAGTGCGGGTCAACGGCACGCCGGTCGCCGGCAGCCTACCGGGCACCGATATCGATTTGGAATTCTCCGCGGGCGCGCGCGCGACTATCAAGGTGCGCTACGCCGATGCCGGCTTGATGACCTTGAATGCGCGCTATGCGCCGGCCTCCGAGGAGGAGGCCGGGCTGGTGATGAGCGGCTCCGATCAGTTCGTCAGCAAGCCCGTTGGCCTCTGCGTATACAGCGATTCGCCGAATAGCGACTGCGCCTCGGGCACTGCCAGTTGTTCGGCGTTCGTCGCCGCTGGCGATGGCTTCAGTTTGCGCGTACGCGGCGCTACCTGGGAGGAAGACGGGGACACGGATTTTTGCGACAACGGCACCACGCCGAACTATCGCCAGAGCGGCATCGCTCTCGCCAGCACCTTGATCGCGCCGGCGGGTGGCGCTGCCGGCGCGCTGGGCACGGAAACCGTGGATATCATCGACACCGGTGCGGGGGAGGCGGTTCTGACCGCCCAGAGCCTTTCCGAGGTCGGCGTATTCACCATCAGCGCCACGCCGGCGCCCGGCAGCTATTTCACCGAGACCGTCGGCCCCGGCACCAGCGTCAATATCGGCCGTTTCTACCCAGCCAGCTTTGATCTCGAAGACCCCAGCTTGATCCCGGCCTGCGGCATCTCGACTTATGCGGGGCTGATCGCTCAGCCCGGGCCGCCCGCGCAGGCGCAAAAGGCCGGGCAAACCTTCGCCTTCAATGGTTCGCTGTCGGCCCGCAACCGCGCCGGTGCGGTAACGCGTAATTACACCGGCGCTTTCGCCAAATTGAGCGGTTCGGATATCGCCTATAGCGATCCGGGCAGCAAGGGCATCGTCGTCGCCAGCGGCAGCGACTTGAACGCAGGTAGCGCGGGTAACGGTCACTTCGATTACAGCGCCAACGACGCGACCTTTTTGTTCAATGAGCCGCGTGGGCCCTATGCCCTGGCGATTCTCACCACCGCGACCGACAGCGATGGGGTTACCGGCAGCGTGACTGATCATGTAATCGATGAGGCTACCGGCAACCCCGACCCGAACCTCTTGCCGGATTTCCGTTTGGGCCAGGCGCGTATCGGCAATGCCCATGGCTCCGAATTGCAGGACTTAGCGGTGCCCTTTACCGCCACCTATTTCACCGGCAGCGGCTATGCGCCCAATCCCCTGGACAGTTGCAGCGACTTCGCGGCGGTCACCCTGGGCACCTATCGGCGTAGCGACAGCGGTAGCGGCGTGCCGACGCTGGGCAGCGGCCCTTATGTCGCGCTGACCGGCCTTGGCAACTACCTGCTGAGCGCGCCGGGGGCTGCTAGCTCGGGCAGCATGCCGCTGACCTATGCAGCGCCGGCCTGGCTCAAATTCGATTGGAATGGCGATGGCGTACTCGACGACCCGAGCGGCCTGGCCACTTTCGGCATCTACCGCGGCGCCGCGCCCTTGATCTTCCGTCGCGAGCTGTACCGTTAAGGCCGCTGCGGTGAGCCCGATTGGGGCGCGCTGCACCAGAACGATACGTGTGGATGGAAGAGCGTTGTACCGGGACCTAGGCCGTTGTTGCGCCGACTGGCAGCCAGGCCAGGGCCTGGAGGCCCCGTAATCCGTGCGCTGTAAACGAAAAAGGCCACCTCGAGAGGTGGCCTTTCTACTGCGGGTGTAAAAGAGGGGAATCCCCGGCCTGCCTGTACCAAGGCCCCCAAAACTGGAGTTACCTGATACTAAGCATCAGATGTGCCAGTTTTATGAACCAAGGTCGTTTCTTTGCTGTTCATGTCGCTAAAGGCAGCGTTTGTCGCTTATTGCGCGGTTACCAGCAGGGCCGTAAGCGCCGTGCGCAGGGGCTCGGGGATGGTCACCGGGCGGTTGCTCGCGCGGTCGACGAAGACATGCACGAAACGCCCTGCCGCGCAGGCCTCATCCTCTCCGGCCTTGAACACCGCCAGCTCGTATTGCACCGAACTATTGCCCAGCTTGCCGACCCGCAGGCCGATCTCGATGCGCTCGGGAAAGGCGATGGAGGCGAAATAGTCGCAGTTGGAACTGACCACGAAGCCCACCACCGCACCGTCATGGATATCCAGGCCACCGACCTCGATCAGGTAGGCGTTCACCGCGCTGTCGAAGTAGCTGTAGTAGGTCACGTTATTAACATGGCCATAGAGGTCGTTGTCGTGCCAGCGCGTGGTGATCGGCTGGAAGTGCAGGTAGTCGCTGCGTAGATGCTCTTGGTTCATGGGTGTCCTTGTTCTGCGAATCCACGTAGTGGGCGTCAGTGGTGATTGCCAGAGCATCGCGGCCAAGGCCGCTCCTACGAGAGCGCGCGGTCATCTGTAGGAGCGGCCTTGGCCGCGAGAATCCAGTGATTAACGAGTAGGGCGAACATGCAGAAGGCTTGTCCGCCATCTGGGGCTCACGCGGTGGACAAGGCTTCGCCATCTCCACCCTACAAAGGCCGTGGCTTAATACGCCGCCTGGTAAATCGCCAGGGCCTGGGCCTCGCTGATCTCCCGTGGATTATTCACCAGCAGGCGCTGTTGCAACATGGCGTCGGCCGCCAATTGCGCCAGCCTGTTTTCAGGCACGCCGACATCGCGCAGGCGCGTCGGCAGGCCGCTGCGCGTGCTGAAGTCGGCCAATGCGCCGATAAATTGCTCGGTTTGGCTTAGCGCATCGCCGGGGCGCAAACGCTCGCCGAGCACCAGCGGCGCCAGCTCGGCATACAAAGGCGCCGCCGCTTCGGCGTTGAAGCCGAGTACATGGGGCAGCACCAGGGCATTGGCCAGGCCATGGGGAATATGGAAGTGCCCGCCGAGCGGATAGGCGAGGGCATGCACCGCCGCCACCGGCGCATTGGCGAACGCCTGGCCGGCCAGGCAGGCGCCGAGCAGCATGGCCTGGCGCGCCTCGCGGTTGCCGCCGTTGTGCACCGCCTCGTCGAGATTGGCCGCCAGCAAACGCAGGGCCTCGCGGGCCAGCAGGTCGGACAGTGGATTCTTTTTCAGTGCGCTGGTGTAGGCCTCGATCGCATGCACCATGGCGTCGATCCCGGTGGCGGCGGTGATCGCCGGCGGCAGGCCGAGGGTCAGGTCGGCATCCAGCAGCGCCAGATCCGGCAGCAGCAGTGGCGAAACCACGCCCATCTTGCTGGTTTCGCCGGTGGTGATAATGGCGATCTGCGTCACCTCAGAGCCGGTGCCGGCGGTGGTCGGCACCTGGATCAGCGGCAGGCGTCGGCCCTTGGCATTGCCGACGCCGTAGACGTCCGTCAGCGTCTGCGTGCCGCCGGGGTGGGCGAGCAGGGCGACCAGTTTGGCCACGTCCATCGAACTGCCGCCGCCGAAGCCGACGATCAGCTCGGCGCCCAGCGCCTTGGCCTGGGCCACCGCGCTCAGCACTATGGCTTCGGGCGGATCGGCGAGCACCTGGTCGAATACCTCGACCGCCACACCGGCTTCGGCGAAGCCGGGCAGTAGTTCATCGAGCAAACCAAGTTTAGTGATACCGGGATCGGTGACGATCAACACCGAACGCGCGCCGCGCTCCTGGCACAAAGCGGCCAAACGGCGCGCCGAGCCGGCTTCGCAAATGATCTGTGCGGTGGTGGCGAAACTGAAGGGATGCATGCTTCGATCCTCTTGTTCTAGAACCCATGTTTATCTGCAAGGCCTGGGAACGCGTAGGGCGGACATGCCGAAGGCTTGTCCGCCATCTCGGCGCCCGCGGTGGACAAGGCTTCGCCATGTCCACCCTACAAAAGCGCGTTTTCCAACCCGGCAAGTGCAACCTTCCAAGCCTTTGTAGCCCGGATGCAATCCGGGGAATATGCGCGAGCACGCTGCGGATCACCTCCGTCATAAGCAGTTGGGTATCGCTGCGCTCAACACCAATCTACCGTCGCCGTGCGATTCGTCAGAACGCAAAGCTCTGCTCGGGCATGGCCATCAGACAATCCGCACCGCCGAGCAAGGCCTCGCGATGGCCGCTGGCCCGCGGCAGCACCCGGCGCAGATAGAACTGCGCGCTGTGCAGCTTGGCCTGGTAGAACGCCGCCTCGCCAGTGCCCGCATCCAATGCATCCTGCGCCCGCGCGGCGGCCTGTAGCCAGAAACCGGCGAGCAACACATAAGCCGAATACTGCAGGAAGTCGACCGAGGTGGCGCCGATTTCCTGCACGTCGCGTTGGCTCATGGCCAACACCTCGGCGCTCAGCTCGCGCCATTCGCCGAGGCGCGTCTGCACGGTTCTGGCCAGTTCGGCCAGGGCCGGGCGAGCGGCCTGGCGGTCGCACAGTTGGCTGAATTCGGCTTGCAGCGCCGAGAGCTCCGCGCCGCCATCGCCGAGCACCTTGCGGCGGATATAGTCCAGCGCCTGGATGCCGTTGGTGCCTTCGTACAGCTGAGTGATGCGACTGTCGCGCATCAGCTGTTCGATGCCCCACTCGCGGATATAGCCGTGGCCGCCGTAGACCTGCACGGCGAGGCTGGCGGCTTCCTGACCCATATCGGTGAGGAAGGCTTTGACGATAGGAATCAGCAGCGCCGCGCGCTTGCCGGCGGCCTTGCGCGCCGCGGCGTCCGGGTGACCGTGTTCGAGGTCGAGCTGGCGCGCGCAGTAGGCGGCCAGCATGCGGCTGCCTTCGACCAGGGTTTTCTGGGTCAGCAGCATGCGCCGCACATCTGGGTGAACGATGATCGGGTCGGCCGCCTTGTGCGGCTCGGCGACGCCGCTGAGAGCGCGCGATTGCAGGCGTTCGCGGGCATAGCCGAGGGCGCCCTGGAACGCCGCTTCGCCGATTCCCAAGCCTTGCAAACCGACCTGGAAGCGCGCGTCGTTCATCATGGTGAACATGCAAGCCAGGCCCTGGTTCGGCTCGCCGACCAGCCAGCCGGTTGCGCCGTCGAAATTCATCACGCAGGTCGCGGCGCCCTTGATCCCCATCTTGTGCTCGATGGCGCCGCAGCTCAGGGCATTGCGCGCCCCCGGCGTGCCATTGGCGTTGGCGATGAACTTCGGCACCAGCAGCAGGCTGATGCCCTTCACCCCGGCGGGCGCCTCGGGCAGGCGGGCGAGCACCAGATGGACGATGTTCTCGCTGAGGTCCTGCTCGCCGCCACTGATGAAAATCTTGCTGCCGCTGACCTTGTAACTGCCGTCGGCCTGAGGTTCCGCTCGGGTGCGCAGCAGCGCCAGGTCGGTGCCGGCCTGGGGTTCGGTCAGGCACATGGTGCCGGCCCACTGGCCGCTCACCAGTTTGTGCAGGTAGGCCTGCTTGAGCGCGTCGCTGCCGTGCTTGTACAGCGCCAGCACCGCGCCTTCGGTCAGCCCGGAATAGACCCGGAACGACAGCGAGGCGCTCATCAACATCTCGTGAAAATTGCACGCCAGCAGCTGCGGTAGCGCCTGACCGCCGTATTCGCTGGGGCCGGTCATGCTCGCCCAGCCATTGTCGACATACTGCCGATAGGCCTCGGCAAAGCCGGCGGGGGTACTCACCTCACCGTTTTCCAGGGTCACGCCCTGCTCGTCGCTGTTACGGTTGAGCGGCGCTACCACGCCGGCGGCATAGCGCGCGCCTTCCTCCAGCACGCCGTCGATCAGCTCGCGGTCCAGGCCATTGCCCAGCAGCGCGCAATGGCCGCCGATATCGAACAGCTCGTGCAGGACAAAACGCATGTCGCGTAGCGGAGCCCGATAGCTCATACCCGGCCCTCGCGCACATCAGCGAATCGATTATGGCTGGCGGCCAGATGCTCGATCAATTTGGCCGGCTGCCAATGGTCGCCGAACAGCGGCTGCAAGGCTTTCAGGCGCTGCTCGATCGCCGCCACGCCCTGGCTGTCGGCCCAGGCCATGGGCCCGCCCTTGTCGGCCGGGAAGCCATAGCCATTGAGGTACACCAGGTCGATGTCATGGCTGTTGGCGGCGATATTCTCTTCGAGGATTTTCGCCCCCTCGTTGACCAGCGCGAGCAGGCAGCGTTCGAGGATTTCCGTGGCGTCGATATCCCGGCGCACGAAGCCCAGCTGCTCGGAAACCCGCAGCACCAGGGCGTCGACCTCGGGGTCGTGCTCGGCCTGACGACTGCCCTCGGCGTAGCGGTAATAGCCCATGCCGGCCTTCTGGCCGAAGCGGCCGAGTGCGCAGAGGCGGTTATCCACCTGCACCGTCGGCTCATCCTGGCCCTTGCCGGCAAGCTCGCGGGCGCGCCACTCCAGGTCGATCCCCACCACGTCGTACATACGGAACGGGCCCATGGCGAAACCGAAGCCTTGCAGCGCGGTGTCGACCTGATGCGGATAGGCGCCCTCGAGCAACAGCATCCGCGCCTCGCGCACATAGGTGTGCAGCATGCGGTTGCCGATAAAGCCATCGCAGTTGCCGGCCACCACGCTGACCTTGCCGATACGCTGGCCGAGGGCCAAGGCGGCGTCGAGCACAGCCTGGCTGGTGCGCGCGCCGCGGACGATTTCCAGCAGCTTCATGATGTGCGCCGGACTGAAGAAGTGCAGACCCAGCACCTGCTGCGGGCGTTGGGTGACGGCGGCGATGGCGTCGATATCCAGCGCCGAGGTGTTGCTGGCGAGAATCGCGCTGGGCTTGAGCAGGGCGTCCAGGCTGCGGAAGATCTGCTGCTTGAGTTCGAGGTTTTCGTACACCGCCTCGATCACCAGATCGACCGGGCCCAGCGCCGCATAGTCGTCCACCGGAACGATGCAGGCCAGGCGCGCATCGGCTTGCGCCTGATCGATACGCCCGAGTCTGACGTTATGCGCCTGGGTCTCGGCCACCGTCTTCAGCGCCTGTTCGAGCATCTGCGGATTGTTATCCAGCCACAGCACCGGGATGCCGGCGTTGGCCAGGTTCATGACGATGCCGCGGCCCATGGTGCCGGCACCGATCACGGCGGCTCGATCGAGGGAGAAAACAGCGTGGCTCATGGTCATGCCTCATATGCCGAAGAAAGTTCGCCCAACACCATAAGCAAGGCGTTACTATTTTTGAAATTTAGACTTGTGATACCTCGTATTCTCTTGGTGAATAAGTGCTGCCGAATTTCGATCTCAACCTGTTGCGCGTGTTCGATGCGCTGATGCGCGAGCGCAACGTCTCGCGGGCGGCCGAGCGGCTGGCGCTGAGCCAGCCGGCGGTGAGCAATTCCCTCGGCCGCCTGCGCGAGCTGCTCGACGACCCTTTGCTGGTGCGGGTCGGCCGCAGCATGCAACCGACACCGCGGGCGCTGGCCCTGGAGGCGCCGATACGTGCGGCCTTGCGGCAGATCGAAGAAAGCCTGAAAAACGGCGATGGCTTCGATCCGGCGAGCAGCCGTCAGCGCTTCAACATCGCACTGACCGATTACGTCGAGCTGATCTGCATGCCGCGCCTGGTCCGGCAGCTCAGCGAGCTGGCGCCGGGCATCGCTATCGACATCCAGCACTTGAGTTCGACGCTACCCGCCGAAGCCTTGGACAAGGGTGAGCTGGATCTGGTGATCGGACGTTTCGAGACATTGCCGGCGCGTTTTTCCCGTCGCCATTGGATGAGCGAAACCCTGCAAGTGGCGTTGCGCCGCGACCACCCACAGGGGCAGGGCGAACTGGATCTACCGGCGTTTCTCGGGCTGCGTCATCTATGGGTGCATGGCGGCCAGACCCGCGGCATGGTCGATCAATGGTTGGGCGAGCAGGGCCTGTGCCGGGATATTCGCTACACCACGCCGAATTACCTGCAAGCCGCGCATATAGTCGCCAGCAGCGAGCTCGCGGCGGTGTTGCCCAGCCAGTTGGCGCGCTACTTCGCGACGCTGTTGCCGCTGCAATTGTTCGAGCTGCCGTTTGCCCTGGGCCCGTTCCATCTGGAGATCGTCAGCCTGGCGCAACGCCAGCGCGACCCGGCATTGCAGTGGTTGATCGAGCGGATAGCGGTTACCAGCCGCGGCTGAGCCTGGCTCGACTGCACTGCATCGCTGCTCCCCCATAGCCCGCAAACCGGGCGGCAAAGGTTCAGGTATCAGTTGCTCCGCCGCTCGAACAGATACTCGCCACCGGCCTCATGGCCGGCAACCGCCGCTGCGCCATACTGCGGTTGTTGCGGGTAGTCCTGGCTAACGCCATGGCGCACAACCTGATACACATCGAAGCCCGCTACCGTGGCGTTCAGTTGCTGCAGGCTGCGCAGAAAATGCCAGGCGAACACGGAATGGCCGTCCTTGCCTTCGTCGGATACCGGCTCTTCGCCGCCGGAAGACAACACCAACACGCTGCGCTTGCGCAGGACTTCGGCGGTCGAGAGTTTGCCGCCCTGGTAAGACGGCCCCCGAACCAGGGTGCCGGAGAAGCAGCTGTCCGAGACCAGCAGCACCTGACGGGCGGGTATCGCCCGCAGCAAGGTGGCGATGTCCTTATTGGAGAGCCACTGCGCCGCGCTCTTCACCGAGCCGTCACTGGGTATCCAATAACCCATCTCGGTTTCATCGAACAGATAGCCATGCCCGGCGTAGTAGACAAACACCGCATCGGCCGGCGTCAGCTCGCGGGCCAGTGCGGCAACCGCGCGAACGATGTCGGCCTTGCTGGCATTGGTCAGCACCCGCACCTCGAAACCGAGAACCTGCTTCAAGGTGGCCGCGACCCGCTGCACATCGTGGATGGGGGTGAGCAGGGGCGGGATCGGTGCCAAATACTGGTTATTGCCAATCAACAGCGCCACGCGCTTTTCTATCGGACGTCCGGCAATGGCCGCAGGCACCCCGGCTGGGGCGGCCTTGGGCAGGCAGTAGGCCTGGTCGTCATCGCTCGCGTTGCACTCGCGCACATCCACCACCCGCGGGTTGCGCCGCAATTCCTCAAGCGCTTCGCGGTACAGCAGGGTGCGCGCCTGGTGGCGCTGTATATCGATTGCCTGCATCTGTGCGCGGCCGGGTATACCGCCGGCAAAGGGCGGAGGGCGGAAGCCGGCCAGAGCCTGCACGCTGATCAGGGCCGCCGTGACAATGGCAAGCAAAGCTGCAACAGCTGGCGTTCGCATCACTCAATCTCCTGGTTCGGTAGCAGCCTTGGCCAATGCTCCACCCAACAACAGCCATGGTCGAAGTCGGGCACGCGCTGCAGGCGCCCACCGTGGCGGGCGACGAAGCGTGCGCCAAGGCTATCCGGCACCACCTGATCACGCTTACCTACCAGGTGCACGGCATAGGGCAGCGGCCCAGGCCCGTCCAGCGGGTCGAGCGAGCCATGCAGGGGCGACAGGCCCTTTAGCCGTGCCCACTCGGCCAGCGCCAGCGGCGCCGCCAGGGTGACCAGCGCCTCGACATCGTCACGCCGCTGCGCCAACAGGGTGGCGATCACGCCGCCGCCGGAATAACCGATCAGGCGCAAGCGTTCGGCGCCAGCCAGTTGCTTGAGCTGGCTCAGGGCCTGATCCATGGCGCTCAGCACCTCGGGCGCAAAACGCCGCTCGCTCCAGTAGGCACTCGAACAATCGGCCAGCGCCGCTGGCGCGAGATACTGGCAGGGCCGGCCCAGGTAGGCGACGTTGCTGCTCGGGTCGCGTTCGGCCAGCAACAACGCCATGGGCCGCAACGGCGTAGGGTCGCGCGGTGGTCGATAGGCGCTATGCCAGGGCGCACCGTCGCCTTCTAGATATACTGTCAGGCTGGACGGCTGCCCGGTTTGCCGCAGCAAGGCCAACAACTTGAATTGCCCCGGCTGTAGCGCCACGGGCGTCCAGCCGCGGGCCGGGGCCCAGGACTCAGGTTGGCCCTGTGCGCCCTGCAGATACGCCGGGCCCTGGGTGGCGCAGGCGTTCAGCAGGGCCGCGCCTATCGCTGCGGCCAACAGTTGCCAACGTGCCCAGGGCATAGGTTTGACTCAGAAGCGCAGGTTGAGGTTGGCCACCCAGGTATTCATGTTCTGGTGACTACGGCCCTCTTCCTGCTCATAGGCCACGCCGCCAGTGATGCCATGGGCCAGCGAGAAATAATTCACGCCTACCGTCCATACCCAGGCCTCTTTACCGATAGGGTCGTCGGGGGAGAAGTTCAGCGTTGTCGAACGGTGCAGGTCGTCCATGTATTTGAGGCCGACATAGGGCAGCCAGCCGTTCAACCAATAGCCGACTTGTCCGCCCACTTGGATACGGTCGAGCTTGTTCTTCGCGTCGGAGTCCTGCAGCTTGCTCTGGCCTAACAGATCCTCGGTTTCGCCACGCAGATCAACGTCGTCGTAGTGCTCTTCGGCATGCAGATAGCCGAGTCTGCCGGTGAATTGCCAGTTATCCAGCCAACGTTGGTAATTGAGATTGACCCCGGTATACCAACGATCCACATCCTGGGTGCTGCTGTTGCTCGCGTCCAGGCGGCCCTGGCCGAGGCCGATACTGGCATCCAGGGAGAACTCGTCGTTCAGTTGCCAGCCGATATAGGGGGCGACCATATAACCGCGGCTGCTCAAGTCGTTTCTTTCTGCGCCTATGGCCGTGGTTATCCCCGACAGATCGCCCCTGTCGATGGCCACGGACAGGCCAACCACCAGCGCGGAAGACAGGCTATAGTCGCCGCCGAGCACGTAGTTCTGGATATCGAAGTCGTTCTTGGTGTCGCTGCCAGAGTTGTTCTCGTAACGCTGATCGATATCGTCGTCGGTGACGTTGCCCCACAGGTTGAACGGCTGCGCCACATCGCCCGCGGCCATGCCCCGGCCGCCGCCATTGGCCGCAAGACTGGGCGCGCCGGGCGCCGTCCAGCGCCGCGCTAGGGCATCGGAAATAGCGGAAAATTGCTGGGCCGCGGTGGCGTTGAGCAGCACTTGTGAAGTGGTTGTGCCACCGCCGAAACACTCGGGGTGGTTGGAGATCGCCTGTTCGGCGAATATGCCGCCAGACGAGTACCCCGAGTAGGCACTCAGGCAGTTGGCGAAGGCGCTAATGGGCGATGCTAGACAGATGCCGGCCATAACCAGCTTGGTGGTTGTGTTCATGGACAAGCTCCTCGTGAGGCAGATTTTTCTTATCGGCGTTACGGCTCTTTTGCCATTTTGGCGTTGTTGATGGCACGCATATAAAGCGAGCGGAGCACGGCGATTTCACTGTTGCCTGGGACCTGCTCGTCCAACTGCGAGAGCAATCGCTTCAACTTGTCGAATTCATGCAGTTC